>JAZSDS010000007.1:0-30113 GCA_045531275.1 Faecousia sp.
AGTCCCGTTCGACTTGCATGTGTTAGGCACGCCGCCAGCGTTCGTCCTGAGCCAGGATCAAACTCTCAAAAAATGGTATCTAAACAACCTTTCGGTCGCTCAAATCAGTTTTTGAATAATTTGTCTAGCAAATTTACTCAAGAATTTTCGTTGGCTGTTTTTATTCGTACACGAATATCTTAAACAATCCATTATAATTGTCCAAGGTGTTTTATAGTTCGTCTTTGCGTTATTCAATTTACAAGGTACAGGTTTTGCCGTCCTCCGGGCACCCGCCGTTCATCGGACAGCTTGCATATGATACCACTTTGGTCTTTATTTGTCAAGCATTTTTTTGAAATTTTTTTGCTTTTTTTAAGGATAGTCAAATCGCGCATTTCAGGCGGTTTTTACAGAGCTTTTCTGTGGTTTTTAACTAACCCTCCGGGTAGGAAATATTGCTGCTGATGTCGGACAAAGCATCCGCTGCATCCATAACGCTGTCCTCCCTTTTTGCCAGATCTCCCAGGGTCACCATGCCGCAAAGTCTGCCGTTTTCCACCACCGGCAACCGCCGCACCTGCTGCCTGCCCATCAGGTGGGCTGCTACAGCGGTATCCATATCCGGCTGAACCGATGTGACCCGACCGGTCATCACCTCCCGCACTGTTACCTGGGCAGGTGTTTTCCCGGAAGCCATACACCGGGTCACCAGATCCCGGTCTGTCACAAGGCCGCAAAGCTTGCCATCATTTCCACAGACAGGCAATATACCTATATTATAATGTGTCAGCGTCCGGGCTGCCACTTCTGCCGATTCCGCCGGGCTGATATGGATGGCCGGTTTGGTCATAATGTCGCGCACTTTCATTACTATGCCCCCTTTGGCCTAATTGTTACCCGGTGGGAGGAAAAATATACATGAAATTTCCAAAAAAATACCGCCGGTAAGAGCCGGCGGCATTTGGTTCTATTTACTTTGCACCTTGGCGGTAGGTACTGAGGAAGTCCGCCAGCTTTTCTGTGGCCTCCTGCAGCACCTCTACCCTGGGTAGGTACACCAGACGGAAGTGATCCGGCTGCTTCCAGTTGAAGCCGCTGCCAGGCACGAACAGCACTTGCTTCTCCCGCAGGAAGTCCAGGGCAAACTGCTCGTCATTGATAATATCAAACTTCTTCACATCGATCTTGGGGAAGATGTAAAAAGCTGCCTTAGGCTTCACGGCGCTAAGGCCGGGAATATCGTTGATAGCCTTGTAAATGTATTCTCTCTGCTCATAAATACGGCCACCGGGGACAGTGTATTCGTTCACACTCTGGTAGCCCCCAAGAGCAGTCTGGATAATGGCCTGTCCGGGCACATTGGAGCAAAGGCGCATGTTGGACAGCATGTTGATACCTGCAATGTAGTCCTTGGCGATCTCCTTATTACCGGAGAGGATCATCCATCCCACGCGGAAACCACAGACCATATGAGACTTACTCAGGCCGCTGAAGGTGACGCAAAACAGGTCCGGGGCCAGAGATGCGGTAGAGATATGCTCTTCGCCGTCCATCACCAGGCGATCATAGATCTCGTCAGAGAAGATAATCAGCTCATGGCGGCGGGCCAGCTCCACGATCTTTTCAAGGATTTCCTTGGGGTACAGCGCACCGGTGGGGTTGTTGGGGTTGATGACAACGATGGCCTTGGTCTTGGATGTGATCTTGCTCTCAATGTCTGCAAGGTCGGGATACCATTCAGAAGCCTCATCGCAGATATAATGTACAGCCTTACCGCCGGAGAGATTGACACAGGCGGTCCACAGAGGGTAGTCAGGAGAGGGCACCAGCACCTCATCACCGGCGTTCAGCAAGGCATTGAGAGACAGCTGGATCAGCTCACTGGCGCCGTTGCCAGTGAACACATCCTTCATAGTTACATTGGGAATATTTTTCAACTGAGCATACTGCATCACCGCTTTTCTGGCGGCGTAAATACCCCGGGAATCGGAGTAGCCCTGGGAAGATGCAATATTATCCCGCATGTCCTGGATCACTTCGTCCGGCGCAGAAAAGCCAAAGGGGGCAGGATTGCCGATGTTCAGCTTCAGGATCTTCTTGCCCATTTCCTCCAGCCGGTTGGCCTCGTCCACCACAGGACCACGGACATCATACAGCACATTTTCCAGCTTGTTTGCTTTTTCAAAAATTCTCATAGTTCTTCACCCCTGGGGAGAATAAAATATTGTAAGCATTATAACATACCTCAACAAAAAATGCAACCGCCCCGGGGAATTCCGGGGCGGTGATGCTGTTTCTTAGAAACGGCACTTTTCGGCGATATAGTTTTTCAGCTCGCTGATGGGGATACGGACCTGCTCCATGGTGTCACGGTCACGGACAGTGACACAGTTGTCAGCTTCGCAGGTGTCGTCGCCAACGGTCTGGAAGTCCACAGTGATGCACAGGGGGGTACCGATCTCGTCCTCACGACGGTAGCGCTTGCCAATGGAGCCGGCATCATCAAAGTCCACCATAAAGTCCTTTTGCAGCTCATGGTAGATCTCCTCTGCCTTGGGGCTCAGCTTCTTGGAAAGGGGCAGGACTGCCGCCTTGAAAGGAGCCAGGGCAGGATGCAGACGGAGAACGGTACGGACATCGTCGTTGCCCTTTTTATCCTGGCCCACCACTTCCTCATCGTAGGCCTCGCACAGGAAGGCCAGAGCCACACGGTCACAGCCCAGAGAGGGCTCAATGACATAGGGGATGTAATGCTCGTTGGTTTCCTGGTCATAATAATCCAGAGCCTTGCCGGAGGCCTCCTGATGGCGGCCCAGGTCATAATCGGTGCGGTCGGCGATGCCCCACAGCTCACCCCAGCCGGAGCCGAAGGGGAACTGATACTCAATGTCGGTGGTAGCCCGGGAGTAGAATGCCAGCTCAGCAGGCTCATGGTCCCGGAGACGCAGGCTCTCTTCCTTAATACCCAGGGACAGCAGCCAGTTCTTGCAGAAGTTCTTCCAGGAGTTGAACCACTCCAGGTCGGTGCCGGGCTTGCAGAAGAACTCGCATTCCATCTGCTCGAACTCACGGGTACGGAAAGTGAAGTTGCCGGGGGTGATCTCGTTACGGAAAGCCTTACCCACCTGGCAGACACCGAAGGGCAGCTTCTTCCGGGTGGTACGCTGGATGTTGGAGAAGTTTACGAAGATACCCTGGGCTGTTTCAGGCCGGAGATAGCAGGTGGAGGAGGAGTCCTCTGTGACACCGATCTTGGTCTGGAACATCAGGTTGAAATTGCGGATAGAGGTAAAGTGATGCTTGCCACAGTTGGGGCAGACCACGTCCTCATGCTGGGTAATAAAATCGTTCATTTCGGCAGGCTGCATTGCATCCACATTGATGCCCTTGCCGGACTCTGCTTCCTCGATGAGCTTATCGGCGCGGTGACGGGCGCCGCAGCCCTTGCAGTCCACCAGGGGATCGGAGAAGGAGCCCACATGACCGGTGGTGATCCAGGTCTGGGGGTTCATCAGGATAGCAGCATCCAGGCCCACATTATAGGGGGATTCCTGGACGAATTTCTTCATCCATGCCTTTTTCACATTATTCTTAAACTCCACACCCAGGGGGCCGTAGTCCCAAGAGTTGGCAAGGCCGCCGTAAATCTCAGAGCCGGCATAGACAAAGCCCCGGTTCTTGCAGAGATTCACGATCATATCCAAGGTTTTTTCACTGTTCTTCATGGTTTTTCCTCCCAAATAAGTTATGTTCATTATACAGAAAAATCGCTGTAAATCAAGTATTATCTTCCTGATCTGCGGGGCGGTAATCGTCGCCCAGGTCCTGGGCCATCATGGCATGGATACGCTCCGCCAGCTCCACGGTGGTCTTTCCCTGAATGTCTTCTGCCGGAATCACATCCAGCAGGTGCAGCTCCACCCGGCTGGGCTTTAACTTCAGGAAGTTTTTCACCACATACTGGGTATCCCGGATAGTACAAACCACAATAGGCACATTGGCTTTCTGGGCGATCTTGAACACGCCGGGGCGGAAGGTGTGAAGCTTTCTGTCAGGGCGGATGTAGCCCTCGGGAAAAATACCGACGGACACCTTATCTTCCTTCAGCAGCCGGATACAATGAAGGATGGTCTTCAGGGCCTCCCGGTCATTCTCCCGGTTGATAAGAGGACACAGCAGCATGGGCATGAACTTTCCCACCAGGAACATATCATGGTTCTCCTGCTTGGAAACAAATGCCAGCTGGCTCTTTCGAAAGTAACGCAGCAGGATGGCCGGGTCTGCCTCATGGAGATGGTTGCAAACCAGCAGAAAACGGCCCTCCTTAGGGGTTTTTTCCAGACCCCTGGTCTCCACCCGGATCCGGGCGAAGCTAAGGACCGCCTCAATGCATAAATCCGCCAAAACCCGGTAAAACCGGCTGTCCTTTTCCCGGGGCTTGCCGGGATCTACTACCCAGCATGCCACCAGGACAAAGCCAAAGGCTGCCAGGGCCAGCGCCAAAAAGCTGCCTGCAAAGCCCGCAGGAAGCATCCATAGCCAGGCAAGGCTCTCAAAAGCCCCTGTACCGGCGCAAAGGGCTGCTGCCGCCAGGGCGGACAAAACTGTAATCGTTCCAATCAGCATGGACATGCTCCTTTTCGTATATTTCTGTTATTATACTCTCCAACGCACCCGGAAACAAGCCTAAATTTTCCAAAAGGACTGGAAATTGAATCCCAAGGCTGTTATAATAGTTTTTATATCTTGATCCTGGAGACATCATTATGAAACTGAAACCCAAGCTTTTGCCTTTTCTGATACCGGGGGCCGGTGCGCTGGGACTTTACATGCGCATCTGGCTGTTTTCCACAGGCGTTGACGAACAGGGTTTGCTCCTCGCCGCCCACCCGGCTAACTATATAATGTATATCCTTACCGCAGCGGCGCTGGTGTACCTTCTGGTATCTGTCATGCCCCTTGGTGGCGTTCCCTCCATCTCCAAGCTGTTTCCCAGGAGTATGGCCGCCTGTGTAGGCAGCTGCATTGCCGCTGCCGCTATTCTGGTATCCACTGTGGCAGACCTTCCCGACAAGCGGGATATCTTTGGAATCATCACCGCCGGTTTGGGGCTGCTTGCCGCAGCAGGTCTGGTGGTGGCCGGTGTTTTGCGTGTCATCCAGGAACAGCCCCGCTACTATCTCCACGCCGCCGTTACGGCATACTTCCTCCTGCATCTGGTGAGCCAGTATAAGAGCTGGAATATTGATCCTCAGCTGCAGGATTACCTGCCTCAGCTTATGGCCTCTGTCTTCCTGATGCTGGCTGCCTATCACCGCACCATGCTGGAAGCAGGCACCGGCAGCCGCAGGTGGTATGTATTCTTTAACTACGGAGCACTTTACTTCTGCTGCATTTCCTTGTGGTCAGCAAATCCGGTATTCTACCTTGGCATGATCGCCTGGACCGCTACCGCCAGGTGCTCCCTGACGCCGGGAAGATCCTATACCCCCATGCGCCTGCCAAAGGATGTGCTTTACTGCATAGAAACCCTGGAAGCCCAGGGCCACAGCGCCTACGCAGTAGGCGGCTGTGTCCGGGACTGGCTGCTGGGGCTGATCCCCCATGACTACGACCTTTGCACCAGCGCCACACCGGAGCAGATCTGCCAGATCTTTGAGAATCACAAACTGGTACGCAACGGAGAAAAACACGGCACCATCGGCGTTGTGGTTTCCGACCGTCTGTATGAGATTACCACCTTCCGCTCCGAGGGCGGCTACACCGACAGCCGGCATCCGGACTGGGTGGAGTTTGTGGATTCCGTTGAGCAGGATCTGGCCCGGCGGGACTTTACAATCAATGCTATGGCCTACTCCCCCTCTCAGGGCTTGATAGACCCCTTTGACGGTCAACTGGATCTGGAAAACAAGCGTCTTCGGACTGTGGGGGATCCGGAGGCCCGATTCCGGGAGGATGCTCTGCGGATCCTGCGGGGTGTGCGGTTTGCAGTGCGCTTCCACCTAACACCGGAAGAAAACACACAACAAGCTATGTTCGCCTGCGCTGAGCTGATGGACAGTCTTGCCAGGGAGCGGGTGTTGGACGAGTTATGTAAACTCCTCCCCTTGGTCACCGCCCAGGATCTGATCCGTTACAGCCCCATTATCACCCAGATCATTCCGGAGCTTTCCCCTGCAGTGGGCTTTGATCAACACAGTGTCCACCACTGCTATGATGTGTATACCCACACTGCTCACGCGGTGGAGGCGATCCACCCGGAATTCACCCTGCGGCTCGCGGCCCTGCTCCACGACATTGGCAAGCCCACCACCTTTACCACAGACGAAAGCGGCCATGGCCACTTCTACGGCCACGCTAAGGTGGGCGCCCAGATGGCGGACAGCATTCTCCTGCGGCTGAAAGCCTCCAACACTCTGCGCAGTCAGGTGGTATTCCTGGTAGAGCATCATATGACCCCCCTGGAGCCGGACAAAAAGCTTCTGCGCAAAAGGCTGGGCCAGTACGGCGAGGATATGGTTCTCCAGCTCCTAGAGCTGCAAAAAGCAGACTTTGGCAGCAAGGAAGCCGGCGACAATAAGGAGTACTTTGCCCAGGTGGAAGCCCTTCTTGCCGAGATTCAGGAGGAGGATGCATGCTTGACAGTAAAGGACCTTGCGGTAAACGGCTCAGACCTTCTTGCCCTTGGCTATCTGCCCGGTCCCCACATTGGAGAATGCATGAAGTTCCTGCTGTCTCTCGTGCAGGACGAGATCCTGTCCAACACCAAAGAGGACCTTTTATTGGCAGCCCGGGAATTTTTCAAAAACAACACAATTGCGGAGGATACATTATGAATATTGCCATTGTAACCGGTGCCAGCTCCGGCATGGGCAAGGAATTTGTCCTGCAGCTTTCCCAATATGTAACAGTAGACGAGATCTGGGTCATCGCCCGCCGGGAGACTGCCCTTGGGGCTTTGGAAAAAGAGGTGTCCGTCCCTGTTCGCCCTGTGCCTATGGATCTGTGCAGCAGCGAAAGCTTTGACAGATTTTCCACTCTTCTGGCAGAAGAAAAGCCCAATGTGAAGCTGCTGGTAAACGCCGCCGGCTTCGGCAAATTCGGTTCCTTTGAGAATATCCCTGTAGAAGAAGACTGCCGGATGATCGACCTGAACTGCAAAGCCCTGGTAGTCATGACCCGGCTGGTGCTTCCCTATATGGGGCGTGGCAGTCACATTCTGCAGCTGGACAGCCTGTCTGCCTTCCAGCCGGTACCCTACATCACCACCTACGGCGCTACCAAGGCCTTTGTCCTCAGCTACAGCCGGGCACTGAACCGGGAGTTAAAGGACCGGGGCATCCGGGTAATGGCTATGAACCCTGGCTGGGTGAAAACAGAATTCTTTAACCACGCCATGAAGACCAACGGCGCGGAGGTCCAATATTTTAACCGCCTGTATGAAGCTAAGGATGTGGTGGCCACCGGATTGAAAGACCTGTATAAAACAAAAAAGGACGTGTCTGTCCACGGACTTCCTGTGCGGAACCAGGTACGGCTGGTGAAGCTGCTGCCCCACAGCATGGTAATGAAGGTTTGGATAAACCAGCAGCGCAAGCCCAAAAACAACAAAAATCTTACTACAAAATGAGAATATGTCCCCGACTGTATCTTGGATGAAACAGTCGGGGATATTGTCATATAAGCCCCGTTTTACAGACTCTCTTGGCAGTAGAACCGGAGATTCTACTATGGAGGGCGGGTCCGCACCCTACAGTGGATAGCTTTTTTACTACCCTTTGTGGTATGGTATACAGGAAAACCTGAAAGGCAGGATGTTAAAATATGCGAAGAACAAAAATCGTTGCGGATTCCTCCGCCAATATACTACAGTTGAAAGAGATCCCCTTTTCCTCCGCTGCGCTGAAGGTGATTGCCGGGGAAACGGAATTTGTAGATGACGCTGCCCTGGATGTAGCGGCAATGATCTCCTGGTTTGATTCCTACAAAGGAAGGAGCCAAACCTCTTGCCCCAACCAAAACGACTGGTTAAGTGCTTTTGGAGATTCTGATGAGATATTCTGCGTGACCATCACCAGCGGCTTATCCGGCAGCTATAATGCCGCCTGTGTGGCAAAGCAGCTGTATGAATCGGAGCATCCCGGTAGACGGGTCTGCGTGATCGATTCTCTGTCGGCAGGACCCGAAATGGTGCTGATTATAGAAAAGCTGGAAGAATGTATCGCAGAGGGTATGGAATATGAGAATATCTGCCAGACCATAGAACGCTATCAAGAAAGCACCGGGCTGGTATTTATGCTGGAATCCCTTAATAACTTTGCTGCCAACGGAAGAGTGTCCCCGGCGGTGGCAAAGCTTGCCGGTATTCTTGGGATCCGGATCGTAGGAAGGGCCAGCGATCAGGGAACGCTGGAGCCCACAAATAAGTGCCGGGGAGAAAACAAGTCCCTGTCAGCCATTGTGGTGAATATGAAAGCTGCCGGTCTGTCCAAAGGCAAGGTGCGGATCGCCCATTGCAAAAACGAATCGGCAGCCCTGGCACTGAAGCGTATGATACAGGATGCCCTTCCTCAGACGGATGTGCAGATACACAACTGCAGAGGACTGTGCAGCTACTACGCCGAGAAGGGCGGCCTGTTGGTAGGCTTTGAAAAAATGTAAGAAAAATCGGGTGTACCGAAGATCGCGGTACACCCGGTATTTTATTTTGCAAGGGCTGCCTTTTTTGCTTTGTAGCCCCGAATCAGCTCCGGCGCATACACCGCAACTAAGTACACGAACACGATGGGCAGCACCATATACATATACCAGTAGGAATACGGTATCACGCTGTGGAACAGTGCCACCAGGGGATTGATAGGCTCCAGAGAGAACATGTAATTGGCAAAGTAGTCAATGCCGACAGAGGTACAATAGCTGTTGATCAGCAGGTTCAGAAAATGCACCACTGTGTAGATGCCCATGGAGATGGCCATGGTGGAGCCGATGCACCTGGGGTCCTTTTTTACCAGCCCCAGCTTTATCATCAGCAGAGGAATGCCAAACTCCATAATGTGGGGGAAGTAGTACACATTGAAGGCAGGTCCGAAAAGCAGCGTTTCTGTCATCTCAAAGTTCAGCACCAGCGCCGCCAGAGCCCCCAGGCACCACACAAGGAGCAGATTTCCCAGGGTCCTATTCCGGGTAAACACCGCCACCGGCAGGATCATAGCATTGATAGAGCAAAGATGCAGCGGCAGATAGGCTATGGGATCACCCCAGGCAACCAGATTGTAAATGATGGCGAAGATGCCGGAAAAGGACAGCACTCCCAGCACCGCGATCTGCACCCTTTGGGATGCCTTCCGCAGGACAAAATAGAGGGCCGCCAAAATGGCCGCCGCCAGGATCAGTGTTGCAATATGGGTCAATGTAAAAGTTCCCCATTCCATGTGATTCACCTGATTTCTTTTTTAGTCCGTTATACTCTTAATTCCGGCCAAAGTCAAGCCCTTTGCCCATACTTAAAAGATATTTTAAAAAAGGTTCCATTTTTTCCAAAAATCGTGTACAATATTCTCATCATAATGAGGAGGGATCATCCGTGAACCACACAAAAAACACCCTTGACCCCAAGAATCAGCAGCGGCTGGAGAAGCTGGAAAAGCACGACCACAGGGTGGAGCATATTTTCCGCAGAATCCTCCACACCCTGGAACGGATCATTGCCGCCATCACCATTGTGGTGCTGTTGGCCGCCCTGGGGGTAGAGCTTTACAGAGCCTTTACCGCTTCCGGCTACTTAGCTGACATCAGCACCTATCTGCACAATGTCCTTACCATCGTGGTGGGTCTGGAGTTTGTACGAATGCTCATCGACACCACCCCCGCCAGCATTCTGGAGGTGCTGACTGTGGCCATCACCCGCCATGTGATCCTGAGCCACGACGACCCCTGGAGCAATGTGGCATGCATTGCTTGTATTGCCGGCCTCTTTGCCATCCGCCGCTACCTGATCCGCCGCAGCGAACTGAAGGAAGAAATGGTAGAAATGGAATAACCCTACATAGTTTGACCCGGGCAGCTTAAGCTGCCCGGGTATTCTTATTCCAAGGACCTGCCGCTGCAGATGCTGCGGTATTTTGCAGGACTTACCCCGGATATCCGCAAGAAATTCCGATAAAACGTGGATACTTCCTCATAGCCTACCTCCACGCCGATCTGGTTCAGGGACATCTCCGGGTGGGAACGGATCAGCATTTGCGCCTCCAATATCCGCTTCTGGGCAACATACCGCCCCAGGGACATTCCCGCAAACTGAGGAAACAGGGCGCAGAAGGTGGACCTGGACAGGCCGAATTGCCGGGCCAGCCCTGTCAGGCTCAGTTTTTCCCTGTAATGCTCGTCGATGTACTGGGTGCACTGGACCAGGGTGTTGTTATAGAGCATCAGCTCGTCAAACTTTCCCGCATTCTGGGGGTGCTCATAATAGCTTTGTGCCAGCAGATACAGCACCGATGTGATCATACTGGGGGCTGCGGACAGCTCCGGCAGGCAATCGGTTTCCTGCTGCTGCACCAGGCAGTCCAGCAGGCTTTGCAGCATCTTTCTGCGGCCCTTGTCCAGCATCACCCGCAGACGGACCGTTTCACCGTTACTTAGGGGCTCTCCGGTTTGCAGGCTTTTTAGAAACTGGTGGGCCTTGGACTGGGCAAATTCGCTGCGAAACAGCGCCCCGTCAAAGGACAAGGAGTACATTTCCGAAGTGCCGCCGGTGAACCGGATGCTGTGGGTAAAGCCCGGGGGAATAATAAACGCGTCTCCGGGACCCAGGGCAACGGTCTTGCTTCCCTGTCCGTGGAGGATCTCCCCCCTGGTGACAAAACAAACCTGATAATAATTGTGGTAATGGGTCTTATGGGCAACGGTACTGTTCTGAATGCGGTAGATGTGGTACTGCCGCTGGGTGGCATTAAAATGCTGTAATGTAATCAGTTCTTCCATAGCCTTGCTCCGCCTTTCTTTCGCTATATCACACACATCTATATTATTGCATTGTTTTGGACAAAATGCAATAAAAATTGTTTAATGTGCAATTCCCTTTTTCTCCCCTGTTGGTACAATTAATTTAAGAAACTATAAGGAGGAATACCGTTTGATCAAAAGAGACCTCTACGAACAGGTGATCTTTGACGCCATCGCCAAAGGCGCAACCACCATTTCCCCGGATGTCTGCGCCGGCTTCGAGCAGGCCATCGCAAAGGAAAGCCGCCCTGCCGCAAAGGAAGGCCTGGAAAAGACTTACGAGAGCATCCGCCGCTCCGCTGTGCTGCGGAATCCCGCCTGCCCGGATACAGGGTGGCCTATCTTCTATTTTAAGGTAGGCAACGAGTGCTGCCTGGAAGGCGGCTTTATGGCGCTGGAGGAGGCTACCCGCAGCGCTGTCCGCCGTGCCACCAAGGAGGGTTTCCTCCGGGCTACCATGAAGCACCCCCTCACCGGCTTTGACCCCGGCGACAATGTGGGTAACAATGTTCCCAACTTTACATACCAATTCGTTCCCGGCGACAGTCTGGAAGTGACCTATGTTGCCAAGGGCGGCGGCAGTGAGTGCTTCGGCGGCACCCGCCACCGGGTTGTTGCCTTTGCCGACGGCATCAAGGGCATTGAAAAATTCGTTATCGACTCCTTTGTGGAGGCCACCCGCTCCGGTGGCATCTGTCCTCCCAACGTGCTGGGTATCGGCATTGGCGGCACTGCCAACATCGCCGCTAACCTCGCCAAGGAGGCCGCCTGTCTGCGTACCGTTGGATCCCACAACCCCGATCCCCAGTTCCGCCAGATTGAAGAAGATCTGTACGAAGCCCTGAACAGTCTGGGGGTAGGCATTATGGGCATCGGTGGTGACACCTCCGTGCTGGGTGTCAATGTGGAGTATGCTTATACCCACATTGCCGGCATTTGTGTAGCCATCAGCAGCAACTGCATGGTGGCCCGCCGGGGCAGCTACCGGATCCTGGCTGACGGTACCGTGGAGGAAATGGCCAGCCCCAACTGGTTTGAAGGGAGGTAAGACCCATGGCAACTTATCATTTGAAAACACCTCTGTCCCAGGAGGATGTGGAGCAGCTACGGATCGGTGATGTGGTGTATGTTTCCGGCGACGCCTTTACCTGCCGTTCCCGTCTTCACCGCTGGGTTCTGGACGAGGGCCATCCCCTGCCCAAGGCAGGACAGGAGCGGGATCTTTTGATCCATGTGGGACCTATCGTTCTGCGGGAGGATGGCTTTAAGCTGATTTCCTTTATGCCCACCTCCAGCATCCGCTTTGAGAAGTGGGGCGCAAGGGCTGTGGACCAGTGGGGTCTGCGGATGATTATCGGCAAGACCACCATGGGCGAAGAGACCATGGAGATGATGCGCAAGAAAAAGTGCGTCCATGTTTCACCCCAGTGTGTAAGCCCCAACTCCTGGGTCTCCAACATTAACATTACCGACGTGGAGCTTTTCAAAGAGCTGGGCACCATTGAGGCCACCTGGAGCATGACCGTAAAGGAGCTTGGCCCCTTTGTGGTAGACATTGACTGCCAAGGCAACAACCTCTACAAAAACCATGAAAACGAAGTGGATGCCAACCGGGAAAAGGCGCTTCAGAAGCTGGGTATCGGCAAGGACTTCGAATACACAAAGCTTTATTAAAAGGTACTTACTATGAAAGAAATGAAGATTTTATCCCCCAGCGGGATCGTGGGCTACGGCTTCCCGGAGGAGTCCTTCCTTGCCGGCGTTGCCCTGAAGCCCGACCTCATTGCCTGTGACGCAGGCTCTACTGACCCCGGCCCCTATTACCTGGGCAGCGGCATTCCCTTTACCAACGCCACTGCCGTTAAGCGGGACCTGACCCTGATGCTGAAGGCCGCTTGCCAGCTGGGCATCCCTCTGGTCATCGGCTCTACCGGCGGCTGCGGCGCTGATGTGCATGTAAGCCGTGAGGTAGGCATTATCCGTGAAATTGCCAAGGAGCACAAGCTGTCCTTCAAGATGGCAGTGATCTCCTCGGAATTCGACCACGACACCCTGGTGGAGCAGCTGAACGCCGGCAAAATCGAAAAGCTGGGCCCTGCCCCCGCCGTTACCGAAGCCGACATCCGGGCCAGCACCCATATCGTTGCCCAGATGGGCATTGAGCCCATTATGGAGGCTCTGGACGGCGGCGCCCAGGTGGTGATCTGCGGACGGTGCTACGATCCCGCCGCTTTTGCTGCCCCTGCCATCCGTCTTGGCTACGATAAGGGTCTTGCTCTGCATCTGGGTAAAATCCTGGAGTGCGCCGCTATCTGTGCCACCCCCGGCAGCGGCTCTGACTGCATTATGGGCTATCTGGGTGAAGACTACTTCTGTGTGGAGCCTTTGAACCCAGAGCGGAAGTGCACCCCCACCTCTGTTTCTGCCCACACCCTTTACGAAAAGAGCAACCCCTACATCCTCCCCGGCCCCGGCGGTCATCTGGACCTTTCCGACTGCGTGTTCACCGCCGACAGTGACCGCAGAGTTCGGGTCACCGGCTCCCGGTTCGTGCCGGAGGATGTTCCCTCTGTGAAGCTGGAGGGTGCAAAAGAGGCAGGCTGCCGCACCATTTCCATCTGCGGAAACCGGGATCCCATCTTTATCTCCCAGGTAGACGAAATTCTGGAGAATGTAAAAAAGCGGGCTGCCGACAATCTGTCTGCCGACTTTGACTATCAGCTGGACTTTATCGTTTACGGCAAAAACGGCGTTATGGGTCAGCTGGAGCCCAACACCGAAATCACCTCCCACGAGGTTGGCATCGTCATTGATGTGGTGGCAGACACCCAGGAGCACTCCAGCGCAGTCTGCTCCGTGGTGCGCTCCACCATGCTGCACTACGGCTACCCCGGACGGATCGCCACCGCAGGCAACCTGGCCTTCCCCTTCTCCCCCTCGGACATTAAGGTTGGCCCCATTTATGTGTTCAGCGTCTACGCGCTGCTGCGGACCGATGATCCCACAAAGCTGTTCCGGCCCGTTTATGAGGAGGTGCAGGGATGACCGTACAGTTAAAAGATATTGCCAATGTAATCCGTTCCAAAAACGCCGGCCCCTTTGAGCTTACCCTGGATGTTCTTCTAAAGGATAACGAGACTTTTGAAAAAGTCAAAAATGCTAATATTATCAACCAGGAAGTCATTGCAAAGCTTTACTGCATTCCTGCAGAGGATGTGCTGAGCATCGTGTACTTCCCCAATGCCAATGCCATTAAGGCTACCATTGTCCGCCCTCTGCCCTCCGGCGCTATGGGCGAGCGGGATGTGTACGGCGCCCAGCAGCACGCCCCCCTTGTCAATTTCAGTTTCGAACTGTAATATAAGGATAACGGAAAAGGAGGAATTTCTATGAGCTATGCAGAAGAACGGGAAAAGGGCCTTATTAACAAGGTCATTGCCCAAACCAAGAAGCCTGATTTTGAGGAATTCTGGGAGCGCGCTGTAGCCCAGATGCGCGCCGTGCCCATCCAGATCAAGCGCAAAAAGCTGGAAACTCCCTACACCAAGATGGTCACTACCTGGGAGATCTCCTACAACACCCACGACGACACCTGGATCGACGCCTGGTTCTCCTACCCCACCCACCTGGAAGGCCAGAAGCTGCCCTGCGTGGCATGGTTCCACGGCGGCAGCCTGGAGAAGGGCCTGCACCTGGATGTGGTCAATACCGGCGTGGCCTGCTTCTCCATGGATGTCCGGGGACAGGGCGGCACCAGCGTGGACAAGGCAGTGTATCACAGCGGCGATGTCAACGGCGGCCTGATGACCAGAGGTATTCTGGACAAAGAAAACTTCTACATGCGCAACATTTTCCTGGATGCTGTCCGCAGCATGGATGTGATCGCCACACTGCCCGAGGTAGACCCGGAGCGGATCGTCACCTACGGCGGCAGCCAAGGCGGTGGCCTGTCTATCGTGGCCTCCGGTCTCAGCGGCATCAGCAAGAAGTGCTACACCAACGAGCCCAGCTTCTGCTGCCTGAAGCAGCGTACGGAGCTTGGCAGTCGGATCTTCGGAACCACCAACAAATATCTGGCAAAGCACCCCGAGTACACCGATCAGATCTTCGATATGCTGACCTATTTCGATGTGAACAACATGGTGTCCTTCCTGAAGGTACCCACCGTGTTCAGTTTGGGTCTGGCAGATGATGTTTGCCTGCCCCACTTCGTTTACTCCGCATACCACCACACCCCCTGCGAAAAAACCCTGCATGTATACCCCTTCACCCCCCACACGGAACCCAAGCCCTTCCGCCTGATGGCCCACGGTGAATTTGCAAATATGTAAAGGAGTTGTAAGAAAATGAAAAGAATTATTACCCTGATCCTTTGCCTGGTTCTGACCCTGAGCCTTTTTGCCGGCTGTAACCAGAACGGTGGAGAATCCACTGAAGGTACCACCGAGGGTACAACCGAAGTGACCCAGAGCCCCGAAGAGGCTGCTGTTTTCAAGGTCCTGATGATCGGTCAAAGCCATGCCCAGGACGCTTCCTGGCTGCTGTGCAATGTGCTGAAAGCCGAGATGCCCGACCAGGACTTCCTGGTAGTGGATGTTTACAAGTCCGTTTATCTTGACGAGCATATTGAGAACATTAAAAATAATGCGCCTGTATACGACTACTGCGAAAACAACAACGGCACTATGACCGTCCATGAAAACTTCACCATCAACGACGCAGTGAAGATGGAGCAGTGGGACCTGATTATGTTCAACGAGGGTACCTGGCCCCAGATCGACGATCAGGAGCATCTGGACGGCGATTTCCAGTGGTTCACCGAGTACCTCAGGGAAAACGCAGCCCCTGGCTTTATGTTTGCCTACAACGCAACCTGGGCCCAGCCTGTTTCCAAGGTGCTGTACAGTGCCGACCGCCTGAAGGCACCTGAGAACTTCAGAAAGAACTTTACCGACAAATTCGGCGGCGACCGTCATAAGCACTTCGCTAAGATCTGCGATGTGATCACCAAGTATGTGGAGACCGACGAGGATTACGACTTCGTGTTCCACAGCGGCACCGCCATTCAGTACGCATCTGAGGTTCTGGGTGTTCCCGAGGGTGATCCCCTGCGCCAGATGGATCTGTACCGTGACTACACCCACCTGTCCGACTTTGGCAGACTCCTGGTTGCTTACCAGATCTATGCCCAGATCTACGGCCTGGAAGAGCTGACTGAGGTAAATGTGGATGTGATCCCCAAGGATCTCCGGGCTACCGCCAACGAGAAGATCTTCGGCGACCTGCAGATCACCGAGGAGCACAAGAACATCATCATCCAGTCTGTTAACTACGCCCTGAAGAACCCCAACATCCCCCCCGAAAACCCCATCAGGGAAGCCCCTATTCTGGAGCCCCTTTCCTAATTTATGTCAAGCAAACCCACCGGCCTTGGCCGGTGGGTTTGCTTTTTCTGCTCTAAAAAACATCCCCATGACAATCATGGGGATGTTTAACGCGCTTTTTGGATTATGCGTGTCAGGCGGCGGGGGCCTGGGTGTACTGAGACTGTGTCATCTGCAGGGGATTCGCCAGAGCGTTATTGACAGACTCCAGGATAATATCCCTTTCTGCGTCTGTCAGCACCCGGTCTGTGACACCCTGGGTGGATTTGAAGAATTTTACAGGAATGGTATCCAGATTGATTCCCTCCAGCTTTTCGATACCCATCAGCTTGCAGTACCAGACATAGGAGACCATCACCCGGGCCAGATCTGTAGCATGGGCATAGTCACGGTGCAGGTCGGTCTCTTCCAGATAGCTGGACAGGGCGTTTTCCATGGCGGTGCCGGTGGGGATCACGAACCGGAAGGTCTCGTCAGTAAGGATATGATCGCTGACGCACTTGGTAATGCCGTTGTAGAAACCGGAGCGCTCATCATTATATTTTTCATAGCCGGAGTAGTAAGTATTGGGGGTGTTGGGGTATGTATCCCGCAGGGTCTTATCCACAGGCGTTGCCCAGGGCATATGCCAGGCAAAAACAGCCAGAGGATTGCGTTTGTTCTGGTTGACATAATTCTGAATCCTCTGAATATCGCCGTTGGTAAAGGTTTCGGATTCAGCAATATGGAACACGCCGCCCTGCATAACGATAACATCCCAGTAATCGTACTTCAGGGCCGTCTGCATGGTCACATTGTCCATGATGGTGGGAGGCGTATCCGGTGTTTTTGAGCTGCTCATGTAAAGCTTGTATTCCGGGCTGTTGTTCTGCAGATACTGCACATGCTTATTCAGGGGGCAGCCTGCGTAGTAGAGGGTGCCGATGATGATCTCCTCATAGTCGCCGGTGCCCTCGGTAGCGGCGATCATGTTCAGCATATGGCCACAGTCTACCGCCAGGGAGTGACCCAGGGTCAGGACCTTCAGAGCCTTCGCCTCCGCCGCCGGCTCTGTAACAGAAGGCTCTGTTGTGGTGTCTGTGTCTCCGCTGCCACCACAGCCGGAAAGAACACACAGCAGGGACACAACAGCAAGACACAGGGCTAAAAAGCGTTTCAGGGTCTTATTCATAAGATAAAAGTCTCCTTTTCTTTAGAATATGCACCCATTATAAGTTTTTTCCGACAGCTTGTAAATGCACTCTTAAGTTATTGACAAATCTGTTTATGAATTCTTGAAAAAGCAAAAACCCCGGGTCTGGGACCCGGGGCATGGGAGCATCTTTACTTTACCAGCAGCTCTGCGGTCTGGATCGCATTGGTGGCAGCGCCCTTACGGACCTGGTCACCGCAGCACCACAGGCAGATGCCATTGGGGTCGGTCAGGTCGGGACGGATACGGCCCACAAACACGATGTCCTGATCGGTGGTGTCCAAGGGCATGGGGTACTGCTTCTTTGCCAGATCGTCCACCAGCTTACAGCCGGGGGCGTTGGCAATCACCTCACGCACCTGCTCCACGGTAACAGGCTTATCAAAGTGCAGGCTCACAGAAATGGAGTGGCTGCGGATCACCGGCACACGAATGCAGGTGCAGGAAACGTTCAGCTCCGGCAGGTGCATGATCTTCCGGCCCTCGTTCTGCATCTTCATTTCCTCGCTGGTGTAGCCCTCGAAGGTCTCGCCGCCGATCTGGGGGATCAGGTTGTAGGCGATCTGGTAAGGGAACACCTTGGGCTCGTAGGTCTCGCCCTTGGCAAAGGCTTCCACCTCGCCCATGAGCTCGATGGGACCGCCGGCACCGGCACCGGAGACAGCCTGATAGGTAGAGGCAGTCATAGCCCGAATGGGAGACAGCTTATTCAAGGCATTCACTGCGGTCACGGTAATGATAGTGGAGCAGTTGGGGTTGGAGATAATGCCCTGATGGTTCTTTGCATCCTCGGGGTTTACCTCAGGAATGATCAGAGGTACATTGGGGTCCATACGGAATGCGGAGGAATTGTCCACGAACACAGCGCCGGCAGCCTTAATGGCAGGGGCAAACTGCTTGGCAATGTCGTTTTCCGCAGCGCCAAGAACAATGTCTACGCCCTGGAAAGCCTCGTCACATGCCAGCTGGATAGTTACATCCTCGCCCTTAAACTGCAGGGTCTTGCCTGCGCTGCGGGCGCTGGCCAGGGGGATCAGTTTCCCAACAGGGAAATCCCGCTCCTGCAGAATCTTGATCATTTCCTGTCCCACAGCGCCGGTAGCGCCCAGGACAGCAACGGTATACAGTTTCTTCATTTTCATTACCTCCGGATCTTACTTTACAAAGCTGTTATACAGCACACGGATGGCCTCGGAGAAGTCCTTATTCTCCACGCCGAAAATAATATTCAGCTCATCGGGGCCCTGGTTGATCATTCGAATGTTAACACCGGCTTCACCCAACGCGCCAAAGACCTTGCCGGAAATGCCGGGACGGGATGCCATGCGGCGGCCTACAGCGGCAACCACAGCGATCTTGTCATGGACCTGCAGGGTATCGGGCTTTACATCCCGCTGGATCTCGCTGAGAACCGTGTACAGGCAGTCTGCCACAGAGGAGCTGGGCACCACCACGGAGACATTATCAATACCGTTGGGTACATAGTCCACAGAGATGTTGTGACGCTCCAGAACAGACAAGACCTTCCGCAGGACGCCCACTTCGTTGCCCATACCACGCTTGGACAGGGAGATAATGGTAAAGTCCTTCTTGCCGGTGATGCCGGTGATAAAGCGGTTGGGGTCGGACTCGGTATCGAAGCTCTCCTTGATCATGGTACCGGGATCCTCAGGCGCATTGGTATTGCGGATATTCAGAGGAATTCCCTTTTCCCGGACAGGGAAAATGGTGCCTTCGTGGAGCACTTGTGCGCCGGAGTAGCTCAGCTCACGGAGCTCGTCATAAGTAACTTCAGGGATAGGCTGGGGATCGGTGACGATCCGGGGGTCTGCCATGAGAATACCGGAAACATCGGTCCAGTTTTCATAGACATCCGCATCCAGAGCAGCAGAAGCCAGAGCGCCGGTGATATCGCTGCCGCCACGGGAGAAGGTCTTGATAGCGCCGTTGGGCATAACACCGTAGAAGCCGGGGGTTACAACGCCCTTGGCAAGAGATGCTTTTTCCTTCAGTGCGGCATAGGACTCTTCCTTGTCCACGGTGCCGTCCATGTTGAACTTGACCCACTGGGTAGCGTCCAGGAACTGGAAGTCCAGGTAGGCTGCCATGATCTTAGCGGAGAAATACTCGCCACGGCTTACCAGCTCATCCTGGGAAATGCACTTGGCATCCAGGCTCTGCTTCAGCTTGGCAAACTCGCTTTCCAGGTCCATAGTCAGACCCAGTTCATCCCGGATCTCCAGATACCGGGCGGTGACCATGTCAAACACAGGGTCACATGCCACGCCGTACTGCACGTGGGCATAGCACAGATAAAGAAGATCTGTCAGCTTATGGTCGTTGCCGAAGCGCTTGCCTGCGGCGGAAACAATGACCACCCGGCGCTGCTTATCTGCTGTAATAATATCTTTAACCTTGCGGTACTGTCCGGCATCTGCCATGGAAGAACCGCCAAATTTTGTAACTTTCAGCATAATGTTACCTTCTTTCTCCAATTCCTTACTTTACAGGCACCGCTGCCACAAAGGTGCCGGGATGCTCCGCCAGCCAGGCGTGCATCTGACTGACTTCCACAGGCTTGGTGACAACAGCTTCGCCCCAGGTCTCCTGCTTGTTTTCCTCCAGCCAGGCATCCTTATCACCACGGACATAGTAGGACATCGCAAGGCTGTTGTCTGCCCGCACCTTGTTGCCGTAGGGGCTGTAGAAACCCTTGCCTTCCAGCAGGTCGGCACAGTCCTGTACCACATTATACGCTGTGGGGTAGCGGCCTGCTCCCTGGCCGTAGAAGCTCATGCGTCCGGAGGCGCTGCCCATCAGGGTAATGAGATTATAGTTAGCAGGAACGATGGCTTCCGGTTCGCTGCTTTCAAAAAGGGTGGGCTGCACAAAGGCGGACAGCTTGCCCTTTTCCATCATGCCGGTGGATACCAGCTTGCAAACATAGCCCCGGGCCTTAAACTGTGCCACATCACCGGCGGTGATATGCCGGATGCCGGCAGCAGGAACTGTGCTTCCGTCTACGCTGACACCAAAGGCCACATTGGAGGAGATGACCACCTTGTTCCAGGTATCAATGCCGTCTACATCCGCAGAGGGATCAGCCTCAGCATAACCCAGAGCCTGGGCCTGGGACAGGGCATCTTCATAAGTAAGACCCAAGCGGGTCATGGAATCCAGAATGTAGTTGCAGGTGCCGTTCATAATGCCGCCCACAGCCTCAATGGTCTGGACCCGACGGGCCCGCTCCAGCTCAGACAGCCAGCCGATGCCGCCTCCAACCGCAGCGGTGCAGCGGAACTGGACACCCTTTTCCTTTGCCAGGGGGATCAACTGGTCGTAAAAGCCGTTTACCAGGGCCTTATTGGAGGTAATGATGTGCTTACCTGCCTCAATGGCGCTGCGGACGAATTCATAGGCAGGATGCAAGCCGCCCATGGCTTCAATGACCGTGTCGATGGTATCGTCCTTCAGTATGGACTGAAAGTCCCGGGTCACCTCTGCGTCCGGCAGGGAAACCTCCTCCAAGCACAGAACTTTGACCACTTCCATATCCGGCCGGTCTGCCGTCAGATCGTATACACCCCGGCCTACAACACCGAAGCCGAGCAAACCAATTCTCATTGTATACCCTCCAAATCTCTCTTGCTGTGCCCAAACAAACGTTTCACCTAGGCACACTTTTCCATTATATTTGAAACAGTATAACACATACCATGCAAAAAAACAAGGTTTATTATCAAATTCACAGGGTTTTTATGCAAAGAAAAGCCAGGGCCGCCCTAAGGCGACCCTGACAGGAACGGATATATTTAGTCGGACAGTTTGTGGATAAACAAACCGCTTCTGAGCTTGGGCTCAAACCAAGTAGACTTGGGGGGCATGATAGCGCCTGCGTCGGCAATGTCCATCAGATCGTCCATGGTGGTGGGGTACATGGAGAAGGCCACCGCCATAGAGCCGTCATCCACCCGGTCGGACAGGGCCTTCAGGCCACGGATGCCGCCAACGAAGTCGATACGCTTGTCGGTTCTGGGATCACCGATGCCCAAGATGGGATGAAGCAGGTTGTTCTGCAGGATGGACACATCCAGCTGAGCCACCGGGTCGGCAGGATCGTAGGTACCTTCCTTTGCCTCCAGCAGCATCCAGCTGCCATCCAGGTACATACCGTAGGTATGCTTCTTTTCAGGCTTCAGCACATCGCCGGCATAGGGGGTAACGGTAAACTTCTCGCTCACCTTCGCCAGGAACTCCTCCTTGGTGTTGCCGTTGAGATCCTTGACGATGCGGTTATAGTCCATGATATAAAGCTGATCGTCAGGGAAGATGACAGACAGGAAGAAGTTGAACTCCTCCTGGCCTGTGTAGTCCGGCTTTGCCTCACGGCGCTTCACACCTACCCGCACAGCGGAAGCAGAGCGGTGGTGGCCATCGGCAATATAAAGGTTCTCAATGCCAGCAAATTCCTTGCATACCGTTTCCACAGCAGCCTGGTCGTCCATCACCCACACAGTATGGGTAATGCCGTCCTCGCTGGTGAAGTCGTAAACAGGAGCCTTGGCTGCCATGACCTGGGCCACCAGGGTATCAATGGTGCGGTTTGCCCGGTAGGTCAGGAAGATGGGACCGGTGTTGGCATCGCAGTAGTCCACATGGTTGATGCGGTCCTGCTCCTTGTCGGCCCGGGTCAGCTCATGCTTTTTGATAATGTTGTTCATGTAGTCGTCGATGGAGGTGCAGCCCACGATACCGATCTGGGCCCGGCCGTCCATGACCTGCTTATAGATGTACAGGCAGGGAGTCTCATCCTGGATAAATACGCCCTCAGCGATCATCCGGTTCATATTGTCTCTTGCCTTTTCATAGACCCGGGTGTCATAAAGATCAATAGAGGGGTCCAGGTCGATCTCCGCCTTGTCCACATGGAGGAAGGAATGGGGGTTGCCCACCACCATTTCCCGTGCCTCTTCGCTGTTCATAACGTCATAGGGCAGCGCTGCCACCTGATCCGCCAAAGCCGGTGCGGGACGGACTGCCTTAAATGCTCTAACGATAGACATAATGTTACCTCACTTTACAAGTATAGGTACTTGCACCCATCGGTGATGGGTGCAAGCAAAAAATTAGAAGGAAGTGATGATGGAGACGATCTCCTCACCGATACGGCCCTGGGCCTCCTTGGTGGAGCCGCCGATATGGGGCGTAACAGAGATCTTGGGATGCTTATAAAGAGCCTCGTTTTTGGTGGGCTCCTCAGCAAAAACGTCCAGCGCAGCGCCAGCCAGCTTGCCCTCATCCAGAGCCTTCACCAGAGCAGCCTCTTCTACCAGACCGCCACGGGCGGTGTTGATGATAAAGGCAGTGGGCTTCATGGTTGCCAGCTCAGCTTCGCCCAAAACAGGCTTCTTATCAGCAGGCATGGGAATGTGCAGTGAGACGAAGTCAGCTTCCTTCAGAAGCTCTGCCTGAGATACAAAGGTGTACTGGGGGAACTTGGTGTTCTCGCCCAGGAAATCAGTGTAGATCACCTTCATACCCAGAGCCTCGGCCCGTCTTGCCAGAGCCTGGGAAATACGGCCAAAGCCGATAAGGCCCAGGGTCTTACCGGAAATCTCGGTGCCTTCGTACTGCTTCTTGTTCCACTGGCCTTCCCGGATGGTCACATTGGCGATGCCAATGAAACGAGCCAGAGCAAACATGTGTCCCAAAGCCAGTTCAGCAACGGACTCAGAGCTTGCGGCAGGGGTATTGCGGACGGCGATACCCTTGCTCTCAGCGTAAGCAACATCAATATTATCAACGCCAACGCCGCCGCGGATGATCAGCTTCAGCTTGCCCTTGGCAGCCTCATCGATATGGTTGGCGCGAACCTTGGTCTTGGAGCGGACCACAACACAGTCAAACTCCTGCAGGGCAGCCCCCAGGGCATCGGGCTCATAGAACTGCTCAACAACTTCATGACCGCCCTCACGCAGCTTTGCCACAGCGGCCTTTTCCATTCCGTCGGTAACCAGAATACGCATGCTTTGTTCCTCCTTACTTGTGCTCTGCTTCAAACTTCTTCAGGAATTCAACCAGGGCTTCTACGCCTTCCTTGGGCATAGCGTTGTAGATAGAGGCCCGAAGACCGCCTACAGACTTGTGGCCCTTCAGGTTGTCATAGCCGGCCTTCTTGGTGGCAGCAACCACCTCAGCGTCCAGCTCCTTGGAAGCGGTAACAAAGGGAACATTCATCAGGCTTCTGAACTCCTTGTCAACAGTACCGTTGAACATCTCAGAGGAATCCAGGAAGTCATACAGGACCTTGGCCTTTTCCTGGTTGTTCTTGTCCACGACCTCCAAGCCGCCCAGATCCTTCAGGTACTTGAACACCTTGCCGCAGCAGTACATAGCCCAACAGTTGGGAGTGTTGTACATGGAGCCACCGTCTGCATGGGTCTTGTACTGCAGGTACACAGGCAGATCGGTCAGATCGTCACGGATCAGATCCTCACGGATGATCACAACTACCATGCCGGCAGGACCCACATTCTTCTGAACGCCTGCATAGATCATGCCGTAATCGGACACATTGCAGGGCTTGGACAGGAACATGGAGGACTGGTCGGAAACCAGCACATGGCCTTTGGTGTTGGGCAGGGTCTGCCAGGTGGTGCCGTGGATGGTCTCGTTCTCGCAGATATAGACATAGTCAGCGTCCTCGGGGATGTCCAGATCGGAGCAGTCGGGTATGTAAGCGTAGTTTCTGTCCTTGGAGGAAACCACAGTGACCTCTCCCACCTTCTTGGCCTCAGCTATGGCCTTCTTGGACCAGGCGCCGGTCTCGATGTAAACAGCCTTGCCGTTCTTCATCAGGTTCATGGGATCCATGGAGAACTGCAGGGTAGCGCCGCCCTGGATAAACAGGACCTTATAGTTATCCGGAATGCCCATCAGGTCACGCAGATCCTGCTCGGCATCGTCCACGATCTGCTGGAACACGGCAGAGCGGTGAGACATCTCCATGACACACATGCCGCTGCCGCGGTAGTTCATCATTTCGTCTCTGATCTCTTCCAGAACAGGCTCCGGCATCATGGCAGGACCTGCGGAGAAGTTAAAGCTGCGATCATACTTCATTGTGTTTTCCTCCTCGTTTTTGCTTTGTTATATGGATGAAATCAGTATACCATATACATTATATAAAAGTCAACTTGCACTTAATATGCGGATATTCATGCCGGCAGCGGTTCCCATCTGCCATTTTTTATAGAGAGCATACCCTTTTTCTTATCAGCAAACTTTATGGCTGCTGTTTGCAACTTTAATAGTCATGGCCTCATTTTTTGACGCGAAACTTGCAGATTTTATAGCACGATTTACCGCTTTCTGCATTATTTAATTCTGCGTTTTTTTGCGAAAATGTTGTTTTCCCCAACCCCCTTGACTTGTAAAAAAATAGAAATTATAATCGAATCACCACATGAAAGGATGTGACCGATTTGGATCAATATTTAGTTTTACTCACATTCGCCGCTGCAGTGATCGCTTTGATGTTCGCTGCACTCACCGCAAAGAAGGTTTTGAAGTTCCCGGAAGGAACTGAACAGATGAAGAAGATCTCCTCCGCTATTCGGCTGGGCGCTAATACATACCTGCGCCGTCAGTACATAGTCGTAGGGGTATTTTTTGCCATTATGTTTGTGATCCTGGCTGTTATGGCCGTTATGGGTATGCTGACTCCCTACGTACCCTTTGCCTTTGTCACAGGCGGCTTCTTCTCCGCTCTGTCCGGCTTCATCGGCATGAAGATCGCTACCTCCTCCAACGCCCGTACCGCCAACGCCTGCCGCGGCAGCCTGAACAGCGGTCTGCGGGTAGCATTCTCTGCAGGCTCCGTTATGGGCTTCACCGTTGTTGGTCTGGGTATGCTGGATATTTCCATCTGGTTCTTCCTGCTGAAGTACATCTTCAAGCTGTCCCCTGCTGACATCACCAGCGCTATGCTGACCTTCGGCATGGGCGCCTCCTCCATGGCGCTGTTCGCCCGTGTAGGCGGCGGTGTGTTCACCAAGGCTGCCGATGTTGGCGCCGACCTGGTGGGCAAGGTGGAAGCAGGCATCCCCGAGGACGACCCCAGAAATCCCGCCGTTATTGCTGATAACGTAGGCGACAATGTCGGTGACGTAGCCGGCATGGGCGCTGACCTGTACGAGTCCTATGTTGGCTCTATCCTGTCCGCCTCCGCTCTGGGCGTTGCCGCCTTTACAGGCGACATCAAAGCCATGGCTCTGCCCATGCTGCTGGCAGCTGTTGGCATTCTGTGCTCCATCTTCGGCACCTACCTGGTCCGCACCAAGGAAAACGCCTCCCAGAAGGAGCTGCTCCGTGCTCTGGGCACCGGCACCAATTTCTCCGCTATTCTCATTGCCGTCCTCTCCTTCCCCCTGGTATGGTTCATCCTGGGCAAGGAGCACTGGACCATTTACTTCGCAATTCTGGCAGGTCTGGTAGCCGGCGTGCTGATCGGACAGGCTACCGAATACTTCACCTCCGAGACCTATAAGCCCACCCGCAAGCTTTCTGATGCTTCCGAGACCGGCGCTGCTACCATTATCATCAGCGGTCTGTCTCTGGGTATGCTGTCCACCGCCCTGCCCATCATCATCGTGGCAGTGTGCATTATGGTTGCTTACTTCGTATCCGGCGGCGGCGCCAACGCAACCATGGGCCTTTATGGCATTGCTCTGGCTGCTGTTGGTATGCTGTCCACCCTGGGTATCACTCTGGCAACTGACGCATACGGCCCCGTGGCTGATAACGCCGGCGGTATCGCGCAGATGGCCGGTCTGGAGGAGAACGTCCGTAACCGTACCGACGCTCTGGACTCCCTGGGTAACACCACTGCCGCTACCGGCAAGGGCTTCGCTATCGGCTCCGCTGCTCTGACTGCTCTGGCCCTGATGGCTTCCTATATTGAAAAGATCCAGTCCATCGAAGGCGGCGCAGAAAAGATCGCCAACCTGAGCCTGATGAATCCCACTGTTCTGATCGGTCTGTTTATTGGCGCAACTCTGCCCTTCGTTTTCGCCGCGCTGACAATGGAATCCGTTGGCCGCGCCGCACAGAGCGTTGTTATCGAGGTTCGCCGTCAGTTCCGGGAAATGACCGGCCTGATGACCGGCGAACAGGAAGCAGACTATGCAAGCTGTGTTGACCTGTGTACCCGGGCCAGCCTGAAGGAAATGATCCTGCCCACCGTGGTTGCCATCGTGGTGCCTGTTGTGGTTGGCATGGTTCTGGGCTGCACCGGCGTCGTTGGTATGCTGGCTGGCGCTACTGCCTCCGGCTTCCTGCTGGCTGTGTTCATGTCCAACTCCGGCGGTGCCTGGGATAACGCCAAGAAGTACATCGAAAGCGGTGTCCACGGCGGCAAGGGCTCTGAGGCCCATAAGGCCGGTGTTGTAGGCGACACCGTAGGCGACCCCTTCAAGGATACTTCCGGTCCTGCCATCAACATTCTGATCAAGCTGCTGTCCATGGTTTCCATCGTGTTCGCTGCTCTGGTGGTTAAGTTCGGCCTGTTCTAAGGAAATACATACAGGGCGTGTTGCTTCTGGCAACACGCCCTTTTTATTGACAATCCTCTGCTCTTCCTGTATGTTGATGATAGGAAAAGCCCGAATTTTTTTACAAGAGCGCTTTTGGGGCTGTAACCAAAAGTGCTCTTTTTACGAGATATACAGTAAAGGAGGGATCAGCATTGGAGGATCATCAGATCGTGGCGCTTTACTGGGACAGGGATGAAGCCGCCATAGAGATTACCGCCCGAAAATACGGACAATACCTTACAAAAATCGCTCTTAACATCCTGGCAGACCGGGAGGATTCCCAGGAAAGCGTCAACGATACATATTTGGCTGCCTGGAATTCCATGCCGCCCCACCGGCCCGGTGTGCTCTCTACTTACTTAGGAAAGCTGACCCGCCGGATCTCCATAGATCGGTTCCGGAAAAACACCGCCCAAAAGCGGGGTGCGGGAGAATACGCACTGTCCTTACAGGAGCTGGAGGGCTGCATCGGTGGTAACAACGCCACCGAAGAAGCGGTGGAAGCCCAGCTTCTGGCTGAGTCCATAACCGCATTTCTCCGGGGTCTTACCCCGGAAGCACGGCATGTTTTTATCGGCAGGTACTACTATCTGGATTCTGTAAAGGAAATTGCCGGCTACTGCCGGATCTCTGAATCCAAGGTCAAGATCCTTCTTCACCGCACCCGGATAAAGCTCCGGGAACATCTGGAAAAGGAGGGCTTCATAGAATGAACAGCGAAAAACTTTTGGATGCTCTGAGCCTTCTCCCCGACGACCTGCTGGAAGCCACCGACGCTCTGCGGAGGAAAAAGACGCACCACTGGAAATCCTGGGCCGCCCTGGCTGCCTGTGCCTGTCTGGCGGCAGGTCTGCTTTTCCTGGCACCCATATCCAGAACCAACGACAGTAACGGCGGTATGGACCCCATGGAGCAGGGCTCCGGTTTCCTTTCCGACGAAAGCGCGATCCAGGAAAACAGCAACACCTGCTGCGTGACCGCAACTGTAAAAGCAGTTTACGAAGACCGGCTTGTTGTTACAATTCTTTCAGAGACAAATCCCAGAGAAGTAACAGTTCTGTTGGAGAACGTGAATACTGTTCCCGCTCTATCCCCCAGCCAAACCCTCCGCATATATCTGACCGATCCTAAGCAGCAGGAAACTGACACACTAACGCCATGTAAAATCGAAATTCAGGAGGAATTACCATGACGCTACGCAAATATTTAGCCCTTGGACTGACCCTTTGTCTGACTGTCTGTATGCTCTTTGGCTGTGCCGCCAATGGCAACGGAGGCGACAATTATCAAGCCAATGACTTTGAGGTCAAAGAAGAAGCCGGGTCCGGTCTTACCGACAGCGCCGGTTCTGTTTCCAGCCCCTCTACCACGCAGAACGAAAAACTGGTCCGCAAGGTGTGGCTCAACGCTGAGACAGAAGATCTGGACGGACTACTGGCCCAGATCGACGAAAAGATCAGCGCCCTTTCCGGCTATGTAGAGGCCCGTGAAGTCAACAACGGCAGTGCCTACGCCGCCCGCCGTTACCGCCATGCCAGCATTACCGTAAGGATTCCTGCAGACCAAATCGACGGATTTGTTACAGAGGTTTCGGAGAAGGCAAATATTACCTCCTCCAACGAGACAACCGACAACATCACCCTGCGCTATGTGGCCACCGAAAGCCGTGTCAAAGCGTTGGAAACAGAGCAGACCCGGCTGCTGGAGCTCCTTGCCAAGGCAGAGACCATGTCTGATCTGCTGGAGATCGAGTCCCGGCTTACAGATGTCCGGGGAGAATTGGAGGAGGTCACCTCCCAGCTGCGGCTTTATGACAATATGGTAGATTACGGCACCATTTACCTGACTCTGGAAGAGGTGAAGGAATACACCGTCACCGAAGAACCGGAAACTGCCTGGCAGCGGATGGGTGCCGGCTTTATGGAGAACCTGAAAAAGCTGGGCGACGGCCTTGTGGAGCTTTGCATTTTCATGGTCAGTGCCCTGCCCTTCCTGATCCCCCTGGCCATAATAGGTGCAGGAATTGTGGTTCTGGTTCGGTTTAAAGGCCGCAAAAAGAAAGCATCTTCCCCTGAAGAAAAGAAGTAATACACAAAAATCAGCCCTCCGCTTTCCGGCGGAGGGCTGATTATATTGGAAATTACTTTTTCGCAAACAGGCGCTGGAACAGCTTGACGATCTCCACAATGGGGATGACCAGGATCGCAAGACCCATTGCAACAGCATACTCCGTCCAGCTGATGGGGGTAAAGCCGAAAGCATTGGCAATGAAGGGAACCTCGATGACCAGGGTGGTCAGCAGAAGGCTTCCCAGCATAGCAGCCCAGAGAACCTTATTCTGTCCCTTCAGGGAGAACACGCTCTTGCGCTGGGAGCGCATGTTGAAGCTGTGGAAGATCTCACACATAGACATGGTCAAACACGCCATGGTCATACCGTCAGGGGAAACACCCTTGGGCATTTCAAAATAGCCGACCTCGAAGCAATGACCCAGGATATAGGACAGCATTGTGATAACGGTGACCAGAACACCCTGGTAGATCACATCCACACCCAAACCGCCGGCAAAGATGCCGTCCTTGGAGTTGCGGGGAGGCCGGGACATGGTGTCGGGCTCTGCCTTTTCCATACCCAGTGCCAGTGCGGGGAAGCAGTCGGTGACCAGGTTGATAAACAGCAGGTGCACAGGGTTCAAGAGGGTAAAGCCCAGCAGCGTGGAGAAGAAAACACCCAGAACCTCACTCATGTTGGAAGCCAGCAGGAACTGGATGGCCTTACGGATGTTGTCATAGATCCGGCGGCCTTCGCCTACAGCAGCAACAATGGTAGCAAAGTTATCATCTGCCAGAACCATGTCTGCCACATTCTTGGTAACGTCGGTACCAGTGATACCCATGCCTACGCCGATGTCAGCGGACTTAATGGAGGGAGCGTCATTAACGCCGTCGCCGGTCATTG
>JAZSDS010000091.1:0-34178 GCA_045531275.1 Faecousia sp.
TGCCACATTCTTGGTAACGTCGGTACCGGTGATACCCATGCCTACGCCGATGTCAGCGGACTTAATGGAGGGAGCGTCATTAACGCCGTCGCCGGTCATTGCGGTGATAGCGCCGTTTGCCTTCCATGCGGTGACGATACGGGTCTTGTGCTCAGGCTGAACACGGGCATAAACACCGTACTGCTTTACGAATTCGCAGATCTGGTCGTCGGGAATGGCATCCAGCTCTGCGCCGGTAACGGCCTGGGAAGCGTCGGTAATGATGCCCAGCTCCTTAGCAATGGCCACAGCGGTGTCCTTGTGGTCACCGGTGATCATGACAGCACGGATGCCGGCGGCACGGCAGTCATCGATAGCAGCCTTAACTTCGGGACGGACAGGATCGATCATGCCGGTGAGGCCCAGGAATACCAGGTCCTGCTCCAGGAACTCAGGGGTGTTGTCGGAAGGCTTCTCGCTCCAATCCCGCTTAGCAGCGGCCAGAACACGGAGAGCCTTATCTGCCATGGCCTTGTTGTCAGCCATGATCTGGCTGCGCTTTTCATCGGTCATGGGCTTGTTTTCGCCGTCTTCGTAGTAGTAAGCGCAGCGGCTCAGCACCACGTCGGGGCCGCCCTTGGTGTACTGCACGAAGGTGCCGTTGCCCAGATCGTGGACAGTGGACATCATCTTACGGCCGGAATCGAAGGGAGCCTCATCCACACGGGGCGTGGCCTTCTCCAGATCCTGCTTCTTCATGCCCAGCTTGCAGGCAAAGTTTACCAGAGCGCACTCGGTGGGCTCGCCCTCTGCCTGGTCCTGGTCGTTCAGGTTGGCATCTGAGCACAGAGCCATAGCGGCAGCTACCAGCTTTTCATCGCCGGTGCTTTCCACCACAGTCATCTTGTTCTGGGTCAGGGTGCCGGTCTTATCGGAGCAAATGACCTGGGTACAGCCCAGGGTTTCCACAGCGGTCAGGCGGCGGATCACCGCGTTGCGCTTGGACATGTTGGTAACACCGATGGACAGAACCACAGTAACAACCGTAGCCAGACCCTCAGGGATAGCAGCAACTGCCAGGGAAACTGCCACCATAAAGGTGCTCAGAACGCCGTTGAGGGTGAAGTCGCCGTTGACGAACAGGTTGAAAATAAAGATAAATACGCAGATGCCCAGAACGATCCAGCTCAGGGCCTTGCCCAACTGATCCAGCTTCCGCTGCAGGGGGGTCTGCTCATCCTCGGTGGCTGCCAGCACCCCGGCGATCTTACCCATTTCGGTGTCCATGCCGGTACGGGTGATAACAGCCTTGCCCCGGCCGTAAACCACGGTGGAGCCCATGTAGCACATGTTCTTACGGTCGCCCAGGGGAACCTCGTTCTCGGTCTCATAGCCCAGAACCTCAATAACCTTGTTTACAGGAACACTCTCGCCGGTAAGGGCAGCCTCCTCGATCTTCAAGGAAGCGCTCTCCAGCAGACGGCCGTCGGCGGGAACTGCGTCGCCGGCCTCCAGCAGAACCACATCGCCGGGAACCAGCTCGTCGGAGTGAAGCACCACCATTTTGCCGTCCCGGAGCACCTTACAGGTGGCGGCGGTCATCGTCTGCAGGGCCTCGATGGCAGCCTCCGCCTTGCTCTCCTGGATAACACCCAGAATGGCATTCAGCAGAACCACCACCAGAATGATGCCCACTTCCACCAGACCCTCTGTCAGGTGGGCAGGATCCCGGGGCAGGGGCAGCTGCAGGTAGTCGATAACAGTTGTTGCGGCAGACACCACGGCGGCGATCATCAGGATGATCAGCATGGGGTCCTTCAGCTGCGCCATAAATTTCTGGAACCAGGTGGCCTTCTCGGCCTCCTTCAGCTTGTTATGGCCGTACTTTTCCAGGCGCTCCGCTGCCTGGGCGGAGGTCAGGCCATTTTCTGTGGTTTCCAGCTCTTTCAGCACAGATTCCTGGGATAAGCTGTACTCTCTGTCCATTGCATTGTCTCCTTTGCTTTAATTGGGGAGCAACAAAAAAACCCATACGCAGAAGCCACGGCGGTTCGCGCATGAGTCTCATTCTTTAGGGGCTTCCCGGGCAATTGCTTGCCGATTTGACGAAAAGCCCAGCACCGCAGTGCCGAATTACTCCCTCAGTATTACGGTATTTATTTTAATGAAGAACACCGGCTTTGTCAAGGAAATTCTTGTATTTTTTATATTTTTTGCTTGCTATACAACAGGGGGGTTGGGGGGATTCCCCCACCCCCCATTGGGTTAGGGAAATTATTCCGCTTTTTCCTTGTCCTGCTCACGGTTCTTGCAGACCATAACTGCTGCCAGACCGAAGCTGCTGAGGACCATCAGGGTGATGAATGTGAAAGCCTGGAAGCTATCACCGGTCTGGGGAGTCTCAGGCGCCGGGGTTGCCGGCTTGCTGGGAGCGGTGGGCTTCTCAGCAGGTTCTGCCGGCTTGCTGGGAGCGGTAGGCTCAACAGGCTCAGTGGTCTCTTCCGGAACAAACTCCACCTGGTTGGTAACCTTATTTGTAGTGTAGTTATTGATTCCGTCTGTAGCAGTTGCTACATTTTCAATGACAGCCGCTTCGTTGATCTCGTTGACTGTAACCTTGAACTCCACCGTCACAGAGGACCACGCAGGAACATCTGCGATCTGCCACGTCAGGACACCGTCACTGTACACACCGCCGTTATCGGCAGAGCCTTCCACATAGGAGGTATTGCCCGGAATGGTATCGGTGATCTGAATGTTCACCGGCTGGCCGGAGGCGTTGGTGTAGGTGATCCGGTAGGTCAGCTCATCCCCTGCCCCTACCGCCTGTCCGTCAACGCTGACGGCGGAGTCCGTAAACACATCCTTCTTAAGGGGCTCTTCCACTGTGTGGTTGATAACCTCGTTGGTGGTGTAGATGTTTACACCGTCCCGGACCACTGCGGTATTGGCAACGATGGCTTCCGCCTCATCTACCTTTACGCTGAAGGAGACTGTCACGCTCTCGTCCTTGCCAATATTCATGATCCAGTTCACATGCCCACCTGCGTAGGTGCCGCCATGGGAAGCGGAGCCGTCCACATAGGTGGTGTGGTTGGGGATGGTGTCCATAATATCCACCACAACCGCCTGACCTGTGAAGTTTTCATAGGTGATGAAGTAGGTCAGTTCGTCCCCTGCTGCCACCTGCTGTCCGTCGATATGGGTAGCAGTATTGTTAGCAAGGTAAACCTCCTTCTCCACCGCCTCATCAAAGGTAGCGTTGGTAAATGCGGCATTTACAGCCACAGAAGCGGCAGCGGGGGTGGCGTCACCGGTATCCACATTGGTGACAACTGCCTTAAGCTGACCGTCGCCAATGTCGCTGACCTGGACCATATAATTGTGCTGGGTCCGGTCATATACGATGCCCTCCAGAGGATTGGCGGCATCTTCCACAATGGCGTAGAAGTAAGTGCCGGTGGCATTGAGGGTAATGGTATCGAATGTGAATGCTCCGTTCACATTGGTCTTCTCCTCCGGTGTCTTGCCTGCAATATTGAAGGTGTGGTCTGTCTCGTACAGATGGAATGTGAAGCTGTTGTCTGCCAGGGTTCCACCTTCCAGAGTCTTGGTTCCGCCAAAGGTTACGGTTGCATCCGCCGCGTCGTAGGTGTTTACAAGCCGGATCTCTGCCGCTGTCTTATTGGCCTCAGCAGACAGCACCGCGTTGGTATCGGTGACCGTTACGGTTACTTCCACCTCAGCATTGGTGTAGGTAACGCCGGGACGGCTGCCCTGCAGCTCCTTCACTGTGTAAGTGTAGGTGCCGGGCTTGTCGTAGGGGATAGCATCGAAGGTGAAGGTGCCGTCTGCCTTATTGGTAGCCTCACCCTTCTTAACAGCACCCTCATACAGCTCGAAGGTAAACTCTCCTGCTGCCATAGCACGGCCTGTCAGGATCTTGGTGCCGCTGATGGCGTATTCGGTGGGGGTTGCGGCATAGGTGTTGACGAATACGATTCCGCTGCTGTTATCCTCATTGTGACCGATCTTGTTTATCACCGCGTCTGCCTTCAGACCTGCGCCGTCTACACTGACTGTCACAGTGATGTGATAATGGGTGGTGTCGTAGGTAACGCCAGCCTTACTGCCCTTTACTTCCTTAACAGAGTAGTAGTAAGTACCCACCTGGGTGTAGTTGATCTGAGTGAAGGCGAAGCTGTTGCCGCTATTTTCTACGGTTTCTTCCGCCACAGCGTTGGCGGGGAGATCAAAGGAAGAATCCGTTTCGTACAGGGCGAAGGTAAACTCACGGTCGGCAAGATCTCTGCCACTGAGCACCTTGGTACCGCTGATGGTATAAGAGGTTCCTGTCAGTTCATACTTGTTCCGGAAAGTGACATCATTGGTGGTGTTGCCATCGATCTTGGTATCCACCTGCAGCACACCGCCATTTTCCGTGACTGTCACAATGACTGTCCGGGGCTGAGAATCGAAATTCATACCCAACCACGCAGCATCTTCCACTTCCGCAAGCTCGTACTCGTAAGTACCCTTATCCAGTTCGGGGATACGAATGGTGGCCTTGCCTGCGGCGTCAGTGGTTACATTGTATACCTCATTTGCATTTGCCTTGTTTACCAGAGTGAAATGGAAGCTGTTCAGGGGAATGTCAACACCGGTGTCGTTGTCCAGGATCTTCTGGATGTTGATATCCACATGGGTCTTATCCACATCATAAATGTTGTTGAAATCCTTTTCCACAACAAAGCCTGCGTTATTGCTCACCTGGGTATTGGCAACATTTTCTACCGCCACTTCCAGCACGCCGTCAGCGTCAGTGTCGGTCAGCACCACCCGGAACATACCTCTGGTGGAATCGTAGGACATGCCGGCGGTAGTGCCGGACTGCTCGGTAACACGGAAGTAGTGCTCGCCGATGCCCAGTTCCTGGGTCAGCAGGGTGTCCAGCTTGAATTCATAGCTTTCGCCAGCCTTAGCCTGCGCTGTGCCCAAGACTTCATAGCCGGTCTGGTTGGTTGCAGAAACGCCTACATAGTGGCTCAGTTCAAAGACAAATTCCTCAGCGCCGCTATAGGTGCTGCCATAGGAGGTGACTGTCTTTTCACCGGTAATGGTGATCTGGGGCTTAATGGGGGTGTAGCCGTATTCATTTACAAAGTGGGCGTCGTGGTCTCCGTCAGCCTCAATAGCACCGGACACAGTGCCGGTGGTGTTGGTATAGCCGGCAGGTACATTGACCTCGGTGACGGTATATGCCGTATTCTCCGGCAGATCCATGATGGTGATGGATTCGTTGTCCTTCAGGGTCACGGTGAAGCTGCCGTCGGTACCGACGGTAATCTCATTTCCAGTGAACAGAGAAGCATTGGCCGCATCCACCTGGTAAGTCTTTTTCACAGGAACCGGATCCAACTCGACCTCAAAGCTAAAGACCTTGTCAGCCATATCTGCAGGCACCTCGGTCAGATCGTGGTGGATGTCCTTAATGATGGTCAGATCGCCATACTTATTGGGGGCGTTGGTGACCTTTGCGGGAGCAAACTGGTCTGCGCCGCCCAGAACCTCTGTCAGGGTGGGAACGGTGACGATAGCCGTCTTGCTTTGCACATAGTAGTCCTTATCTGCGGGAATATTCTCACCGATCTGGCACTCTGTGCCTGCGGGGATGCCGCTGACGAATACAGTCTCGCCTGCCTTTACGTTGACTGTCAGAACATTGCCTGTGTAGGTGGAGATGGTGCTTGTCACATCATTTCCGTGGTTATCCATTACTACAGGAGTAGCGGAAACGCCATTGGGGACAGTCACTGTCAGCGCATAGGTGTCGTTTGCATTGCCGATAGCCTCGGTAACTTCCTTGGTAAGGGCGATACCGGTTTCAATGTCCACGGTAAGCTTGCCATTGTTGCCCAGCCATACCACCACATCGTTACCGTTGTGGACCGATGCTGTTTCGTGGGTATACTCGGGGGAGTAGCGGTTAACCGCCGTATCCGTATCATTGAGGGTCTTTGCTACCAACATGTTATGCAGGCGGCTGGTCCGGAGGGACTCCACGCCCAGCATACCGTAAATGTCTGCGTTGGGATTTGCCTGCTTGTAAGCGTTAATCGTAGCAGCCACCTTGTCAACGGGGATCGCATAACCTACATCGCCGGTGGTGTAGCCGCTTGTTTCGTGATAATTGATATATACCTCTGCGTCATGATCGTAGAACGCCACAGACTCCTTCAGGTAGCCCCAGTTGGTATAGACCAGATAGGTTACCTCCTCCGCTGCTGTAGCAGCGTCGGCGGTGCTGGGAGTGGGATGATAATAGGTTACATAGGTGTAAACCTCATCGTTATCACCCAGGTTGTTGTAGTTGTCGTAGGTCAGCCAGGTAAAGTCAAACTTACCTTCCTCGTAACGGACACCGTACTCATCTGCCTGCCAGTTGATAGCCGCGCCGTTTTTGGCAGAAACCGCTGTGAAGATGTCCTGATTGGTCTGGTGGTAGTAGTAACGGTTCTCCTTGGAGGGCTTGAAGCCTACGTGGGCATCACCGTTGGCTACAGTGCCGCCGGATGCGGGGTTCATAACACCGAACCGGTTGCTGTAGAAGGTGATCTCATTGCCGTTAATATTACTGTAGCTGCTGTCGATCTTAGTCACATCGATATCGCCGTTGGGCAGCAGGATATCAGAATCCACACCTACGGTGTAGTACACCCGGAGGGGTCTTTGACCGATCTCGGCGATGGTGGCGGAGTGCTGGTCATTGATGACCTTATCGTCTACCTGCTCCAGGAGGATGGGAAGGATCTCCTGATCGATCCGGATCTCCAATTTCTGGGTTTTGTCCGCATATTCAATGAGCAGAATACGAATATCCTGGGAAGTATTCCAATTTTCGTTGGTGGTGGGGTTCTTGCCGTCGGCGCTGGCAACGGTATAGGGCGTTACTGTTATGGGAATATCGTTGTGGTTTTCGTCCTCTTCCACATCGGGGTAAGCTGTTCCCTCTGTCACGCTGTAGGAAGAACCAAACAGTGTCACAGACTGGATCTCCTTAACTTCCATGTGCTGACCGATAAAGTCCACATAGATCAGAGGGGTGTTCTCCACGCCGGTGGCGCCTTCCACCGTGGTGGTGGAGGAGATGGGATTGAATGCACCGGAGGACAGCTCCTGATAGATCTGATCGAATACATCCTCCAGATCAGCGCTGGCAACCGGGTAGTAGGTGTCTACATAGTTGATGTTGGCTGCCACATCACTGTCCGTCACAGAAGAACCCTGGGGATATTCGTGACCGAAGGAGAAGTTATAGCCGCCGCTGCGCAGGCTGACAGTTCTTCCTGCCAACCAGGTGTTTACATAGTGATTGTAAGCAGTGCGGATATTGGAATTGGAATTGCTGCTGTTGAAATTGTCCTTGGGGTTAATGATGGCGTTGGAGCCGTCGGAATCGGACAGGTCCACACCGATGCCGTAGACCATAGGCGCCTTGCCGTAACGGTCTTCCACATTTGCCTTGCTGTAGGCGTTGCCCAGCAGCGTGCCCAGGGCGATCATGGGGTCGATATTGCTGCTGTGGTAAACCTGCCGGACAGTGCCGCTTCTGTCGTTGTCAAAGAGAGTATCCAGAGCTGTATTGGCCGCGCCGTCAGTCAGCAGGATCATCACCGGCTTACGGTTTTGTGTGTTCTGGGCGTCTGCCAGCATCTCCATACCCAGGTCAAAGCCTGCCTGGATATTGGTGTTCAGCTCATAGCCGCGGCTCTGATAATTTCCGTCGATCCGCTGGCCTGCGTCATTATAGGCAGAAACCACACCGGAGCTGGTATAGTTGTTGACCCGCAGCTCTACACCGTCGCTGTAAGTACCGAAGGGCAGGACAGTGGATGCATTCAGGGCGTAAGCGGCAATGCCCAACCGCACATCATTGCCCTCTGCCAGCAGTTCATCCAGCAGGCTGTTGGCTGCCTCGATAACGCTCTGCATCCGGGTCTTGCGGCTGCTGCCGGAGCCTACATAGTTGGTTCTCATAGAGTCAGAGTTGTCAAGAACCAGGATCACATCCAAAGGACTGGTGGTAGTGGTGGTGGTAGTGGTGGACATGGAAGATCCCAAGGCAGAAAAGATCACCTGGAACGCTTCATCGTCCTGCAGATCCACCTGGAAGGAGGCGCCACTTTGGTCGATGGTATTCAGGACTGCAGTGTCCCCTTCCTTGTAGACGGATTTATCCACCCACACCCGACCGGCGTAGCGGTTGCCGTCTACATCTGTACCCATCATGGATTCCCATGTGTAAGCAGTGCCGGGGTCGGTTACTGTGTCAGCCGGGGTAGCCGCAGACGCATTCAGCGCCATGCCCGGCAGGTAGGCTGCGATCATAGCAATGCTCAGAAGCATCGCCAGCAGCCGCTTTCCAAAGCTGTAATTGGTTTTCATGATATATCCCTCCAAAATGTTCACTGCCATTTATTTTTCCCTTTGTTTGTTTTCCGGGCAAACGCAAATGCCTATCAATTCGTCGCCGTGCCGGTAGTAGCTGCATTCTGCGCAATCGTGGTAACTTCCCGCTTCCCCCTGATAATGCTTACAGGGGTCCTGCATCTTGGTCACGAAAGGAAAGCCCTCCGGGGTGTATTGGGGCTGGGCCAGGAAGTCCGGGTAAATGGGCATAGGCTCTACCCCCGGGTTTTCCCGTTCCCATTCCTCATAATAGCCGTAATATAAAGGAAACTGTTGTCCGTGGAGATCCACCACCTTGTACAGCGCTCCTTCCCGTGGTCCGGGTTCGTTCAGGTCGGTGTAATTGAATACATCGGCAATCATGGAGAATTCCCTCCTTATAACAAAAATCCGGTATGCCGCTTTATGACAACAGCATACCAGATTTTAGAATTTGGGGGTACTACCTCGAAAGACATTTTAAGGTCATTTATTCGGCGGGAGTATATATCTTTTTTTCGGTGTTTGGGATATGTTTCCTTTTACAAAATCGCAGCAAATTCATCACGGCTCACGCCGGTTTTTTCCGATACGATCCGCACCGCCTGCTTCACGCCGGACAGGGACATATGGAGCTTCTGTGCGATCTCGCTGTTCTGCATACCGAAGGCAGCCAGCTTTGCCACATCCCGCTCTCTTTTGGTCAGGGTGGTGGCAAGATTTTTGCCCCGGACGCTACCGCTGAGCTTTGTCCATCCCGCATTATAGACCCGATAGAGCTTGCTTACCTCTTCCCATGCCCCCGGGTCCACAGCGGTGAGCCGCTGCTCCAGAAGTGTACCCATAGTACGGCAGTATTCCGCCAGAAAACCGTATAATCCATCCGGCAATACCAGAGCCAGGGCCCGGTCAATATGGCGGATAGCCTGGGTATCATTTCCGCTGTTGTGGTAGATCACGGCGCAGATCATCCGCAGGTATGCCTCTGCCATCACCGTATTATCCGCCACAGCCTGAGAGATCATGGGCTCCAGGGTCGCCGGAAGCATGGACATCAGCGTCAATCCACGGACACCCTGCATTTCAACCTCTTTGGTGGCAACCGCATAGGCAACTGCATACAGATACTTGCCGTAAAAGATTCTTGCTGCCGGCAAAGAATCCTTGTGCAGCGGCTCAAAGCAGCCGATCTTAAACCACTCAGGAAAAGAGGATACATCGTAGAGCATGCTGTCCACCGCGGTAATGGAAAATAGAATAATATCCCGATCCTGGTCAGTTTTTGCCGGCGCCTCCACAATATGCTTTTTTGCCCGACGCCACATCAGCAGGTCACCACGCCAGATAGCACACAGCGCCAGCAGCATACCCGCAGACAGCATGGCGTAAAAGCCGGAGTGCTTGCTCAGCAAGTAATTGGCAGCCTCGTACACGCTGTCGATCTGCCCTCTGGAATAGGCAATCTCCGCCTCAAACAGCACCTGGGCTTCATGGTTGTCCTGCAGCGCTTCGGCAGCTCTTTCCGCGGTGCCCGGCTGACTGTACAGATCCGTCATGTACAGGAAGGGGGTTTTTCTGGGCAGGGGCATATTCACATTAAGCTGGGCTGCTGCCTGGGCCCGGCCTGCCTTTGTTCTGCCGTCTGTGGGACGGGCCGTTCCTTTTGGGATCATCCAGTCTCTGCCAAAGCGCACAGCGCCTTCTACCTTCCCTGCGGCACACAAGGTCTGTACCCGCCGGGCAGATACGCCCCACCGGTCCGCAACCTCCGCGATCTTCCAGTAATCCATCTTCTTCCCCACCCTTTCGACAAACCATTTCCTTCGTTTTACCGCTGTTTATTTATTCGTTTAGGCGAATATTATATTATTCGTTTTAACGCATATTTTATTGTTCGTCTTGGCGTACTTTTCTTTATTATATACCCCTCCGGGCAGAATTGCAACCAAGAAAAATGGCGGCTGGAGACAGCCGCCATTTGTTTTATTTACTTCTTGGGCTTTTTGATCTTGTTCAGCTGGGCATTCAGGTCCAGAAGCTGCTCCTTGGTGAATTTGGCATTCATCATGCCTCCTGCCATGGTGATAAGCCGCAGCACGGTGAAGCCGTTCATCATAGTCATCATATCCGGAGTCATCTCAAAGCCCATGACCTTGCCGTCACTGCCGTCGCCCTTCTTACCGCCCATCATTTTTGCCATGATGCCGGCAAAGATCAGCTTGCCCCGGACAGTTGCCAGAACATCGCCCATCTTGTCATTCAGGGACAGGTAGCCCTCCGGCTCCTCTACATCGAACCAGTTGAGGATCGCGCCTTCCTCCACCAGCCGGTAAGCCTCATTGAAGGTATCCACTTTACGGATAACACTCTCATCACGGCAGGTGCCTACCACAGCCTCCATCTTGGTTTCGCCATTGTTGGGCACATCAAAATAGAAGAAGTGGTCTGCGGCCTCCTTCACGCCCAGAGAAACGCCGTTTGCAAACAGCTCCACCTGGGGCTGGTTGGAGTAAACAGTGACCTTGGTCACATCCTCCACCCGGTCGGTATACCGCTTGCCGCACAGGTGGACAAAGGGCTCGTCGCTGAGCCATGCCTTATAGGCATAGAAGGAATCCTTCTTATACTTGCGGTCAAAGGTCACCAGGCCCTTGTGGTTCTGGCCGTTTTCGCCGCCCTCGTTACGGGCATCGGCGCCAAAGTCGAACATATTCCAAACATGGGTGGCCCACATATTCCTCCGGCTGAAGAACTGCTTTATCAGCTCCTCGTGGTAGTAAGCCTGATACTCCTCGGTGTAATCGCCCTGACGGGGATCGGAGGTGTGCCAGTTCAGGGCCTCACAGCCGTACTCGGAGCAGCCGATGGGAATGTTGGGGTGGGTGGCGTGGAACTTATCGAACCAGGGGCCGTTCATGGTGGTGTCGCCGCCATACCAGCCAAAATAGTGGTTGTAGGACACCACATCCGGGATCTGCAGATAAGGATCGTCCATTTTGCACATGGATACCGCCGCAATGGTAGTCAGGCGGGTCTTATCCATCTCATGGCACAGGTCGTTGAGAATCCGGTGGTTTTCCATCAGATCCTCGTCGCTGCCGCCGATGGAGATCTCATTGGAAAGTCCCCAGACAACGATGGAGGGGTGGTTATAATTCTGGGCCACCAGCTCCTTCATCTGGGAAATGGTGTTCTCTCTGCCGGTGGGCATATGCTTGGAGATATAGGGGATCTCTGCCCAGATCACCATACCCCGCTCATCGCAAAGGTCGTAGAAGAACTGGTCATGCTGATAGTGGGCAAGGCGGATGGTTGTGCAGCCTACCTCACAGATCAGGTCCATGTCCTCGATGTGATGCTCAGGCAGCAGTGCGTTACCCAGACCCCAGCGGTCCTGATGGCGGGATACGCCCCGGAGGGGGTACTCCTGGCCGTTGAGGATAAAGCCTCTTTCCGGGTCGATTTGGAAGCTGCGGCAGCCGAATCGGGTGCAGACATTGTCGATGACCTTGCCTTCCTCCATTAGTTCTGCCTCTACGCAGTACAGGTAAGGATCCTTCCGGCCATGCCACAGGTGGACATTTTCAATGGTGAAGTTTACCTTGGTGTCGCTTTCCTCACAGGATGCCACCACATTTTCCTGGGCATCGTAAACGGTGTATTTCACGGTCTGGCCCAGCTTGCCGTCGGTGACAAACACCTCAACCTCCACATCTGCATTGCTGCCATTTACAGTGGGGGTGACCTTGATGCCGGGTGCGCCGTAATAGTCAAGATCAAAGTGGGACTGGCTGACGCAGATCAGATTCACATCCCGGTACAGACCGCCGTAGAAGGTAAAGTCTGCCATCTGGGGATACACAGTCTCATTGGCTGCGTTGTCCACAGCAATGACCAGCAGGCTGTTGACTCCCAGGGTCTCGGTAATATCCACCCGCCATGTAGAATAGCCGCCGTCGTGATGGGCAAGATGCTTACCGTCCATATAAACATCGGCGGAGGAGTTGGCGCCCTTGATCTCCAGGTAGTACCGGTCTGCCTGGGGCAGGCGCATTTTGTTCAGGGTCTTGGCGTAATAGCCGGTGCCCCGGAAATAGTCGTTGTCGCCGTCCTGGCCGTCAATGGCATTCCAGCAGTGGGGAACATTGACGATGTCCCACTTTTCGGGCATGGCGGTGGGGATCCCATCTGCCATCTTGGTGAATGCCCACTTGCGGTTTAAGCTGATTACTTCTCTCACTTGCGTTACCTCCTGTTTGAGTTCAGAGAAATTATACCAGAACGATCATGAAAAAATATAAACGCTCTGTAAATTGTTTTGAGAACCCTGCCGGGAACCCCGGCAGGGTGTTGCGATATTACTCGGCAGCCTGGTGGCGCGCAGCCAGCTCGGCATTCATCTTCTCCAGAGTCTTCTTGTCCAGATTGTAGATCAGCGCCAGTCCGATAAACTGCATCACTGCAGATACCAGGAACAGGGCAGCAACCAGCACACGCAGGTTCACTGCAACATCCCAGGACAGCAATGTTACATCGATCATCTCTGCGCCGGTGGCAGGATCAATGGCATTGTTTACATAACCCAGGCTGTTCATGATAACCAGAGCCACAGCAGGACCTACACCCTGTGCCAGCTTACGGAAGAAGGAGTGAAGGGAGTATACTGTGCCTTCTTCCCGGTTGCCGGTCTTCCACTCATTATAGTCGATGGCATCACCCATCATAGCCCAGGAAACCGTGGAGTAGATGCCCAGACCCAGGCTGTACACCAACTGGCAGGCAATATAAACGATCAGGTCCAGGCCGGTATTGTTTGGTGTGATAACGAACATGCCCAAGCCGCCAATGATAGATGCAATAGCGCCAACGATGGACAGTTCCTTCTTGCCGTACTTCACCACCATCTTCCGTGCCAGAGGAGTAAAGATCACAATGGGGATCATTGCGAAAGCGGATACCACGCCGGAGATCTGGGGATTCTTGAAGTAAATCTGGAATGTAACGGAAACAGCGGTGGTTGCGCCCTGCATACCGATGAACATACCCATAGCGGCAATGGTAGCGCCCACAGCGGGGCGGTTCTTCAGGAAGTTGCCCATAGCTTTGAACACATTGAACTTAGGCTGCTCTTCGCTGACAGCAACCTCTGTATCCACACGAATCTCGGTGTTGCGAATCATAAACTGGAAGCAGATAAAGCCCAGCACGCCCATAACCAGAGCAGCCACAAAAACCATGGGGCCGTTCAGGCTCTTGTCGGGGTTGTAGATCAGGAAAGGAAGGATCACCATAGGCAGCATGTTGCCAACCATTGATCCCACGGAGCGCCATGCGGACAGGGATGCCCGGTCAGCAGGCTCCTTGGAGATCAGGGACAGCAGAGAGCCGTAGGGAACATTTGCCACAGTGTAGAAAGCATCCCATACCACATAGCCCGCTACAAAAATAATGGCCTTTGCCAAAGTGGGGGCCTGGGGCACCGGAATAAAGCAGCATGCGCCGCCTACGATCAGGCCGATAGAGCCTGCCCAAATGTATGTAAGGAATTTATTGCGCTTATACTTGCGTCTGTCCGCATCGATAATGGAGCCGATCAGCGGGTCATTGATGGCATCCCAGAACTGAACGATCACCAAAAGCAGTGAGTACCACAGTCCCATACCCATAACCTGGGTCCAGAACAGCGCCATTGTGCCCTTCAGGGCAAAGCTCATGTTGCAGCCCAGATCGCCGGCAGCGTACGCAAGGCTGTCCCGGATACCAAAGGGCCTGGTCTTTTCTTGGGGCTTCATAAACAAACAATCCTCTCATAAAAAATTTGTCCCTGGTTGGGGATATTACCTACATTATAAAAGTTTTCCAAAAAGTGTGTGAGGATTTTTTTGTTGCATTGTTGTAAAATTTTAATATAACCCCCGAAATTGCTGTTGTTTTTTTAACTAAAGTATACTATAATGTTCTGGAAAGATCCTTTTTTTGGGCGTTTTTACCAATTTTAAGCAGTGGGAGGAAAAGGCATGTTTTACGAGCCGGAGCTATTGCTTTTGCGGGATGTCCTGAAAAAATGCCGTGTTCACTCAGTCATTTTAGATCGGGCTGCCCCCCTGAATGAACATCGGGAGCTTCATCTGCATAGTCTTTTGGAAAACCGCATCGATACCGCCAAGTCCCTGCGGGAATTGCTGCCTGATTCTAAGCAGGATACCGTGTACAGGATCTGTGACCCTTTTTTGTGCAAGCACCTGTTGCTGCCGCTGCCGGAGCTTGGGTGGGATGCCGCCCTGCTGATCGGTCCCTACCTTTCCGCACCCCTGACCCCCCAGCAGATCCTGGAACAGGCAGAGGCAAACGGAGTCCTTCCCTCAGACCAAAAGAAGCTGGATTCCTTGTACGGCAGCGTTCCCATTTTGCCGGAGACAAGCCATGTTTTTGTTTTGCTGGAAGCCTTTTGCCAGCGGCTCTGGGGCGCCAACGGATTTTCCCTGGAGGATCTGAACCAGGAGCAGGCAGGGATCCAGGCGCTGATGCCGGAAAAAAAGGCCTCCTCTGACGAGAAGGACATGCTGTGGGATATGCGCAATATGGAGCTGCGGTACGCCTTTGAAAACGAACTGATGGATGCCGTTGCCCGGGGACAGTCCCACAAAGCGGACCTGTTGCTGAGCAATTTTACCACTATTTCCTTTGAGCAGCGGCTGGCGGACCCTATTCGCAATGTGAAGAACTACTGCATTATTATGAACACCCTCTTGCGGAAAGCCGCGGAAAAGGGCGGCGTACACCCTGTTTATCTGGACAGCGCCTCTTCCGCCTTTGCCGGAAGGATCGAACAGCTGGATTCTATGGAGGGCGTTTTGCCACTGATGACGGAAATGTTCCGCTCCTACTGCCGGCTGGTCCGAAGACATTCCACCAAGGATTACTCTCCGCCGGTGCAAAAAGCCATTGCCTGTATCGACTCGGACCTGACCGCTAACCTGAGCCTCAGCACCCTATCCCGGGCCCTGAGTATCAGCAGCAGCTATCTTTCCACTATTTTCAAAAAAGAGACCGGCCAGACCTTGACGGATTATATCAACCACCGCCGGGTCAGCCACGCCCGACACCTGCTGGAGACTACAGGCCTGCAGGTCCAGACGGTGGCCCAGCACTGTGGCATTGCGGATGTCCATTATTTTTCCAAGGTATTTAAGCGGATCACCGGTTACACCCCCAAGGAATACCGGGAATCCCTGAGCCGGTAAGCTTAGGAATTGGCATTGACAAAGTCCCGGGGACTGATGCCGTACTCCGACTTAAAGGCCCGGTAAAAACCGGTGTAGTCGGAAAAACCACAGCTTCTGCAGACCTGCTCGGCAGATTCCCCTGCCAGCAGCAGCTGCCTGGCCATCAGAAGACGACGCATGGTAATATAGCGGTAAGGGCTGATGCCCACCTCCCGGGTGAAGGCGTGGGACAGATAATATTTGCTCACATAAAACCTCGCCGCAAGGCTCTCCAGGGTAAGGGCTTCGTCCAAATGCCCGCCGATATAACTAAGGGTGTTCTGGACCAGCTCAGACGGCTGCTCTGTCTCCTCCTGCCGGGGCTGCGTACGCATTGCCATCCGGTTCAGCTGGACCATAAACTGCAAAAACAATCCGTAGGCGCACAGATCACTGCCAAAATCACCGGAATAAAATTCCCGAACCATATCGCCCATCCGGGCGGTCAGCACCGGGCGATCCGAGCCCTCCGGGCGGACCAGATGGGTGTGCCCCGGCGCAGATGTATCGAAGCAACTGCTGAGCTTTACCCCATCGCAACTGAGGCCCTCCACATATTCCTTATTGATCCACAGGACGATCCGCTCGTAAACCTGACCTTCTGTGTCCAAAAGGGGCCTGTGGAGCTCCATAGGGTTGATCAGCAGCAAGTCTCCCGCCGACATACGGATAATGCGCCCGTCTACCCAATAGTCCACCTCTCCCCGGAGCAAATAGTACACCTCGTAAAAATCATGATGGTGCACCTCCACCCCCTTGGGTCTGGGCTCCCGGTAGTGAAAGATCTCAAACGTATCCCGCTGCATAGTCTGCCGGGGATCAAATCTCTGGGATCGCTGACGCATATAATCACCTCCTCTATAGGATATAGCAATTTTAACAATATTTCAAGCAATTTATGCAATTTATATTGCATTTATATAGTGATACACTAACCATATAATTCAGGAAAGAACGATTGGAGGAATACATATGCCAATGCAAATGGGTTTCCGCTGGTACGGCGAGGGCAACGACAAAATTAAGCTTAGCGATATTAAGCAGATCCCCGGTGTCACCAGCATTGTCTGGGCCCTGCACCACAAGATGCCCGGAGAAATCTGGGAGGAGGCCGAGATCGCCCAGGTCAAGGCCCAGTGCGACAAGTACGGCTTTAACATTGATGTGGTAGAGTCCGTCAACGTCCACGACGACATTAAGATCGGCCTGCCCACAAGGGATCAGTACATTGAAAATTACAAGATCACCATGCGCAACCTTGCAAAATTTGGCGTGAAGGTCATCTGCTACAACTTTATGCCTATTTTCGACTGGACCCGCTCCAATCTTTTCCATGAGGTAGGGGACGGCTCCACCGCCCTGTTCTATGAAAAGGGCATGATCCAGGACGACTACAACGCCATGGCAAAATATATCCTGGACTTCACCGAAAAGTACAACATGTCCTTCCCCGGCTGGGAGCCTGAGCGGATGGCAAAGCTGGACGAGCTGTTCAAGGCTTACAAAAATGTGGACCATGAGACACTTTGGGCCAACCTGAAGTATTTCCTGGAAGCATTGATGCCCACCTGCGAGGAAACCGGCATTAAAATGGCCATCCACATGGACGATCCCCCCTGGGACATCTTTGGTTTGCCCCGGCTCCTGATTAACGAGGCCAACATTGACCGCTTTCTGAAAATGGTGGATCACCCCTGCAACTGCCTGACACTGTGCTCCGGCAGTCTGAATGCTGACCCCAACAACAATGTTGCAGAAATTGTCCGGAAGCATTGCCACCGGATCGCCTTTGCCCACATCCGCAATGTGAAGCACTTTGAAAACGGCGACTTCTCCGAAGCAAGTCACCGGGACTGCGACGGCGACACCGGCATTCTGGACATTCTCAAGGCTTACCACGACTGCGGCTACGAGGGCTATATCCGCCCGGACCATGGCCGCCACCTGTGGGACGAGGGTCCCGGCAATGTCCGCCCCGGCTACGGTTTATACGATCGGGCTTTGGGCATCATGTATATGCTGGGTGTCTGGGACATGCTGGACAAGCTGGCCGGTAAATAATACAGCACAATCTAAAGACTGTCATTCTGAGCCCAGCGCAGCGGAGTCGCAGAATCTTCGCAATTACAAAAAGCATAGCATCGCTTCAATGAGAAGCTCCTTCGGTGCGCTTTGCTTGCTCGGGATGACATAGCTGATACACTGTCTATTCATCTATTAAATTCAGCAAGAATAACTCTGGAGGTAATTCAAAATGGCTAATCTTCCCCTGAACATTGATTACAGCGGCAAGGTAGTGGTTGTTACCGGTGCCGGCGGTCTGATCTGCGGCGCTATGGCTGCCGCTTTTGCCCGCAGCGGCGCCAAGGTGGCTTGCCTGGACCTGAACGAGGACGCCGTTAAGAAGCTGGCAAACGAACTGAAGGCCGAAGGCTGCATTGCTGAGGGCTACAAGGCAAATGTACTGGAGCCGGAGGCTCTGGAGCAGGTCCATCAGGCAGTGCTCCGGGATCTGGGTCCCTGCGACATTCTGGTGAACGGCGCCGGCGGCAACAACCCCCGGGCTACCACCGACAACGAGTATCAGCATGAAGCCAAGGAGGGCGGCAAGTCCTTCTTTGACCTGGACGCTGCCGGCGTGGATTTCGTGTTCAAGCTGAATTTCCAGGGTACACTGCTGCCTACCCAGGCCTTTGCCAAGGACATGGTAGCTAAGAAAAACGGCGTGATCCTGAACATCTCCTCCATGAACGCTTATACTCCCCTGACCAAGATCCCCGCATACTCTGCTGCCAAGGCAGGTATCAGCAACTTTACCCAGTGGCTGGCCACCCACTTTGCCGGCACCGGCATCCGCTGCAACGCCATTGCCCCCGGCTTCCTGGTGTCTGCCCAGAACAAGGCTCTGCTGTTCAACGAGGACGGCACTCCCACCGCCCGTTCCGCCAAGATTCTGAACGGCACTCCCACCGCCCGGTTTGTGGATGCCGACGAACTCATTGGCGCTACCCTGTTCCTGTGTGACGACAAATCCGCCTCTGCCATTACCGGTGTGGTCCTGCCTGTAGATGCAGGCTTTGCCGCATACTCCGGCGTATAAGAAGCAAGCTGCGCCTGCTCCATCGATATAGCTCCCAAAGGAGCTTCGATATGCGCTCCGCCCTCGATATGTACTTTGTGCTCGATATGCCCTGCGGGGCGAGAAGAAGCTATATCATATCGAATCGCAAAGCGATATATCGAATTTGCACATAGCAAATATATCAATTTTGGCGAAGCAAAAATATCGACAATAACATTCTTTATATTTAAGGATAGATAAGGAGTTATATTTATGCCCAGAATCATTACTTTCGGCGAGCTGATGCTCCGCCTGCAGCCCTATAACTACGAGCGCTTTGTCCAGTGCGACCATGTGGAGTTTACCTTTGGCGGCGGCGAGGCCAATGTTGCCGTATCCCTGGCAAATTACGGCATGGATGCCGCCTTTGTTACCAAGCTGCCCACCCACTCCATCGGTCAGGCAGCAGTAAACTCTCTGCGCCGCTACGGTGTGGACACTACCAAGATCGTTCGTGGTGGCGACCGGGTAGGCATCTACTTCAACGAGAAGGGCGCCTCCCAGCGGGGCAGCGTATGTATTTACGACCGGGCCCACTCTGCCATCCAGATGGCTTCCCCCAGCGACTTTGACTGGGACACCATCTTCCAGGGCGCTGACTGGTTCCACTTCACCGGCATTACTCCGGCACTGGGAGCAAATCTGGTGCAGATCTGCAAGGAGGCCTGTAAGGCTGCCAAGGCACGGGGCATCAAGATCTCCTGCGACCTGAACTACCGGGGCAAGCTGTGGACCCGGGAGGAAGCCCGGGCTGCTATGACAGAGCTGTGCCAGTATGTGGATGTGTGCATCTCCAACGAGGAGGATGCCAAGGATGTGTTCGGCATCGAGGCCGAGGCCACCGACATTTACGGCGGCAGCCTGAACCATGAGGGCTATAAGTCTGTTGCCAAGCAGCTGGCAGACAAGTTTGGGTTTGAGATGGTTGCCATCACCCTCCGGGAAAGCCACAGCGCCTTTGACAACGGCTGGAGCGCTATGCTCTACAATGTGGCAAAGGACGAGTACTGCTTCTCCAAGAAGTACAATCTGCACATCATTGACCGTGTAGGCGGCGGCGATTCCTTTGGCGGCGGTCTGATCTACTCCCTGCTTTCCGGCAAGGACACCCAGGGAGCTGTAGAATTTGCGGTGGCTGCTTCTGCCCTGAAGCACTCCATCGAAGGAGACTACAATATGGTCACGGTTGCCGAAGTGGAAAAGCTGGCCGGTGGCGACGGCTCCGGACGGATCCAGAGATAATTCTTCCATACAGCGGGCGGGCAGAGCAAAATGCTGTGCCCGCCTTTTTTATTGACCATTTATAAGATAACTGGAAAATCCGTTAACATATTTACAGAATCGTCCCCCGGGCTATGCTATGATAAATAAAAAAAGCTAACGGAGGTATACCCACATGCTGGCAATCATCAATGCGGAACTTATTATGCGTGACCATCTGATCCCCGAAGCTGTGCTGTTTGTTGAGGACGGCAAGATCGCAGGCTTTGGCGAAATGCGTACCACACCCATTCCCGAAGGCTGTGAGATCATCGATGCCAAGGGTCTGTATGTTGGACCGGGTCTTGTGGACATCCATTGTCACGCCGGCACCGGCGTCCGCTTCATCCATGATCCCGCCACCGCCACCAGAGAGCATCTGGAATGCGGCACAACTTCCATCCTTGCTACCCCCAACACCCGTGATACCGTTTCGGCGTATGTGGAGCAGATCGGTCGCATCCGTCAGGCCATGGCCACCCCCCAGGGGGCAACCATTGCCGGCATCTACATGGAGGGTCCTTACATCAACCAGAAATTCGGCTCCCTGAACAACATGAAAGGTGTTGAACAGCCCCGGCTTCTTGAGCCTGTTCCGGAGGATTATGAGCCGCTGCTGGAGGCCGGCGCAGACATCATCCGTGTTTGGGGAACTGCGCCGGAGCGGGAGGGTATCGAAAACTTCGTAAAGGCTGCCAAGGCCGCCAATCCCCAGGTGCGCTTTGCCGTGACCCACAGTGAAGCCACCCCCCAGCAGATCGAGGCCCTGATGCCCTACGGTCTGTGCATCGGCACCCACCACACCAACGCCACCGGCACCATCGTCAACTATCCTGAATGCCGGGGTGTGTGCGTAGACGAATGTGTCAACTATAACGATAGCATTTATGCCGAGCTGATCTGCGACAGCCAGGGCATCCATGTGGATCCTTATATGCAGCGGCTGATCCGTAAGATCAAGGGTGATGACAGGATCATTCTGATCTCCGATCAAACCGTTCACAAGCCTATGGTGATCCCCGGTCTTGAGCATGTAACGGATCTTAATTTTACCTACAGAAAAAATGGCGAAATTGACATCTCCGGCTCTAAGCTGACTCTGAACGCCGCCTGCCGCAACTACATGAAGCATACCGGCGCTTCCATTGTGGATGTCTTTAAGGTAGCTTCCTACAACCCTGCCCGGGCGATTGGTCTTACGGACCGGGGCGAGCTCCGGGTAGGCCTCCGGGCAGACCTTGTCATTACCGATCACAAAATGAATATCAGCACCGTTATTTTGAACGGCATTGTTCAGAAGAACTGATAGTGTAACTCTCTCCTTATGGCCCCCTTGTTAAAGGGGAGCTGTCACGCGAACAGCGTGACTGGGGGATTGCTATAACTGAAACACTCTTCACGATCCCTCCGGCGCTATGCGCCACCTCCCTTTCAAAAGGGAGGCTTTGGTGCTGCGGCAAACAGAAACTTATTTTTCTTGCAATACAGCAAAAAGGTCGACCCGGTTGGGTCGACCTTTTAATTTTAGTTGTTGCGGAAGCGGGCCAGGAAATCCTTGGTCTCCTGCTTCTGGGGATCGTTGAAAAGCTCCTCAGGGCTTCCCTGCTCACAGATCACGCCGTCATTCATATACACTACCCGGTTACTTACATCCCGGGCAAATGCCATTTCGTGGGTGACCACCAGCATGGTCATGCCCTCCTGGGCAAGCTGCTGCATAACTGTCAGCACCTCGCCTACCATTTCCGGGTCCAGGGCAGAGGTGGGCTCGTCAAACAGCAGCACCTCGGGGTTCATAGCCAGGGCCCGGGCAATGGCCACACGCTGCTTCTGTCCGCCGGAGATCTGCCGGGGCTTGGCATTGATATAAGGCGCCATGCCTACCTTGTTCAGGTAGTACATTGCGGCTTCTCTTGCCTCTGCCTTGCTCTTCTTCAGGACCTTGATCTGCCCTACCATGCAATTCTGCAGCACGGTCAGGTTATTAAACAGGTTAAAAGACTGGAACACCATGCCAACATGGCTGCGGTATTCATGGGCCTTCACTCTTCGGTCCGCCACATTTTTGCCGTTGTACCAGATCTCGCCGGCGGTGGGTGTCTCCAACAGGTTGATGCACCGCAGCAGGGTAGACTTGCCGGAGCCGGATGCGCCAATAATGGAGATCACATCGCCTTTATTCACGGTAAAGTCAATATCCTTCAGAACCTCATTCTTACCAAAGCTTTTGGAAAGATGTCTGACTTCCAAAATCTGCTGTCCCATCAGCGGTCACCTCTCATTCTGCCATGCTTTAGGCTCTGCTTTTCCCGCTCTCTGCTGCGCTCATCGAAGGGCGAGCCCTTGTCCGGGTGACTGTAAGTACCGGCAGACATGGTCAGGCTATCCACCTGCACCAGCTCATAGCTGGAAGCGCCGTCCATCTTCTTCTCCACCCAGCGGAGGAGGAAGGAAGCGATGAGGGTCATACACAGATAGCCCAGCATCTCAATGGTCGCCGAGGGGAAATACATATTGTTTACGCCCACGATATACCGGTGTGCCGCAAAGAAATCCGTAAAGCCAATGATGAACATAACGGAGGTATCCTTCACATTGATAATGAAGTTATTGCCGATCTGGGGCATGATGTTCCGCAGAGCCTGGGGCAGGATCACGCTGGTCATGGTCTGCACATGGGTCATACCAATGGCCTTTGCGCCCTCGGTCTGGCCGGGATCAATGGAAATGATACCGCCACGGACAGATTCTGCCATGTAAGCGCCGGTGTTGATAGAGACGATGAGGATCGCCGCTGCCCACAGGTTGTCAAACCGCATGGTATTGCCGGAGAAATAGGGCAGGCCGTAGTAAATAAACACCGCCTGCAGCACCATGGGTGTACCACGGAACACTTCCACATAGATCCGTACAACCACACGGATCAGCTTCAGGAAAAACCGCTTTACAATATTGTCGTTTTTGCTGTAGGGGATGGTATTGAGAATACCGCACACCAGACCAATAATACAACCGATCAGTGTAGCTACCAGCGCCAGGATCAGTGTACTCTTAATGCCGTCCAGGTAAAAACTGCTGTATTTACCCCACAGCCGTGCCACATCCTCGCACAGTTTAATGAGCCTATCCATAGGCACTCCTTTCGCGCACACTTCCTCCGGCCCAGAAAGAACCGGAGGAAGCGGATACACTATCTAAATAAATTAAACCTCGGGCTGAATTGCGATGGCATAGTTCATCATAGCGTTGAACTGCTCCTCTGTCATAGCGGACAGGATCTTGTCGATGGCATTCTTCAGCTCGGTGTTGCCCTTCAGGACAGAGATGCCGATGTTGACATTCTCAATGCGCTCCTGCTCGGAAGCAAACTGGAAGTCGCCCTCGGTGCCGGAGAAGTTCAGAACTACCAGGTCGTCGTTCTTGGCAACAGCGCCCATAGCGGTGGGCAGGTCGGTGCAGACAAAGTCAACGGACTTGGTTTCCAGCTGCATGATCATAGCAGGCGCAGTCTCTGCAGCAGTCTGCAGGTCTGCGTTCTCGATCTGGGGCAGGCAGGAATCGTACCAGATAGTACCGGACTGCGCGGTGCACTTGCCGCCGGCCAGGTCAGCGATGGACTTAGCGTTGGCATACTTGCTGTCCTTGGTGGTCATGCAGACGATGGTGGCGTAGTAGTAGGGGCCGCACATCTCAACTTCCTTCATACGGTCGGCAGTCATAGACTGGCCGGCAATGTTGGCATCCATGGTCTTAGCCTGAACAGCGGGGGTCAGGGAGTCCCAAGCGGAGGAGACGATCTCCAGCTCCCAGCCGTAAGCCTGGCAGATACGCTTTGCGATCTGTACGTCATAGCCGTTGGCGTATGCGCCTTCCACATTGGAAATGGGCACTGCGCCGTTGCTGTCGTCCATCTGAGTCCAGTTGTAGGGAGCGTATGCGCACTCCATACCAACAGTCAGCACACCGTCTTCCACACCGATGATGGTGCTGGTATCGGTGCCGGTGAGGTCCTCCACTGCAGGAACCTGAGCCAGGTAATCCTCAGGGTTTACGGCGCCGGAGCCGCCGTTGGTGCCGCAGGCTGCCAGAGACAGCATCATCAGCAGGGCCAGTGTCATTGCAATAATCTTCTTCATTTTTGTTTCTTCCTTTCATTTTTGGGTCATGCCCTTAAATAAAAAATTGGATCGCTTCGTCAAGCGATCCGACAGTAACGGCAACAATTGTATGCTGCCACACTGCTTCGATAGCGCTTCACAAAGTTGTGACAGTCCATTAGATATTCTCTAATGACCCAGCAAACAGGATTCAGGCATCCTGCTCACTTCGGCGGTTTCCCCTTTCTCCGGCGGCGGCTGCCTGGCCTTGCCGACGGTTACTTATGAAACCCGCGCCTCTATCTGAGCGATTCAATTTTTCATTATACTAACACGCAACTGTCTTTCTGTCAAGCACTTTTGTATTTTTTGTGGGTATTATCCAATATACGTGTTTAATTTTCCGCCGCATTTGACAAACCCGTTATTATCTGCTAGTATTTTTTCAAATAACACTAATAGGAGTAATGAAAATGCGGGGACCAAAGCTACGTTTTTTAAGTGCCATGGGTATTTTCGGCACAGTGGGCATTTTTGTCCGGTTTATTCCTCTCAGCTCTGCCGCTGTGGCCTTCGCCCGGGGGCTGCTGGGCGTGCTGTTTCTGTGGGCTGTAATGGCACTGGGAAGAAAAAAGCCAGATTTAGCCGCTATCCGGCGGAATTTGCCCCTACTGTGCCTGTCCGGCATTGCCATCGGCTTTAACTGGATCCTGCTGTTTGAAAGCTACCGCTACACCACTGTGGCCACCGCCACCGTGTGTTACTACCTAGCCCCGGTTTTTGTGCTGCTGGCTTCGCCCCTGCTGGGAGAGCGGCTGACACCGCGAAAGGCAGGCTGCATTGCCGCGGCGCTGGTGGGTTTGATTCTTGTATCCGGTATGACGGAGTATGGGCTTCCCTCCCTCCGGGAAGCAAGAGGCATCCTCTGCGGCATCGGAGCTGCTGTGTTTTACGCCAGCGTCATGCTGATGAATAAGAAATTCACTCCCATGGGAGCTTACGACAAAACGACTGTACAGCTTGGCACCTCCACAGCAGTACTCCTTCCCTACCTACTGCTGACCCAAGGGCTGTCCATACCCCAGCTCACCGGAGTGCAGTGGCTGCTTCTGCTGATCGTCGGCATCCTCCACACCGGCTTTGCCTACGCCCTGTACTTTGGCGCGATGAAGGAGCTGTCCGCCCACACCATTGCGATTTTCAGTTATCTGGATCCGGTGATCGCTGTGGTGCTGTCGGCACTTATCCTGAAAGAGCCCTTAAGCCTTCCGGGAATTCTGGGAAGCATCCTGATCCTGGGCAGCGCCCTCTACAGCGAGCTGCCTGCCAAACAATAGCACAAACGGCTGTTGCAGATGAATGCAACAGCCGTCTTATTTATTCTTCCATGGTAACCCCATGGATGCCTTCCAATGCGTCCATAGCATCCGGGTGATGGGTCACTACCAACGCTTTTTTGCCCAATGCCCGCAGCTCCCGCAGTACCGCCTTCTCTGTGTCCGCATCCAGGGCGGAGGTGCACTCGTCCAGCAAAAACACAGGGCGCTCCATAAGCACCGCCCGGGCAATAGCGATCCGCTGAAGCTGACCCTTGGATAGGCCGGTGTTGTTCTCTCCCACCGGTGTTTGCTCTCCTGCAGACATATCCCACAAGAACTGTCCCTGGGCAATATTCAGAGCCTCGCGCCGCCGATTCTCGTCTGCCTCCGGCGCTGCCAGCAGCAAATTGTCTTGAACCGTACCGGAGAACAGGGCATAATCCTGGGGTACATAGGCAAACAAATGTCGGGTGGCCTCAGAGCAAGGAATCTCCCCCCGGTCCGTTTCCAGATAGACCCTGCCGCTCTGGGGCTTGTAAAGACCCAGGATCAGCTTAAAGAGCGTGGTCTTTCCTCTGCCGGAAATGCCGGTAAGGCAGGTCCAGCCCTCCAGGGGAAACCGCTTGCTGAAATTCTCCACCACTGCCATTTCTTCTCCGGGATAACGGAAGGTCACATCCTCAAAGACCACAGCCGATACCTGCATGGAAGCCTCCGGAGCAGTCTCCTCCTGGGGCACCTCCAACAGCACAGCCAGCCGTTCTCCCGCCACCTCAATGGCGGCAAACCGGGTCCACAGACCGGAAAGGCTCAGCACCGGACCCCGGAACTGCCCTAAAAGCTGTAACATGGCGGTCAAAGAGCCATAGCTCAGCATGCCGGAGGCTACCTGAAAGGCGCCCCACAACAGCAACGCGCCTGTTCCAAACAGAGATGCTCCGCCAAAAACACTGGTGCTGCCTACATGGAGCAGACGCCGTCTGTCCTTCTTCCGGAGGCTGATGCCCAGCCATTTATCAAAGCGCTTCAGAATCTGCTCCCGGGCATTCAGGCTCTGGATCAGCTCCAACTGCTGCAGGTCCTCCTGCATGGTTGACATAACTTTTTCTTCTGCCTCCCGGACAGCAAGCTGCCGCCGTTTCAGAACAGGACGCAGCACCGCTACACCAACAACCGCAAACGCAGCAATCACCAGAAGCGCGCCGGACAATCGGGGATAAATCAGAAGCACCGCGCCAAAGGCCGCCACCAACTGGGTGATTTGACCCGCCAGCGACGGCAGCGCATTGATTGCGCCGTCACATACCGTGTGCACATCCTCCATACCACGGCTTAACAGTTGGCCGCTGTGAAAGCCCTGAAGTTGGGAATCGGCGCTGTAAGCAGCGCTACGCAAAAGCCTTGCCCGCAGTGCCGTGGAAAACCGGTCCATTGTGCTGCCGGCATACCAGGCCAGAAACGCATAAACTGCCACCTGCAGCAGCAGGTCTGCCACCAACGCCGCCGCCCACAGCCCCAGCGTACCCCTTTGCAGCAGGGCCGCATCAATGACAGACCGGGTAAGCAGCGCCAAGGCTACCTGCAGCACCGACTGCAGGATCATTAAAAGGCTCAGCAGCAATATCCGCTGGCAATAGGGCCAGAGGATCTCCCCCAGCCCTTTGCTCCGTTGAAATAATTTCATTTTATTTCTCATTGTTTCCCTTGGGTGCTAACCCAGCTTATTTGAAGAAATCGTTAAAATCCAGGGTAGTCTTATCGCCGCCCTGGGTAGGCTCAGTGCTGTCTGTAGCATCGGTGGAGCCGCTGCCCTCGCCGGAGCCGCTTCCCTCGCCGGAACCGCTGCCCTCGCCGGAGCCGCTGCCGTCGCCTGTACCACTACCATTACCTGTACCGGTGCCTGTGCCTGTACCGGTGCCGGTTCCAGTGCCGGTGCCCTCACCGCCGGGTGTTGTGGGCTCATCAAAAACATCGACCCAGATATCCTGGTTGCCGTTATCGCCAGTACCAGTGCCGGTTCCAGTGCCGGTGCCTGTACCTGTACCTGTACCTGTGCCGGTACCTGTGCCGGTGCCCGTACCTGTGCCTGTACCGCCCTGCTCACCCTGGGTGGGGTCCACAGTGGCATCCTGATTTCCGGTGCCCTCAGGAACTGTAGTATCTTCCGTATTTGCTGTAGTATCTTCTTCGGTGGTTTCATCGTCGCCGGAAGTCTGGATGCCGGTGTAATCATCACCAACATTGTTTCCTGCCTGCCAGGGCCAGAAACCGTCCAGCATGCCGACCAGCAGCACGCAGATCATAATAACTGCCACAACACCGCCAATCAGCCAATAGAGTTTATTCTTACTGTTCATTGTCCGTTCCTCCTGGTGTTATTTATTATAAATGTTTGCGCAGCCTTCTGTACTGCTTGGCTAAGCCGCGCCTCATCGCAATATAACAGGGCCGCAGTGGAAACAGCCCCACCCAAACCGCCTTATACAACCGATAGCCGGGGTTATCCAGGGTGTAGCGCTTTCCCTTGCGGACAAATCCACTGACCACCGCAAACAGCTGTTCCTGGGCTACAGGCTCTTTTTCCGCCTGGTTGTCTCCGCAGCAGATGTAGCCATTGGGCACCACCCCGACAATGCGATGGAGTACATATCTGCCGTTTTCCCTGCGGTACAGGATAATATCTCCCTTTTTCTGCCGGGGGGCGACAGGAATCAGCTCCACCTGATCCCTCCTATGCTGCAGCATGGGAACCATGCTGCTGCCGGTTACCGTAAGGGTTGCCTTTCCGCCATTTTCCAGCTGCAGTGCCAGCAGCTCCGCCAGAGACTCCATGGAGACCCTGCATTTTTCTAGTTCCATGGTCATCCCTCTTGCTTTCGGGTCATGGCCCGGTGAGAAACCACAGCCGCTTCATCATCGTTGCGGCAAGTAAGCTCCCACACCGGAATTTGGCTGACCACCTTGCCTGCCAGCTCCAGCTGCTTGTCCATGTATTTTTCCGTCCACAGCCGCCAGATGGACTGGCTCATAAACCGTGGCAGGGCTTCCGCCGGAGAGAGCCGCCGGATAGAATTCTCATCGCCCCGTTTTACAAATGCGATCCCTGCTACAGGCGCGCCCACAGGCAGGGAAAGGTCATGCTTACCTGACCAGGGCGTTCCATAAGCCATCCAACGGTCATTCACAAGGCGCAACGCCGGCTTATCGTCATTTAAGTAAGTAGCGCCGAATAAGCGGCACCATTTTTCGGTATGGGTGGACTTTCCTGTTCCACTGGGGGCAGAGAACAAATAGGCCTTTCCCTCCAGCAGCACCGCAGAGGCATGGAGATAGGAGCCATTGTAGTTCAGCAGTTCCCGGCTGAACAGCGCCCCTGTGCCTATATACTCAGCTACATCCTCTGTTTTCATTATGGGGTTCAATTCAAGCACTGCGCGGACATCACAGTTTAACGTGATGTCCGCAGGACCGTCCATCGGGGCGGCATAGGCCGCTGCCCGCTGTTCTGTTTGCCCGGAAACCGCCATGTCCACTGCCAGACCGGCAATTACATACCGCTTCATCTAGACCTCATATCTATCCGCCCGATTAGCGAATGGTGTTAATTTTTCCGGATCGCCCCAGTGGGGATCAGCTTGGCAACAAAACGCTCTACATCCTTTTGTGCCAGCTCCCTCTCCACCTCATAGCGGGCAATCAGCGCCTCTGTCAGGGACTCCACAGTTTGCTCTGTTTCCAGCAGCTCCCAAAGATACGCCCCGGTAGGATTCAGGGTAATCATGCCGGCAAAGGTATCGATAGCCTCCCCTATGGGCACTACCACCAGAGAACCCGCCACATCCCGCAACAGAAAATCAGGGTTTCTTTTCATAGAAATCTCCCCGTTTAATAATAGTAATAGCCGTAAGCCTTCTTCTTCTCAAGCACAACGCCGTTGAGCACGAAGCCCAGAATATTGGCGCCTGTCAGCTGCAGGTTGCTTATCGCCCGCTTGACAGCATCCTTCCTGGTACGGCCTTGCCACACCAGCATCAACACGCCATCCAAAAGATTGGCTACAATGCAGGTATCGGACACCACACCTACAGGAGGCGTGTCCACCAGGATATAATCGTACTTTTCGGACATTTCCTCGATCAGCACCTGCATTTTTTCACCGCTGAGGATCTCGGAGGGGTTGGGGGGAATGTCGCCGGCAAAGATAATATCCAGATTGAGGTACTGCTCCTTACGGACACTTTCTTCTACCGTTGCCTGACCTGCCAGAATATTGGAAAGGCCGGGGGCAGCTTTTTCCACCAAAAGTCTTCCCAGGGCAGGACGGCGCAGATCCGCATCGATCAGCAACACCTTCTGGCCTGCCTCGGCAATGGAGATAGCCAGATTCAAAAGGGTAATACTCTTTCCCTCGCCAGCTGTAGCGCTGGTGATGCAAATTTTCTTGCAGGACTTGTCCCGAACATAGAAGCGAACATTGGTCCGGAGGCTCTTATAAGCTTCTTTTACAATAAAATTGCTGTTATCGTTCAGTATCTGGCGGCGTTGGTTCATGAAGCCGGAGGTCTGGTCCTGAACAACAGGTTTCTTCTTGAACAGCATGTTACCGCCTCACTTTCTTTTCTGCCTTTTCGGCAGTCTTCATAGTCGCTGTAAAGTCGGGGATAGCGCCCAGAACAGGCACTTTGCAGATCCTGGTCAGATCGTCCTCACTCTTCACCCGGCCGTCCAGCAGCACCAGCAGCACAAAGAACATAGCTGCCAAAAGGCCGCCTGCCAACGCACCTATAATCGTGTTGGTGACATAATTGGGCGAGCTGTGGGTAGTAGGCACCTGGGCGTAGTCAATGACCTTGGCAGTGCTTCCCTCAATGATCTTGGAGATCTCAGCGGGGGCAATGTTTGCAAGGGCATTGGCAATATCAGCAGACATGACCGGATTGGGACTTGTGATCTGTACCCGGAACATTTCTGTCTCATCCACCACTTCGGCGCTGAGCATCCCCCGGATGCTGCCTGCAGTCAAAACCAGTCCAGTCTCCTCAATAACCTTGTTGAGCACCGTGTCACTCTGGATAATGTTGACATATGTATTAACCAGCTGCAGTGCTACCGCCAGACCGGAGGAAGAAACGATTCCTGATTCGTTGACATTGTTATTCACATAAAGGGTTACACTCGCAGTGTACATTGGGGTAACAAATTTGCGAGTGTAAGCATACACAGAGCCACCCACAATTACCGCACAAAGCAAAATAATCCAGATCCGCTTCAGCAGGACCTTAAATATCTCCCGCAGATCTATTTCTAAAGTTTCTTCCATAATTCCAGTCTCCTTACTAGCGTGTGACGATGGTGCAGTATTTCCCAATCTTTTGCCCTACTGCACCTACTATATCATTGTGATTTTACCACAGAGCCAAATTGATGTCAACAATAAACCTGCGAAACGACGCAGACTCAAGCCTGCGTCGTTTCGTAATTTAATGCGCGCCTACCGTCTCCCTGTACAGGGCCTCATAGGTGGCGTCCTTCTGCCCTGCGCCATTAGGGGCGGGCCGATAGGTAGGCACCATATCTGCTACTGCCTGACAGATGGCATCGTCGTTTTCATAGGCAGCCTCCATCAGCCGCCGCAGCTGTACCAAAAATGCTTCCGTATTGAAAGGAATGGGGTTGCCGATATGGATCAGCTCGTTGGGGGTCTTTTGCAGACCTTCCTCTGCCATCAGCTTCTCCTCATAGAGCTTTTCTCCGGGTCGCAGACCGGTGTAGACCACCGGAATATCCACATCCGGACGAAGGCCGGACAGCTTGATGAGATTCCGTGCCAACTCGTCGATCTTCACCGGCGCGCCCATATCCAACACAAAAATCTCTCCGCCGCCGGCATAGGTGCCTGCCTGCATCACAAGGCTTACCGCCTCGGGAATGGTCATAAAATAGCGGATAATATCCGGGTGGGTCACCGTCACAGGGCCTCCCTTTTGTATCTGCTTCTTAAACAGGGGAATCACAGAACCGTTGCTGCCCAGCACATTTCCAAATCGCACCGCCACAAACTCTGTGCAGATCTGGCGGGCGCTTTGCTGAGGCAAGACTTCCTGCTCCGCATGGGTGAACAGCCGGGGCAGTTCCTCTGCAGTACCGTCCTTTACCGCCTTATCAAAGGACTGGATGACCATTTCACACAGCCGCTTGCTGGCGCCCATAATGTTGGTGGGATTTACCGCCTTATCTGTGCTGATGAGCACAACACGCTTACAGCCGTGCATCATAGCGGCATAAGCCGTTTTATAGGTGCCAATCACGTTGTTTTTAATGGCCTCACAGGGGCTGGCCTCCATCAGAGGCACATGCTTATGAGCGGCAGCATGGTACACAAGATCAGGCTTATAGGTAGAGAACACGTTATCAAGGCACCGGCTGTCCCGAACAGAGCCGATAAGCACCTTCAGATTCAGCTGGGGATGACGGCTTCTCAGCTCCTGCTCGATGTCATAGGCGTTGTTCTCGTAAATATCAAAAATAATCAGCTGCCGGGGGGCGTGGGCCGCCACCTGACGGCACAGCTCACTGCCGATGGAGCCGCCGCCGCCTGTGACCAGAATAGTCTTTCCGGCTATGTAGTGATAAATCTCCTCCATGCTGACCCGGATAGGCTCTCTGCCCAAAAGGTCTTCCACCGCCACGTCCTTCATATCGCTGATGGTCACATTGCTTACCATCTGGGTCATTCCGGGCAGATCCTTCAGCTCGCAGCCGCTTTCCTTACAAATATTCAGAATCTCCCGCTTGACCTCCTCTGAAGCGCTGGGGATCGCGATAAATATCTTATCAATCTTATATTTTTCCACATTGGGCAGAATGTCATATCTTCCGCCTACCACAGGTACGCCCTCTATGTCCCGACGCCACTTGTTGGGATTGTCGTCAATGATGCAGCAAATTTTTAGCTTTTCCTTAGCCAGACCGGTAGCATCATGGAGGATCATCTGACCTGCACCTCCGGCGCCGATGAGCATAACCCGGCGCATCTGGCCGGCATTTCTTCTGCCCCGCAGCAACAGAATGAACCGGTAAGAAAACCGCACGCCCAGCACTGCCAGGAACTGCAGGAATCCGCCCATCAAATAATAGGAGGCAGGCATCCGCTGGAACAGCAGGGTAATACCCAGGACCTGGGTCAGCACCGTTACCGCAGTAGCCAGCATCACCCGCTTCAGCTCACTGAAGCTGGCAAACCGCCAGATACTGTTATACAGCCGCAGCAACCAGAACACTGCGATACAGACCACGGTGTAGATCGGCGCAAAACGGAAAAAGGCAGCCACATACTGGGTGGGAATCTCTGAAAATGCGCAATCAAACCGCAGCCAGAGTGCAAGAAAGTAGGATAAATTCACCGCTGCAATATCATAAAGCATCAGCAGCAGCGCCACAATATGCCAATGTTCAAATCGCTTGGCCCGTTTATTCATAATGATTCGCCTCACAAGAAATCCAGAATATTCCCTTAGAGTATACAGCATATTTATGGATTTTGCAACTGAATATCATGTTTTTCCCCCAATATTTTATAAAAGCAGAAGATTCCGCAACATTCTGCCGAAATCGGCACACCTTTGTTCCATCATAAAAACAACAAGCGCATCGGCAACATACCTACCGGCACTTCTTCTTAATAAAAAGCTATATCCTGCGCAAAAAAAGCGCAGGATATAATTTTTCCAGCTGATATTATGCTGTGCCGAATCGGTGCTGCGACCCCTCTTGCGGTGCCCGATATCTTCCTCGGCGACAGCGCGCCGTCGTCAGTTATCGACCCCGGCGCAATAAATCGTCTTGCTTACTCTGCCACCGGCAGCGCAAGCCAATTTATTCCCACTCGATGGCGGGTTTTTTGCTTTGTAGATATGTGGTGGTAACTGGTGTAACAGCATTCAAAATGCAGTCCTATTATCCCAGTTGTCTTCTTTTACTTAAGTTTTGTTGGTCAAAAGTTGGTCACGGCTTCAGATGATTCTGCAGTTCGGTTAGCCAATTAGGTATATGATTACCGATGGTTCGCAATTCGCCGTTGCAATACTCTGCTACTTTTACAAAGCCGTTATCGTTGTCATAAAACTCTGCTTCGTCGCAGTAAGGAAGAACCTTTGCGACAGCTTCCCAACGGCCGGAGAAACGGCGTTCCACATCATCTTTAGGAATGTTGTGTCCACCGCGCTTAACCCGGTTGTCGATTCGGACAAGACTTTCAGACAGGGTATCCAATCCTACATAGAACATTCTGATATGGTAACCCAGCTCTTTAACTTCCTTAGCAGTGGCTTCCGTCTTGTAACCGGAAAGGGTGGTCTCCTGCGTAAAGGATACATTACGATTAATGCAATCACGGATCATGGTTAAAGCAGCCTTGCCGCCGGAAAGGGGATTGCCGCCAAGTTCTGCTGTAATTTTGTCTACATCAATAATAACACCCAGATCTGTTGTTCGCTCTTTCAGAACACCGGTGAAACTGGATTTGCCAACACCGTTGACACCGCCGATGATTGTATATGTTTTCATGTGACCACCTCTTGCTCAATTATACCCACTCTAATTACCAAAATCAACTGTTATTTATAATTGGCAAACGGATTCTCAATTGAAACATCTGTGACCTCTATTTTCTTTGGAACTCAATATATTC
>JAZSDS010000085.1:0-5083 GCA_045531275.1 Faecousia sp.
CAGGTTGACGTTGGGGGTGTTGGGGGTCTGGTGGCTGGACTTGGCGATCTGATAGTGCTTGCCCAGGTTCAGGTACACGTTCTTGCCCTGAGCGGGAGCGGTAGCGGCCATCAGCTCTTCCTTACCGCAGATGTAAGCGGAACCGGGATAGCAGCCCAGGCACTTACCACCAACGCTGGTGCACAGGTCGATGTTGTTGTCCACCACGTCGATGTGCTGGCCGCCGGCAGCGGACACGCAGTCGACGAAGAAGCGCTTGCCATACTTCTTGGCCAGCTTACCAACAGCGTTGACGGGGTTGATCATAGAGGTGCTGGTCTCATGGAACACCATGCAGACGTAGGTGATCTTGGGGTTGTTCTTCAGGATCTCCTCCACCTCGGCCAGATCGGGATCGTTGGCCCAGCCGGGCTGATAGTTATGAGTGGGAACGTTGTACTTGGTCAGGATCTCCAGCAGACGGTCGCCGAACACGCCGTTGTTGATCAGCAGGCACTCATCGCCCTCAGCGAAAACGGAGGACAGGCAGGTCTCGTTGGCGGAGGTGCCGGAACCGGAAACGATAACAGAGTAGTAGCTGTCGTCTGCGTTGAACAGGCGCAGGATCTTGCCCTGGATCGCTACAAACAGCTCCTCAAACTCGGGGCTTCTGTGGCAGATGTCGTAGTGCAGCAGGGACTGACGAACAGGCTCCTCGACCATAACGGGGCCGGGGCTGAAAAGCATTGTCTTCATTGTAATCATCCTCTTTCCTATATTTGGTGCCGGAATACCGATTCCCGGCTACTTTATACTACCACCCGCTCTTGGGGTTGTCAAGAGAAAACCTGTGATTTTGTGCGATTTTGTTTGCTTTACCACAAACCCTGCAAAATTATAAAGTTTTTCTAAATTTTTGAAATTTTCCGTGCATTTTTCCGGAAAATGCCGTATAATGATTGGAAACAACGGTCACCCAGTGATAAACAGACCGGAAAGGCGGGATTTTTATGCTGCACACAAGACGGGAGAGCATCAAGCAGATGCTGGATAATACAGGCTTTGTAAATGTACAGGAGCTGGTCAATCGGTTCGGCGTCTCCTCGGAGACCATCCGGCGGGATCTGGAGCAGCTGGAAAAAGAGGGCGTTGTCAGACGCATCCACGGCGGCGCGGTGTCCGCCCGGCCCCAGACCAGCGAGTCTGCCTACCAGACCCGGCAGCAGCAGCACACCCGGGAAAAGCAGACCATCGCCCGGGCGGCGGCGGAGCTGATCCATGACGGCGACACAGTGATCATTGCCCCCGGCACCACGGCCCTGGAGGTGGCTTGCTGCCTGAAGGACCGGAAGAATCTTACAGTTATTACCAATTCTCTGCCTGCGGCTATGGAGCTTGCAAACTGCCCCCAGATCAATCTGTTCTGCCTGGGCGGTCATGTCCGTGGAGGCGACTTCTCCACCGCCGGCATCACCGCTGTGGAAAATATGCGGATATTCAATCCTACCAAGCTGGTCATCGGCATCGGCGGCATCACCCCGGAAAAGGGCCTGACGGACTACCGCATGGACGAGTCCTCCCTGCTGCGGACCTTTATCGACAAGGCCAACTGTGTTATTGGCGTAGGCGACCACAGTAAATTCGGCGTGGTGTCTGTGTACAATGTGTGCCCGGCGGACAAGCTGAGCCACCTGGTCACCGACAGCGGCACTCCCCAGGAGCTGTGGCGGCCCTACACGGAAATGGGCGTCCAGGTCCATGTGGTGGACCCCCGGGGCTAAAATACAAAAGGAACAAAATTATAACACTGTCATTGCGAAGGGCGCTAGCCCTGTGGCAATCCGTTTCTTGCGGCGCAAAGCACCGCGCCGCGCCGTTGGCGCGGCAGAGGTACGGATTCCCACGTCGGCCTGACGGCCTCCTCGGAATGACAGTGTTTCTTTTGTTAGTGTGTATTTTGGGAATAGCCCTGTGCTTTCCTTCGAAGAATCTTCGCAATATGGGAACATAAGCAGAAATTGTAGTGGTTAGATCCCTCCGCTGGCTGACGCTGGGTCGGGATGACATGGGGTTGGGGAACGGATTGCCACGGGCTTGCCCCCTCGCAATGACAGGGTCGACAATCCTCCAGGCAAGAATTAAAGATTTTGCCAGCCCTTGCGAGAGGGGCAGGGCGGTAACAGGAGAAATGGCGGGCGCTGCGGTCAGAGGAAAGCAGAACATGTGTTCATGAAATGATTTACTTTCTATGCCCGGTATGTTACAATCTAAGAAAGAGAACACGGAAAGTCCGGGAGGAACAGCTATGGTATGCGATAAATGTAATAATATATTGCCTGACGACAGCAAATTTTGCCAGTATTGCGGAAATACCCTCAGGACCCGGGAGGTGATCGCCAGGGAGCCCATCAACAGCATCCGGCAGGAAAGCACCGGAAAGCAGATGCCCCTGGTGAACATGCTGTCCATAATTATTTCCCTGGTGGCCATCGGGTGTGTTGTTGCCGCCATGAATGTACAGGACATTGAAAGAAATATCTACGAAGTCACAGACCCTACCATGCTCTATGCGATTCTCATTGGCATTTTTGCGGTGTGCGCGGGGCTTTTCCTGCTGTCCCAGAAGCAGGTATATCCGATAGCACAGCATCTTTTTGCCTTTGCGCCAGCGGTTTTTGTGGCGGTGGCATGGATGGAAGGGTCTGTATTTTCCGTTTCCTATCAATCTTATATGGGGGAGCAGGCCTATATAAACACTGAGGTTGTGATGGTCCTGAATATTCTGTGGGTGGTGGCGGCTCTTGCCGTGGCGGTCATCAATTTCATACCCTTGGGCACAAATACCCGGGTAAGATGGCACCGCAGCATCCGGTATCGGGAGAGCTGCTACAGAAGAGTTGCGAAGATGAAGGGCTATCTGGACAGCGGCATCATTACCCAGGAAGAATTCGAGAAAAACAAAAAGGATCTTTTGAAGGATATTGAAATGTAGCGTTTAGGAAGTTTCCGGGCAGAAATAGGCGGTCCTGGGAGAACTACGGCACAGGAAGGAAGGACAGTATGAACTACCAAAATATTAACAGGGTCAACTTTTGCCGGAACTGTGGCGGGAGACTGACGGATGACAGCAGATTCTGCGGACAGTGCGGTACGGAGGTTATTGTGCAGACTGCCAGCTATGAAAGCTGGGGAGATCCTTCCTTGTTTAGCGACGGTATGACAGATGGCAGGGCTGTCCAAAAGCCTCGCAGGAAATGGCCCACTGCGGTTCTTGTGCTGCTGGGGATCATACTGCTATCGGCGGCGGTTATTGCGGTAGTGCGTTTTTGGCCAACCTCTGCCGGGAAGGAGGACATTAACGCACTGCGGGGTTGTCCGGAATTCTACAATCTGGAATGGGGAATGACAGTGGACCAGGCCGGAGAGAAGGTGGAGCTGAAGCATAAAATATATAAAGATATTGATTGGGGATCTTTGAATACAGACAATGTTTTGCAGGATTCGGCACTTATCATTGACGATGGTCAGGAATTCTATCTCTATGGCAGCAAGACTAAGGATGTGCTTGTGGCCTTTGATGGGGAATATCTGAAAGGCGTTTACTTCATTCTTGACGAGGAGAACGCCAGTTTGGAAGCATTTATTAAGCTGTATACAGAAAGATTTGGTCCTGCTACCACGGAGAAGGAAGAAGGTGCCTCCTGGGAGGGAGCAAAAACAACGGTTTTTATATATGACCGTGGAGTGGCAACCGACGGCGCAGAGAAAGCCCTCGTTGTTTGTTACTTCGTTACGGAAAACAGTCAGTTCACGAATCTATCCTTTGACGGCCCGGATACAGATCCTTGCGGATTTCTGGGCAAGGAGGACATATTTAATAAAAAACCTAATTACTATACCAAGGGACTGAAAAGAAACAAGGATTACGAGTATGAAAAGCTTTACGCTGGGGTGCGTCCCGGCTTTGAGAGGTATACGCTGTATCCGCAGTTTGCGTATATGGGAATCGAAAAAGGATCTACAGCTATAGAATTTACAGTAGGTGAGGGTGAAGAGACTATCAACTCCGTAAGCTATCTGTTCTTGCTGGATGAAACAAATGCTGTGAACAGAGTGACCTACATTAAGAAAAGAATGGATTCTCTGTACGGAGGGCCGAAAGCCTGTGACTATACAAGCCTGGAGCGCTCTGAGGCTGGAATACTGGGGCTTAGCTTTGATGAGGCAATCACAAGAATCGAAAAAGGGACCCAAGGCATATACCATTTTCAGTGGAAAAGGCTAAGCGGAAATGTGACATTACAACTAACCATCAACCCGGGGGAGACCTATTATGACGGCGCGGTAACCTATGGGAAGTAAGACCCTAGAATAAGGACTGGGGAGCGTGTGCCACGGTGGAACCGGAGTGAGTATTAAGGAGGTCAACATGAAGGATATTAAGAATTTCCACCCTAAAAAGTATGATAACGGCAAATACACCTTTGTGGAGGACGGTATTTATAAGCTGACATACCGGGGCATCTCTGTTTACTATACCTCCATTTCCTTTGTCCAGGAGCCGGAATTTGATGAGGGGGAAAATGCGGCGGATATATCTGAGTATCCCTTGGAAGATCTGCTTGAAAAGTTTTATTGTTCAATTTCTGATTTTTACCAGGAGTTAAATGTGGAATCCTCCCAGGTGTGTTACCAGGAGGTTGGCAGCAAGGATATAGAGGACATCCGGAATTTCCGTTCCATCATAGGAAAACATGTTTACAATGTAGAGGTTGAAGAAGGGCGTATAGGCCTTATTATTGAATAACAAAAGTGCAGCCACCGAGTATTTCGGTGGCTGCCTTATTGTACAAGAAAACCCCCAGCACGGCTGGGGGTTCCAAAAAGCTTTAGCTATGCCCAGTCCCGCCGCAGCGGAAAGCCTCCCCTGTGTAAGGGGAGGTGTCACGGCGTTAAGCCGTGACGGAGGGGTTGTACTCATAGTGACAATCCCCCAGTCACCGCTGTGCGGTGACAGCCCCCTTTACACAAGGGGGCCTTAGTGCGCACCTAACCGTATCTGCGGTGGTGGGGCACCACACGCAAGCGAAAGATAATTCGATGA
>JAZSDS010000016.1:0-31613 GCA_045531275.1 Faecousia sp.
TATGGAGGTGTGTATATGAAACATGAGACAAAACAGCGTCTACACACGGCTTATAGTTTGATACTTACCGCAACGCTAATAATTGCGGGTATTTGTCTGATCGTTGCCTGTTTGGGTATTTACCATTCCGGCGTCAAGCCCTTTACGCCGGAGTCTGTTGCGGCTGCTTTTTCCGGCATTGCGTTGCCGGTGTACCTGTGCCTTGCGCTGATCCTGGGCGGCTTTGTTCTTGACGGTTTTTTGCCTCGGGCAAAAAAGAACACACCTCCCGAAAAACAGTACAGCGCAATTCTTTCCCGCCTTGCTGAAAAATTTGACCCCAACGCTTGTCACCCGGAGTTGGCAAAGGGAATCCTTACCCAACGTCGCTGCCGATTGATCCACCGCCTGATCACTGGGGCGCTTCTGGTTGCCGGTAGTGTTGTGTTTTTATGCTACGGACTGAACAGCGCCAATTTTCACCAAACAGAGATCACAGCTTCCATGGAAAAGGCAATGTATGTTCTGCTGCCCTGTATGGCAGTGCCTTTCGGTTATGCTGTTTTTGCTGCATATCACGCAAGGTCCAGCATAAAAAAGGAAATTGAGCTTGTAAAGCAGGCCATTACTCCCGGCGCCACTGCAGTCAAAACCGCTGCTAAAAAGAGCCGCTGCAATGCAATTTTTGCTGTGCGGTGCGCCCTGCTGTGTGGCGCTTTGGTTCTACTGATTTATGGCTTTGTTTCCGGTGGTACAAAGGATGTGCTGACAAAGGCTATCAATATCTGCACCGAGTGCGTAGGATTGGGGTGAGGGCATGCAGAAGCAAACAGAAAAGAAACCTTTTCGGGAAACAATCAAAAAATGGCTGCCTACCAAGCGTAAGCTGATGCAGCTATACTTTGCCCTACTGTTCAACGCCAATTTGAAAGGCTTTATCACCGGCAATATCTATCAGGGCAGTACCAAAAAATTCTGCGCCCCAGGCATCAACTGCTATTCCTGCCCCGGCGCGGTTGGGGCATGCCCCCTTGGCTCCCTGCAGGGCGCATTTAGCGCGGACCGCAGCACCATCTACTATGTAGGCGGCATTCTGTTACTGTACAGCCTGATGTTCGGCAGAATGATCTGCGGCTGGCTCTGTCCCTTTGGCCTGGTGCAGGAGCTTTTCTACAAGATCAAGACCCCGAAAATGAAGAAAAGCCCGGTGACCCGGATCCTGTCTTACCTGAAATATGTGATCCTGGTGTTCTTTGTATTTATCGTACCTATTATGTACGCCTTCCGGGATACACCTTTGCCCACATTTTGTAAGTACATCTGTCCTGCCGGCACATTAGAGGGCGGCATTGGCCTCCTTTCCAACGCTGTCAATGCCAGCTATTTTTCCATGCTTGGACCGCTGTTTACCTGGAAATTCCTGCTGCTGGTCAGCATTATGGTAGGCTGCGTGTTTATCTTCCGGCTGTTCTGCCGTTTTATCTGCCCGCTGGGTGCCCTTTACGGGTTGTTTAACAAAATCTCCTTCTTCGGCATCAGGGTGGACGATGATAAGTGTACCCACTGCGGTCTGTGCCAGAGCCACTGCAAGGTGGATATCCGGGAGCCCGGCGATCAGGAGTGCATTAGCTGCGGCGAGTGCGTAAATGTCTGTCCCACCAGGGCTATCCGTTGGAAGGGACCCAAGGTGCTGCTGAAAGCAAACCAGGAGCAGGCCACGGCAGGGGATAAGCGCAAACTGATTTCCCGCATCATTTCCGGCGTGGTCATGCTGGCGGTGCTTTTTGGCGCAATCGGCTACTACTGGAGCCAGGAGGATGTGACCAACCCCAATCCCGGCGTTGTTTCCACCGACCGGGGCAATGAAGTAGGGGACCTGTGCTATAACTACGATCTGGAGATCGTGGGTAGCCAGGGCTTTACCGGCAAGACCTTTGACCCCTCAGCCACCGGCAAGATCACCGTTATCAACTTCTGGGGCACCTGGTGTACACCTTGCGTCAATGAGCTGCCCTACTTTGACCAAATCGCCGCTGACTACGGTGAGGAAGTCTGTGTGGTGGCTATCCATTCCAGTATCTCCAAGGAGACTGCCCCGGAATATATCGGCAAGTATTACCCGGAGACGAAAATGCTCTTCTCCTGGGACGGCGGCGAGGGCTTCACCGGAGAATACTACACCGCTTTGGGCGGCAGAGGCACATATCCCTATACTGTGGTTTTGGACCAAAAGGGTATTATACAGAAGATTTTTGTATCCTCAGTGACCTATGAGGATCTCAAATCCGCTGTAGAGGCATGCAAATAAACAACTGCGAGGACAGGCATATACCTGTCCTCGCACTTCTGTTTGTGGACATACTGTCATCCCCACCGCCCTGCCTAAGGCTCCCTTGTCAAAGGGAGCTGGCATATTGCCGATCCCAGGCAATATGACTGAGGGATTGTAATGTATTGGAAAGGAACGATCCCCCCAGTCTTTTTGCTATGCAAAGATTCAGCCCCCTTTCGCAAGGGGGCATTTCCTCTGCCATTGCGAACCAGTGTCCGATGTCACTGGTGCACCCCAGGGTGGTCTCTCTTGTCGCTTTGCGACAATTTACCTCCCGGCAATCCTCCCCTAACCTTTGTCATTGCGAGCACCGAAGGTGCGTGGCAATCCGTAATATCCATTGGGGAACGGATTCCCACGGTCGCTCCGCTCCCTCGGAATGACAGCAGACTGTAGGGGGCTTCCGTATCCCCCCGGAGCACCGGGCGTTTGTGTGATTTTCTACAAAAAATGATCATAAAATATTCACATCTTTACTGTGATAAATCGGTGAATTATTATTGCAATTTGTGTAAAAATACAGTAAAATATAATAGACTATGTATATATTACGATGGCGTATTATGACAACAACAGAAAGGCGATTGACAGATGAAGAACGATACCCTTAAAAAGATCACGCAGGTTATTATTGTCCTGCTGATCGTTGCTGCCATGCTGGTCGGTGTAGTGGTGCTGCCCTTTGCAAATGCGGCAGATTACCGCGCCTCCTATATCCAGAAGCTGGACGATATCAGTGTGGATTATTCTGCCTATCTTGACAGCTCTGTTATGCAGAAGCTGCCGGATTCTGTAAAGGATCATGAGGAGATTTCTGTCATTATTTTGACAGACAATGCTACCGTCATGGATGCTTACAATAAGGCGCGCACCGATAAGAGTTTTAAGGACTTTGCGCTGGGTAGCGACGAGGCAGAAGCCATTCGCTCTGCCATCGCACAGGAGAAAGCGGAAATCCTGAAGAATCTGGAGAAGGCCGGTGTGCAGTATACTGTCGGCGCTGATTACGACACTCTGGTCAGCGGCTTTGAGCTGGTGATCAAAGCAGGGGATTTTGATGTTACCTGCAAGTCTCTGGGCGAGGGCAACGGCATCTATGTCTGCGAGGAGTACAAGGTCGCCGAGACACAGCTGGTGGAAAACACCGTCAATGTCTACGAGACCGGTATTTTCAAAAGCGGCGAGTCCGGCTACGACGGCTCCGGAATGGTGGTTGCTGTCCTGGATACCGGCCTGGATTCCAAGCACACAGCCTTCAGTGTGGATAACTTCTCCTCCGAAAAGCTGGGTCTTACATACCAGGATGTAGCAAAGGTCCTGGGCAAGACGAAGGCAAATGAGCTTTCCGGCGGTCTGGGTGTGGACAATGTCTACATCAACGAGAAGGTTCCCTTCGGCTACGACTATGCCGATAACGACCCGGATGTTTACTCCACCCACAATAATCACGGCACCCACGTTTCCGGCGTTATCGTGGGCAAGGACGACACCATTACCGGTGTTGCGCCCAATGCCCAGCTTGTTTCCATGAAGGTTTTCTCCGATGTCATGGATACTGCCCGGTCCTCCTGGATCCTGAATGCCCTGGAAGACTGCGTGATTCTGGGCGTTGATGTGATCAATATGTCCCTGGGTACTGCCTGCGGCTTCAGCCGTGAGGGTGACGAAGAGCTGGAGAGCGGTGTTTACCAGAAGATCCGGGATGCAGGTATCAGCCTGATCGTGGCGGCTTCCAATAGCTACAGCTCTGCCTACGGCTCTGAAAAGAACGGCAACCTGGGCCTGACCTCCAACCCCGACACCGGCACAGTCGGCTCTCCCGGTACATACAAGGGCGCTATGTCTGTAGCCTCCATCAACGGCGAAGAGACCCCCTACATCAAGTATAAGGACACCATTATTTACTTTGACGAATCCACCAACGGCACTACCGAGGAAAACGACTTCTTCGAGACGCTGCTGGGGGACGAGGATTCCAAGACTTATGAGTATGTAATCATCCCCGGCGTCGGCAGAACTGCCGACTACACCGGAATGGATGTCAGCGGCAAGATCGCGCTGGTCCGCCGTGGCGACAACACCTTTGAGGAAAAGGCTATGATCGCCGAGGCCCAGGGCGCTGCCGGTATCATTATCTACAATAATGTCTCCGGTGAGATCAAGATGAATGTAGGTACTGCCAAGCTGGCTGTTTGTTCCATTTCTCAGGACGACGGCGAGATGCTGGTAGAGCAGGGCGGCGGCAAGCTGACCATCAGCAAGGAGCAGACCTCCGGCCCCTTCATTTCTGACTTCTCCTCCTGGGGCCCCGGACCCAACCTGGAGATCAAGCCTGAGATCACCGCCCACGGCGGCAACATTCTCTCCTCTGTCACCGGCGGCGGTTATGACCGTCTGTCCGGTACCTCCATGGCCTGCCCCAACCTGGCAGGTGTGGTGATCCTGCTGCGGCAGTATGTGGTGGAGAATTTCCCCGACATCGCAGATGACAATGTTAAGGTCAACGCCATGGTCAACTGCCTGATGATGTCCACCGCGGACATTGCGCTGAACACCAACGGCTTGCCTTATTCCGTCAGAAAGCAGGGCGCAGGCCTTGCCAATCTGATGAATTCCATCAACACCACCGCCTACATCACCACCTATGATGCCGACGGCAACGCCATGGACAAGACCAAGCTGGAGCTTGGAGACGATCCGGAAAAGACCGGCGTCTACGAAATGTCCTTTACTGTCAACAACTTTGGCAGCAAGAAGCTTAGCTATGAGCTGGGAGGTTATGTCCTGACCGAGGGTGTCAGCGAAACCAAGACCAACGCCGGCGAGACCACTGTCACCGAAGAGGCCTATGCGCTGGAAGGCGAATTTGAGATCCTTTCTGTGGAGGGCGGCAAGCGCAGCGGCAATAAGGTTACCGTCAAGGCAGGGGAGTCTGCCAAGGTTACCGTCAAGCTGACCCTCACCGACCAGGACAAGAAGTACCTGGACGAGTCCTTTGAAAACGGCATGTATGTTGAGGGCTACATCACCCTGAAGGCAAAGAGCGGTACCAAGATCGACATGAGCGTACCTTACCTGGCCTTCTATGGCGACTGGGCTGTAGCGCCTCTGTTCGACCTGGACTACTATGAGACCAATGCTGACGAGCTGGACGATTCTATCGCTGTGGAAGACAAGGTCATGGCAGATGCCTACGCCAGCCGTCCCGTCGGCGGTGTCTCTGAGGACTATGTCAGCTACCTGGGTTCCTACTACTTCCTGCAGGATCCCGATGATATGATCATCTCTGCCAACAGAGATTATATCGCCCTGTCCAACACAGAGGGCACGATCCACTCTCTGCGGTTCGTGTGGGCAGGTCTGCTCCGTAATGCACAGCGCATTGAGATTGCCATTACTGACGATACCACCGGTGAAGTGGTCTTTGAGACTGTGGACACCGATGTGCGTAAGTCCTACGGCGACGGCGGCTCTATCTACCCCGCCAATGTGGAGATCGAGTTCGACACCATGGACTACAACCTGGCCAACAACACGCAGTATACCGTCACCCTGACCGGTTACCTGGATGCCAAGGAAGGCGGCCTGGAGACCAACGAGAAAAATACCTTCAGCTTCCCCCTGACTGTGGACTTTGAAGCTCCCACCATCACCAATGTGGAGTTTACCTACGAGTACGACAAGACCCTGAAGAAGAACCGGCTGTATGCCAATGTGGATATTTACGACAATCACCACGCTATGGCAGCCCAGTTGGGCTATGTGGGCAAAGGTACTGATGAGGAGGGCAACGAAGTACCCGAACTGAAGACCTTCGAGCAGTACATGACTCCGGTGTACTCCCAGCGGGACAGCGTTACCACCGTTAAGCTGGAGATGACCGATTATATCTACGAGATCAAGGAAGGCTCCGTTAACCCCATGTCCTTCGCAGTCACCTGTTATGACTATGCGCTGAACTATGCCACCTATGAGATCGGCCTGCCCATCAACTATATCGACTTCTACTTTGACGGACTGGGCGAAGAGGGCATCACCCTTAGCCCCAATGAGGTTTACACCCTGGAGCCTTTGGTGCACCCCGAGACAGAATGGGCTGAGCTGTTAAAGTTCGCTTCTTCCCGTCCCAGTGTGGCCCGTGTGGTCAATAACAAGGTGGTGGCAGTGGGCACCGGCAGCGCTGTGATCCGTGTTACCGATCCTACTACAAACAAGAGCATGACCTTCCCGGTAACGGTTCTTGGCGAGGATGATGAGGATTACCGCCGCTTCGATAAGCCGGTAGCCGACATCTTCCGACTCACAGGCTATACCACTCAGAAGGCTTACTATGTGGTAGAGAGCGCTGATAAGGACATCGGCGATACCGGTGACAAGCGGTTCTTTGAGGGGGATTTCAACCTGTCTTTGTACCCTTCCGAAACCGTTCTTTTGAACTACGACCTGGATGCATTCTTCCCCAACGATACCACAGTTGAATTTGAAACCAGCAATGAAAACATTGTCAAAGTGGATGCTATGGGCAATGTAACTGCTGTGGCTGAGGGTTTCGCCTCCGTTACCGTTAAGGTGATGATGGACGGAAGAAGCACCTACTACTCCGAGACCGTTTCTGTGGAGGTTAAAGATCCCTTTATCACAACCGGCGCAAGCCTGACCCACTACTACGGCAACGGCGGACTGGTCACATTCCCTGAGGACCTGTCCCTGACTGAGATCGGCAACTTTGCTTTTGCAAACTTTGAATACATTCCCAAGACCGAGGAAGAATTGGCTTTTGACGATGCTGAGACCTCTAAGCAGTGGTACATCGGTGAAAGCACCATTACCAAGGTTATCGTGCCCGAGGGCATCAAGAAGATCGGCGCCTATGCCTTTGCAAACCTGACCGGTCTGGAAGAGATTGTCTTGCCCTCTACTATGGAGGCCATCGAGTATGGCGCATTCTATGGCTGTACTTCCCTGAAGAAGATCACCTTCAGCGGGGAGAACAACCTGATGATCATTAACCAGAACGCCTTTGAAAACTGCGCTCTGGAGGGTATAGTGGATCTGTCTGCTGCCTGTGTGATCTCTGACTATGCGTTTGCAGGCAACAAGGACCTGGAGGGCGTCACCACCTCTGACACCCTGCTGTCCATCGGCGAGTACGCTTTCGCCGGCTGTAAGAGCCTGAAAACCGTTACTATTACCGCCCAGAAAGTCAAGTACGGTCCCTATGCCTTCACAGGCTGTGAGACTCTGACAGATTTCTATGTGAACGCTGCGGTGCTGCCTGAGGGCATGTTCTATGAATGTGAGGCCCTGGAAAGCGTTTCTATTGGCCCGGATGTGAACGATATTGGTGAGTTCGCTTTCAGAGACACCAAGATCAAGACACTGGAAGTCAAGGAAGGCAATAAGACCTATAAGGTCCAGGCACAAAACTACATTATTTCCGCTGACGGCGAGACTCTGGTGGCGGTAGCACCTACCGTTACCGGTGCTTACACAGCAAAGAATTGCGGCGGCGCAGAAGTTACTGCCCTGGCCACCGGCGCATTCTCTCACAATACCAAGATCACTTCCGTGAACCTGCCCCAGGTTACGGAACTGGGTAATTATGCCTTTGGTTCCTCCGAGGGTATCACCGCAGTGACATTGGGAGAACTGACCGAGATCGGCGAGTACGCTTTCTTTGAAACCAGCATTACCGTGCTTCCTAAGTTTACAGCGGAAACGGAGATCGGCAAGTATGCATTCTCCTTTACGGACATTACCTCCGTCACTATCCCTGATGGCATGGAGATCGCAGAGGGTGTGTTCAGTGAGTGTCAGAGCCTTGCCAGCGTCACTATTGGCAACGATGTTACCATCGGTAAGTATGCCTTCAGCCAGAACAAGGATAATATCTTTGAGATTGCCCATTATGACGAGAACGAGGAGCGGTATTTCTACTATACCTTTAAAACTGCGCTGACTACCCTGACAATCGGAAACAACGCGGTGATTGGCGAAAACGCATTCAGCAATGCCCACTCTCTGGAAACTGTCACCCTGGGCGAGAATGCGGAAATCGGCAAAATGGCGTTCTACAACGATTCCAGCCTGAAAAATATCGACCTGAGCAAGGCTGTGTCTATCGGCGATTACGCCTTCTCCGGCGACAGCTACATGATCTGCCTGGACGACAGCATGCAATATGCTGCTGTTACCCCCGACGGCACATATATGTACACTTACCACGCACCTAAGCTGGAAAGCGTGAATTTGGCCTCTGCTGAAAGCATCGGCGAGTATGCCTTTGTTTACTGCCACGAGCTGACCAAGGTTACCTTAAACGAAAATATTACCGAGATTCCCCAGTATGCTTTTGCAGACTGCAAGAAGCTGACAAGCATCGATCTTTCTCATGTTGTCACCGTGGGTGACTACGCATTCAGCGAATGCACAGCGCTTCCCAAGGTAAACCTGAGTGCGGTGGAGACCATCGGCGAGGGCGCGTTCATCTATAACGGCAGTCTGATAAAGGTTACCCTGAATCCCGAGGGCTGCACTGTCGGCAACAATTCCTTTGCAGAGTGCAGCAAGCTGGCGGCGGTGGAGAACCTCAATGCAGTTACCGAGATCGGTGATTATAGTTTCCTGAATACTGCGCTGAAAGTGGTGGATCTGACCGCGGCAGAGCATATTGGTACATTTGCCTTTATGAAGCCCGCTCTGACCCCCTTCAAGGTGACTCTGGGCGAGGATCTGGAAACCATGGGCGACAATCCCTTTGCTCTGTGCAAGCTGGAGCCCTTCTGCATTGTGGAGACCAGAGACTTTAACGGCAAGACCCTGGAGGACAGAACCTACACCTACGACATCAGCGATACAGTTAAGGTTATCGACGGCTCCCTGTACTGCGTCATCGATACCGGCCTTGAGCTCATCACCTATGTGGGCACCGACGCAACCAATGCTGTGGTGGCAGAGGACACTGTCCGGATCACTGCCATGGCCTTTGCCGGTTCTGATGTGCAGATGGTCACTATGCCTGAGACAGTATTTGCCATCGGCCACAAGGCTTTCTACGATTGCACCAAGCTCCACACTGTGGTGTTTGGCAGCCACACCGCTCCTATCCTGGAGGAAGAATTCGACCGGACCTACTATGAATCCCTGGAGCATATTCCCGGCACCGGTGACTTCGGTACATATCAGGATTACAGCGGCAACGAGGTCCAGATCTATGGCATGGAGCTGCTGCCTTATTTCCTATGGAATGCTACAGACGGCATGTACTCCAATGTGTTCTACGGCGCATCCTTCGTTGACTATGTGGGCTATGTCAGCAATAAGCTGACAATGGTAAGACCTTCCAATGGTCAGAATTACGAATCCTTTATTTACAGTCAGTATTTTGACACCATTATCGACGGCTCTCAGGCCCCCAATAAGGATACCCTGAAAACCATCCAGGCTATCAAGGCTATTCCTGAGCGCGTATCTTATGAGCAGCGGGCTATCGTTGAGGCTGCCCGCGCACAGTATGACAAGATCCCCACTCTGGAGCAGAAGGCCCTGGTCAGCAACTATGCCGACCTGGTCACTGCCGAGCAGAGAATCGTATCCCTGACTCCCACAGAAGAGCCTGTGGAGACACCGGTAGAGGAGCCTGAGGATGATAGTGATGCATGGTGGATCATTCTGCTGATTCTGGGCGGCCTGATCCTGCTGGCTGCCGCAGGTGGCGCAGTGTACATTGTGCTTAAGGCAAAGAAGGAGCAGCGTCCTGTCAAGGAAGTGGCTCTGGAAGTCTGGGGAATGATCGCAAAATTCGCCTGCAAGGTATGGGTGGTTGTTGTCAAAGCAGCGAAAAAGCTGTGGGAACTGATGAAAAAGGCATGGGCTGTGATCTTGCCTTGGCTGGCAGTTCTGGGAGCTTGGTTCGTGAAGCTTTGGAAGACTGTGACAGCCTCTGTTGGAAAGCTTCTGAAGAAGAAAGAAAAAACAGCAACTGAGGAAGCAACCAAGGCAGAAGAGGTGGCTACACCGGGGCTTACAGAAGAACCTAAGGAAGAACCCCGGGACGAATCCAAGGAAGAGCCCAGAAAGAAGCGGACTGCTCCCAAAAAGCGGAAAAAGCCTGTTCGCAAGCCCCGGAAAAAGCTGCAGATCGATCCGAAGATCCGTAAGATCCTGATGATCGTGCTGGGGTGTATTGCAGGCGCGGGACTGGTAGCTATCATCCTTGTATCGGTTCTTTCTGGCGGCAACTCTGCGGACAATCCCTACGAAGCTAACGACCGGGAGAATTATTCCGTCAGCGTCAAGTTTGACGCCAACGGCGGCTTCTTCACTACCAATACATCCGTTATTGTGGATTCCTTCAATCTGGCAGAATTGCAGCAGGACAGCGGCAAGGCAAAGCTTGCGCTGATCGCTCCGGACAGCACCCATCGGGGCAACAATGCCTTTACACCTATCAACAACGGCTATTTCCTTGCGGGCTGGTACACAGAACGCACCGAGGCCGGCACGGACAGCTTGGGCAACCCTGCCTATACCTATGCCAACAAGTGGGATTTTGAGAAGGATGTTCTGGAAATCGACGCCAACGGTACCTACACTGCCGGCGAACCGGTGATGACCCTGTATGCAGCATGGATCCCCATGTTCCAGATCCAGTTCTGCCAGCTTGGCAGCGGAGATGTGCTGCAGACAATGGATTTTGACCCCACTACCCAGGATGGCATTGTGCTGCCTGCCTGGGACAAGGAAACCGGTGCCATTGAGATGAATGATTTCCCAGAAAAATCCGGATATACCTTTAACGGCGCTTATCTGGACGCAGAAGGAAAACAGCCTGTGGCGGAAGAAAAAGTAGTCCATCCCGGAAAGGTGGACTACGCCACCGGCACAGGCACAGAAGCCACCATGAAGCTGTATGTGGACTGGATGGAAGGGGAGTGGTACCACATTTATAATGTGGAACAGTTCCTGGATAATGCCAGCGTCAACGGCAGCTATGTGATCCACAGCGATCTGGATTTTACAGATGAAAACTGGCCTACAGCGCTGATGCACGGCAGCTTTGCCGGCACCATCCAGGGTAACGGCCACACCTTCCGCAACATTACCTTCGCCCAAACCAACAACTCCAAGGTCAACAGCGGTTTGTTCGGTCAGCTGACGGAAACGGCCGTGATTGAGAATCTGACACTGGAGAATGTCACCTTTACCATTGAGGGCGGTACCCGTGTGGCAGGTGCTACCTATGGCTTGCTTGCCGGTACTGTGGCGGAGCAGGCAAAGCTTACGGGAGTTACCATTACTTCCGGCAAGCTGCTGATCGACTCCGATTGCTACTTCGGCACAGACGATTACACCATCGGTCTGGTGTGCGGACTGGGCAATCCCCAAGTGGATCATTCCAATATTGTCTGTGAGGCAACGGGTGAGAAGCCCGAAGCTGTCACTATTACCGTAACCGACGACACGGTCACCGTGGAGTTTGCTGCGGAGTAAAAGATAAGGAGCGTTTATTATGACAAAACGGATTCTTTCATTTGTTCTGTGCATTGCCATGTGCGTAGGTATGGTATCCATGCTCTCCGGCTGTGGAGCCAAGTCTGACGCCTTCGTGGTTATGACTGACCAGCTGGACGGCTTGTTCAACCCCTTCTACTACACCGCTGCCGCCGACGGCACCATCGTGGCCATGACCCAGATCGGTATGCTGGGCTCTAAGTATGTCAATGGAGAGGTAGAAGTGGCATACGGCGAGGATGAGGCCGTGGTGGTCAAGGATTACGAGATCAGAGAAGATAAGAAGACCACTACCTACACATTCGTGCTGAAAAATGGCATTAAGTTCTCCGACGGCCACCCCCTGACAATGGAGGATGTGCTGTTCAACTACTATGTATATCTGGATCCTGTTTACACCGGCTCCAACACTCTGTACTCCACAGATATCCTGGGTCTGAACGAGTACCGCACCCAGACTGTTGGCTCCGGCGCTGAGAGCAGCAACGATATGATCGCATCTCAGGCCTCCGACAGAGCCCAGGCCCGCATCAATGAGCTGGTGAACCTGTTCCGTGCGGAGCTAAAGTCCTCCTCCACCAACGAGGTCAGCTATCAGGCAATGACTGAAGCTATCAAGAACCACAAGGTAAGCAGCGGCTACCAGTCTGCTATTTCCAACGAGCGTGACGAGATCACCTCCGGAAACCTGCTGGAGGACTACGAGTATGCGCTGAAGCTGTTCAAGGAAGAGCTGAACGACGACTATCTCAGCGCTCAGGAATCCTACACCGATGAGCCTTACAAGTCCCACGAGGAGTTCAAGGACGAGATCTTCTGCTTTATGTACACCGAGGGCTATGTGTCCGTGGAGTACGCAGAGGGCGCTGACGGCAAGAAGGACCGCACCAATATCGAAAAGCTGACCCGTCAGTATCCGGATTCTATTAAGGATAAGGAAGCAGCCATCGACTACATTTACAATGACAAGATCGCCCGTCAGCTGGACATTATCCTCCAGTACTGGGCTACCGGCACACAGCTGACCACTGAGTTTACTGCCAAGGCCAAGGAAGTAATTCTTCACGAGAATGTTTCCGATGATGGCGATCTGGCAGTTGAGAGCATCGAAGGCATCGTTTCTCTGGGCCATACCGATGCTGCCGGTTCCAAGATCACAGTCAATGGCACTGAGTACACTGTTGCCTCCGGTCATAACGAGGATGGCACAGTTACCAACCCCGAGGAGTACGATGTTCTGGAGATCACCATTGAGGGCGTTGACCCTAAGGCAATCTGGAACTTTGCTCTGACCATCGCTCCCCAGCATTATTACGGCGAGGGCAGCTCTGTGGGTGTGGATATTGCGGACAATAAGTTCGGCGTGGAATTTGCCAGCTTTGACTTTATGACCGACATCGTTCAGTCCACCAGAAACATCAAGATCCCCATGGGTGCCGGCGCTTATAAGGCAACCGATACCTCCAACAGTGACACGCCTTCTGAAAGCGCTTTCTACACCAACAACGTTGTGTACTTCAAGGCCAACGAAAACTTTACCACTGTGGGTCAGGGCATCGAAAATGCCAAGATTGACAAGCTGCGCTACCAGATCGTGTCCTCCAACAACGCCATTGCGGCGCTGGAGAGCGGCACTGTGCACTACATTTCCCCCGCATTGACCACCGATAACTATGAGAAACTGGAAGCTCTCAAGAAGAAGGGTATGGTTACCCTGTCTACAGATCAGCTGGGTTACGGTTATATCGGCATTAACTCCGCAAAGATCAACGATATCAACATCCGTAAGGCTATCATGTGCGCCATGAATACCAGCCTTGCCCTGGACTACTACCGTGCAGGTACTGCAAGCCAGATCTACTGGCCCATGTCCAAGATCAGCTGGGCATACCCTGATGGACCTGAGGCAACAGACAACGGCTTCGATTATCCCCAGCTGGGCACATGGAGCCAGGAGGTTGCCACTGCAAATATTGAGAAGTATATGCAGGAGGCCGGTGTCAGCGAGGGCGACAGCCAGCTGAAGGTCACCTTCACCATTGCTGGCTCCAGTCTGCAGGATCACCCCACCTACAAGGTGTTCCGTGACGCAGCTGCGTTGCTGAACGAGCTGGGTTGGGATGTGCAGGTTGTCTGCGACACCCAGGCACTGACCAAGATCAACACCGGTTCTCTGGAGGTATGGGCGGCTGCATGGTCCTCTGCTCTGGATCCCGACCTGTATCAGGTCTACCACAAGGATTCCTCTGCAACTTCTACCCTGGCTTGGGGCTACAACTATCTGAAGAACAGCGGCACTGCCGAAGAACTGGATATCCTGGACGAGCTTAGCGAACTGATCGACGATGCCCGCGCCACCAACGATAAGGAAGTCCGTTCCGAGCTGTACATGGAAGCCATGGAACAGATCCTGGAGCTTGCCATCGAACTGCCTGTTTACCAAAGAAGTGTGCTGTACTCCTACAATTCCAAGGTTATTAAGTCCGAGTCCATTCCTTCTGAGATCAATCCTTATTCCTCCCCCCTGGATCGCATCTGGGAGATTGAATTTGCCGACTAAGATCGGAGAGACTTATGTTTAAGTATATTTTAAAAAGAATTGCATACTCGATCCTGATCCTGCTGGGTGTTTCGCTGATCATCTACTTCCTGATCCGGCTCATGCCTGTTGACTTTATCCAGGACAAGATCAACGCCATGAATCAGGGCGGCGCAACCGTCAGCGAGGAGACAGTGGAGGCCATGTACAAAATGTACGGCCTGGGCGATAACAGCTTTACCGGTATCCTCAGTGGCTATTTCAGCTGGCTGGGGGCACTGGCAAGGTTTGATCTGGGTACCAGCTTCGTCTACGGTATTCCGGTGGCACAGGTCATCGTGGAGCATATGGGCGTTTCCTTTGCTGTGGCACTGATCGCTACCATTTTTGAGTTTATGATCGCTATTCCTTTGGGCATTACCGCCGCTACCCACCAGTACAGCCTGCGGGATTACATCGTTACTGTGCTGGTGATGATCGGTATTTCCCTGCCGTCCTTCTTCTTCGGCAATATGCTCAAGGATTTCTTTGCCCTGAAGCTGGGCTGGTTCCCAGCATCCGGCCTTGTAAACGCAACGGCGTCCTATACAGGTATTGAGCTGCTTTTGGACTATGCGCAGCATATGTTTATCCCCATTCTGACCATTGTGATCCTGTCTATCGGCGCAAGAATGCGTATGACCAGAACCAATATGCTGGAAGTGCTGAATTCTGACTATATTCGCACTGCCCGGGCAAAGGGTCTGAAGGAAAACGTGGTTATCAATAAGCACGCCTTCCGCAACACCCTGATTCCTCTGGTCACTTCTATGGCGGGCTTGCTGCCCAGCCTCTTCTCCGGTGCGATCATTACCGAGCAGGTCTTTGACCTGCCCGGTATCGGTAACATAGCGCTGGATGCCATGAACCGGGGCGACATTCCCTTTATCATGGGCTATAACATGTTCCTGGCGCTGCTTAGCGTTTTGGGTGTCCTCCTTGCCGACCTGATGTACGGCATTGTGGATCCCAGAGTAAAATTGGAGTAAGGAGGTGCCGGTATGGAAGAATTAAAGAACGAGCAGATCCAATCTAAAACTGCCGATACCGAAGCGCCTCTTGACAAAAATGTGCGGCTTATGTCTCCCACCCGGATGGTGGTCCGCCGGTTTTTTCGCTCCAAGCTCAGTATTATCGGCCTTATTATGGTGGTGGGCCTGTTCATTTTCAGCTTTTTCGGTCCGCTGATCTATACCCAGTGGGGAGAAATCGAGCTGGACGAAAGCGGTAAGACTGAGTACGCCACCTCTGTTTCCACTTATGAAGTGGATGGCGTTACATACACGGTCCACCAGACCACAGAGAAGGCACTGAAGGACAACTTCCTGTCACCGCCCTCTTCTGAGCATATCCTGGGAACCGACAACGAAGGCTACGATGTATTTGTCCGGCTGATGTATGGTGGAAGGATTTCCCTGACGGTCAGCTTTATCGCTGTTTTCCTCATCACCATTCTGGGTGTGATCCTGGGCGGTGTTGCAGGCTATTTTGGCGGCGCCATCGACACAGTGATCATGCGTCTTTGCGATATTCTCATGTGTCTGCCCGGTGTCCCGATCCTGCTGATTATAAGCACCATTCTGGACGCTTCGGATATTGATGCCAAGTACCGCATTTATCTGCTGATGATCTACCTGACCTTCATTTCCTGGACAGGTACAGCCCGTCTGGTTCGCGGTCAGATCCTCAGTCTCCGTGAGCAGGAATACATGGTGGCTGCAGAGGCTATGGGTTATTCCACCGGCCGTAAGATCTTCAAGCACCTGGTGCCCAATGTTATGCCCCAGCTAATCGTGCAGATGAGCCTGAGTCTGGGCAGCATGATCCTGTATGAGGCAACCCTCAGCTATTTGAATCTGGGCGTTAAGGCACCCTATGCCGCCTGGGGTACGATGATCAATATTATTTCCACCAACCAGGATGTGCTGCAGAACCACTGGTATGTGTGGGTGCCTGCGGGTATTTGCATCGTGATTGCAGTGCTGGGCTTTAACTTCGTAGGTGACGGCCTGCGTGACGCTCTTGACCCGAAAGCGAGGAGATAGAAGATGAAAACGCAGGAAAAGAAAAATAAGAATTATTTGTCCGGCCGTGAGATCCGTGCCATTGCCAAGGAAAATGCCAAGGTAATCAAGGAACTGGAAGCATACAAAAACCGTAGCTGTGAGGAAGCAGAATTCCTCACCCAAATGAATGACCCGGCAAACATCCTGGAAATCGACGGTCTGCACACCTACTTCTTTACGGAGCAGGGAACCGTAAAGGCGGTTAACGGCGTTTCTTATGACGTGCCCAAGAATGCTGTTGTGGGTGTGGTAGGCGAGTCCGGCTGCGGTAAGTCCGTTACCAGCATGTCCGTTATGCGGCTGATCCAAGGTCCTACCGGCCAGATCGTAGAGGGTTCAATCCGTTTTAAGGCCTACGATTATAAGCGGGACGAAAGTGGCGAGCCTGTAGAAGACGAGCAGGGCCAGTTCCAGATGGAAGAGAAGATCTATGACATTGCAAAAATGCCGATCCACGAGATCCACCGCATTCGGGGTAAGCAGATCGCCATGATCTTTCAGGAGCCTATGACCTCTCTGAACCCGGTATTCACCATTGGTGAACAGCTGGATGAGGTCACAATGATCCATGTTCCAGGCGCTACCAGGGAGCTTGCCAAGGAAAAGTCCGAGGAGATGCTGCGGCTTGTGGGCATTATCCCGGAAAATGTATACAATGCATTCCCTCATGAGCTGTCCGGCGGTATGCGGCAGCGTGTAATGATCGCCATGGCGCTGGCAGCAGAGCCCCGGCTGATTATTGCTGACGAGCCCACCACTGCTTTGGATGTGACCATTCAGGCCCAGATCCTGGACCTGCTGCAGGATATTAAGAAGAAGATCGACGGCTCTATTTTGCTGATTACTCACGACCTGGGTGTGATCGCGGAAATGGCAGACTACGTGGTGGTTATGTATGCCGGCAAGGTCATTGAAAAGGGTACTGTTTATGAGATATTCCAGGATCCCAAGCACCCCTACACCATTGGCCTGCAAAAGTCCAAGCCCACTATGACACTGGACGACAGCACCGAGCTGTATAACATCCCCGGCAATGTTCCCAACCCTGTGAACATGCCCAATCACTGCTACTTTAAGGAAAGATGCGCAAAGTGCACCGCAAAATGCTCCGGTGAGTATCCCGGCATGGTGCAGGTCAGTCCTACCCACTTTGTGGCATGTCATCTGTACGACGAGGTAAACGCAAATGGCTGATGAGAAAGTTTTGAATACAGAGCCTGTGGCGTGTGACGGGTACGATGACGCGGCAGAACAGGCAAAATATTTGGAAGAGAAAAGATTGCAGCAGGAGGAAGATTTTAAAAAGCCCTTCGATCCTGAGGCAGTCCTTGAGGTGCGCCACCTGCGGAAAACCTTCCCTGTAAAGAAAACCTTTTTTGGCAAGGTTACCAAGGAGCTTGTGGCGGTAGATGATATTTCCTTTAAGCTGATGCCCGGTGAGACCCTGGGTATCGTAGGCGAATCCGGCTGCGGAAAGACTACTGCCGGCAGAGCCATCCTGAAGCTGCATCAGCCCACCGCGGGGCAGATCATCTTTAACGGTGAAGATATCACAAATTATGATTCTAAAAAGATGCGGGACATCCGCAAGCAGATGCAGATCATCTTCCAGGACCCCTATTCCTCCCTGCCTCCCAGAAGTACGGTAGGCGGTATCCTCAGCGAGCCTGTGGAGGTCCACAAGATCGTTCCCAAGGGGCAGATCAAGGAATATGTTCTGGACCTGATGGACAAATGCGGCCTGCGGGATTACTACTATGAGCGGTATCCCCACGAATTCTCCGGCGGTCAGCGTCAGAGAATTTGTATCGCCCGGGCGCTGTCTGTCAATCCCAAGCTGGTGATTTGTGATGAGCCTGTTTCCGCACTGGATGTTTCCATCCAGGCTCAGATCATTAACCTTTTGAAGGATCTGCAGAAGCAGCTGAATCTGGCCTATGTGTTCATTTCCCATGATCTGAGCGTGGTCAAGTTCATTTCCGACAAGATCGGCGTTATGTATCTGGGCGCAATGATGGAATTCGGCACCAAGGAGGCCATCTTCCGCAAACCCCTGCACCCCTACACAAAGGCGCTGTTCTCTGCGGTGCCCAATCCGGATCCTACGGCAAAAATGGAGCGCATTAAACTGGAGGGCGACATTCCTTCCCCTGCAAATCCGCCTAAGGGCTGTCGGTTCCACACCCGCTGTCCTTACGCCAAGGAGATCTGCAAGCACGTTCCCCCTGCGTACAAGGAGTATGAAGAGGGTCACTTTGCCGCCTGCCACCTTCTGGATCAGGAGTAAGTCCTATGGGTAATAGGAAAAAGAAGGAAAAGGTCATCTATGTGGACGACGGCAGGACCATTGCCGATATGTCCGGTGTTTCATCCGGTCCCCGACTGGGACACCGGAATCCCTACCGTCCCCGTTCCAGCGCCAAAGAGATATGGAATACATATTGGAACGCTGTAAAAATGATGATCGGTCCCATGCTGGCGGTAATCGTCGGCCTGGGCGTGATCTACATGATTCTGACCTTTGTCTTTATGTTTCTTGCATAAAAAAAGCACATCCATCGCAAAGCCGATGGATGTGCTTTTAATCGTTACAGAGGATGATCTGCAATATATTCGTCCAGAATCTGGGATGCCAGAATCACCAGTCTGGCGCAGGGTCGCTGCTTGTAGAATGCTTCTGTTCTGGGTGTGGGCTTGGGATCGGAGGGGGGATTTTTCAAAATCTCCCGGCAAATGATGCTTCCGGCCTGCTCCCGGAATTTCCCTGCAAGGTCCTGGACCAGTGCATAATGGGCTTTTTGGGCTTCCGGGTCCGGGGTGGCATAGCCATAAAGCTGTCCTGCTACCACAAGCATTCCGCTGACAGCGCCGCAGACTTCCCGCATACGGCCCATACCGCCGCCGAAGGAAGAGGCCAGCTTTGCCGCGGCAGCTTCCTCCATGCCGGTGACATCGCAGAACGCTACAGCCACGGCCTGAGCGCAGTTGTAACCGTCCAGAAACAGCTGGGCTGCATGCATACTATGTTCCATTTTTGTTGCCTCCTGATAAGGTTTTTCCACATTGTAGCATATTTTGGCAGTGTTTGCAATAAAAGCATAAGTGTGCTATAATGCCGGTAAGCTTTTTGATAAGGGGATTTACCATGAAAATTGTCACATTGGTGGAAAACACCACAGCCAGTGAGGAGCTTTCCGCTGAACATGGACTGAGCCTGTATATTGAGACGGGGAAGCATAAAATACTTTTTGATACCGGCGCATCCAATGCCTTTGCTGACAACGCAGAAAAACTGGGGATCGATCTGGGGGCGGCGGATATGGCGGTGCTGTCCCATAGCCACTGTGATCATAGCGGTGGGTTGAAAAAATTCCTGGAGATAAACTGCTCTGCGCCGGTCTACCTGCGGCCTGAGGTGTTTCAGGGCTGCTACAATGCGTCGGGGGAGTATATTGGGCCGGACCGGAAGCTGCAGGGTAACCCGCGCTTACGCTTTACATCGGACTGCCAGAACCTTGGTGAGGGGATTACCCTTTTCTCCGGCAACGATTTGGAAAAGGTGGTTCCTATTGACAGCGCAGGGCTCGTAGTGAAGCGCAACGGTGTGCCCATGCCGGATGATTTTCTCCATGAGCAATATCTTCTGATCCGGGAAGAGGATAAGCAGGTGCTTATCAGTGGCTGCTCTCATAAAGGAATCCTGAACATAGCCCGGTGGTTCAGCCCGGATGTGCTGGTTGGAGGGTTTCATTATATGAAGGTAGAAGAACATGACCCTATGCTGAAAAACGCGGCAAATACGCTGCTGCAATATCCTACCGTGTATTATACCGGCCACTGCACAGGCCTGGCTCAGTTCGGCGTTATGAAGGAAATAATGAAAGACAGGCTCCACAGCCTGTCCACCGGAGTAACCATAGAGATATAAAAATGAAATGACCCTTGACTGCTTGTTCTTTCCTGCAGTCAAGGGTCATTTCGCTGAATTCTTGGGCTCTATCATCAATGGTTACCTCACATTCTTTAGATTTTCGCTTACACCTTTTGTGAAGCTTCTAGGTTTTTACCTGTACATTGGTATCACCCTTTCTGACTATAATTTAGCACAACTTTAACTAGAAAGCAATATGTAAAACTGTACAAAATGCACAACTTCGTTTTGGTTAAAACCCAGAAAAGGCCAGACAGCAGCTTGTAAGCGTTGACAAGCAGCGCCTGGCTTTGCTATAATAATCATGTTGGGCAGAGAAATCTGCCCGATTTTTTATGCTTATTCTTCGGTTGCAGGGTACTCCAGTGTGACAGTCTGGGGGGTATGGCCCATAGCAGGGATGATTTTATTCAAAAGGTCCGCTGTCTGCAGTCGCAGGCTGGAGGTGTTGATACAGGGATGGCAGCCGATGCATTGACCCTGGAGCACATCCCCATCGATCAGCAGCTGCACCCGGTTTTCCTTGTCGTTCATAAGACCCAGTATGCTCAGGGAACCGGGGGTAATGTCCAGAAGGGCTTCCATATGCTCGGCAGAGGCAAAGGACAGCCGGGAGGAGCCGATCTGCTTGGAAAGATCCTTTGTTTTGAAGGGCTTATCCCCGGGGATGAGCAGAAGGTAAAACTGCGTGCACTGGCGGTTGCACAGCAGCAGATTTTTGCAAATAGTGGCATTCAGGACCTTGTCTACCTGGGCGCAGGCTTCCATAGTCATAGCGGCCTCGTGGTCTATCCGCTCATATGTAACACCCAGAGAATCCAAAAGATCATAGACCCGGATTTCTTTGCTTAATCGCCCGCTGCAGTCTGCAGGCCTTCCTTGCTCTAAAACCATAAAAAAATACCTTCTTTCCTTTTCTGCAACTATACCACAGAAAGGGAAGAAGGGCAACAAAAAAGAAATGACCCTTGACTGCGCTGATCTTCAGCATTTTGCAGTCAAGGGTCATTTCTGTTCACTCTTGATATCTAACATCATTGGTTAACCTCACTTTCTACAGTTTGGACAGCCTTCCTTCATTTTGATCGAAATCCACTCCGTATCACTTCTCACTACATCCTGTCCCATAAGCGGGACGCTCATATGTGTCGGAACATTTCCCTTAATGAAGGTTCTGTCTGATGGTTCAGCCCAGTTTGCTTAATGTTGTTTGTTCACAGCATTCAGTTCATTTGTTATTTCCGGTTGACTTAAATTCGATTCTGTTGATTCTAAGTTTTTTTGTTTGTTTATGTAATGAACTCTTTGCTGCAGTTCTTATTCAGTCCTAAGGTTAGTTACTTACTCGTGTTGTTAAGTTGCTTACTTTCCTTCCGGAACTGAATGGCTGTGTCTTTCAACATAAACCTTGAACCATTGGGGTGATTTTACTTGTACATTGGTATCACCTCTTTGTGTCTATACAATATCACAAATAAATAGGTTTTGCAATATGTAAAATTGTACAAAATGCACTATTTTCGTTCGTGCAAAACACTGAAATCGTTGTTCTGTGGAAATAAACCGTTGACAAGGGTTATTGGCTTTGGTTATAATAATCATGTTGGGCGGTTAAAAAACCGCTCTTTTTGTCGTTTGGAGGGAGCGCTATGGAGAATGTTGCATACCGGGTGGTCCGCAGCCACCGCCGAACCGTGGCTATTCAGATCACAAAGGATGGACAGGTGTTGGTGCGGTGCCCGAAAGCTATGGGAAGAGCGCAGATTGAGGATTTTGTGCAAAGCAAGGAAAGCTGGATCCGGAAACACTTGCAAGCGCCAAGGCAGCTCCCGGAACTCTTTGACTTGGAGACACTGGAAAAGCTCACCCGGCAGGCAAGGGCTAAGATCCCGGAGCGGGTGGCGTATTTCGCGTCCCGGATGCATGTTACCTATGGGCGTATTACCATTCGCAGGCAGCGCACCCGATGGGGCAGCTGCAGTACCAAAGGGAATTTGAATTTTAATTGCCTTTTGATGCTGGCGCCGCCGGAGGTTTTGGATTATGTTGTGGTCCATGAGCTTTGCCACCGTAGACAGATGAATCATTCCCCTCGCTTCTGGGAAGAGGTAGGGCGGATCTGCCCCGATTATAAAAGCTGCCGGAAATGGCTGAAGGAAACGGGAGCCGGTCTGATTGCTCGGCTGGGCTGATCAAAACCGCCTGCGGGTTTTGTTGGAAGTAGAGCAAAAGTTGTTGTTTTTTGTCCCGCTTGCCATTATAATGGAACCGGAGGTGTTCGTGTGAAATTACTATTCAAGCAACGGCTGTTTTCCTGGTTGGACAGTTATGATATATATGACGAGGAAGGACAGACCCTTTATGTAGTAAAAGGGCAGATCGCCTGGGGACATTGTCTGAAAATTTTTGACGGTCAAGGCCGGGAAGTAGGCATGGTGAAGCAACGGATCTTTACCCTGCTGCCAAAATTTGAAATGTACTTAGCAGGTCAGTATATAGGCTGCATCAGCAGAGAGTTCAGCCTCTTTGTGCCCAGATATAATATCGACTGCAACGGCTGGCAGGTGGAGGGTAATTTGTTTGAGTGGGACTACACGGTCCGGGACGGCACAGGGCTGCCGGTAGCCACTGTTTCCAAGCAGCTTTTTAATTGGACGGATACTTATGTCATCGATGTGCCCCGGTCCCAGGATGCCCTTTGCGCCCTGATGCTGGTGCTTGCCATTGACGCAGAAAAGTGCTCCAGGCAGGATTAATCTAACGCAATCTCCTCCAGGGAGGCTCACAGCCTCCCTGGTTTTTTGCAGAAGGCTATGAAAATTCCTAGAAACTTGCTTGACTGATGCGTGCATATCAAAACGGCTATGATTGGGGATAAAAAGACTGACGCCCATTGCAGAATTTGGAAAGAAGCGTTATAATGACCTGAGACATAGGGAAAGAGGCGAAAGATCTTGGCAACCGAGAGAAAAACTTTATCAAAGGACTTTACACAGGGGAATGTAGCAAATCAGCTACTTTGGTTTACGCTTCCTTTTATGGCATCCAATGCCCTGCAGGTCCTCTACAGTACCATTGACATGATCATCGTGGGAGAATATGTTGGCACGCCGGGCTTGTCTGCCGTATCCCAGAGCAGCCAGATACTGAATTTTGTCACCATGGTTTGTCTGGGCTTTTCCAACGCCGGCCAGGTGCTGATCTCTCAGGCACTGGGGGCAGGGAAGCGGAAGGAAATGAACTATGTGATCGGTACCCTGTTTACCCTCATTATGGTTTTAACACTGGCACTTTCCGGCATTCTCCTGGGGGCCAGGCCCTGGATCATGGACGCTATGAATATTCCTGTGGAATCCTATGCCTATGCTACGGACTACCTGATTATTTGCGGGGCAGGCCTTGCTTTCACTGCGGGCTACAATATGGTATCTGCGGTGCTACGGGGGATGGGTGATTCCAAACGCCCTTTTTTGTTTATAGGCATTGCATCGGCAGTAAATCTGGTTTTGGATATTTTGTTTACCGGTATCTTTAAGTGGGAGGTGGCCGGCGCTGCCTGGGCCACCATTATCGGCCAGGCGGTATCCTTTCTGTTTTCTCTTTTTTATCTCTACAGACGAAAAGCTGCCTTTGGCTTTGATTTTGAAAAGGAAAGCTTTGTCCCCAACAGGCACTATGTTAAAATGATAACGGCTCTTGGTACGCCTATGGCCATACAGGCCGGCTGTATCAATCTTTCTATGCTGTTTGTCAATTCCATGATAAACGATGTGGGTGTTGTGGCTTCCGCCACCTTTGGCGTGGGAGTCCGCATTGACGACATTGTCAATAAGATATCCCAGGGCATCCAGTATGCGGCTATGCCTATGATCAGCCAGAATATTGCTGCCAACAAGCCAAAACGTGCAGTCCGGGTAGTGCGCTGGGCCTGGGTATATTCCTTTACACTTACGGTGGTGTTCCTTTGCGCCTATGTTGCGTTTGGTAAGTATCTGTTCATGGCTTTTTCCGACGATCCTCTGGTGCACGAAATGTCGGGAACCTTTATTAAAGCCATTTTGTGGATGTTCCCTGCCTTGGCGGTCATGCGGGGCAGCAGCGCCTTTATCCAGGGAATCGGCAACGCCAAAATGAGTATGACTCTGGCGCTTCTGGACGGCGTGGTTTTGCGTATCGGTCTGAGCTGGCTCTTTGGAATCGTCCTTAAGTGGGGCTTTTTCGGTTTTGTGCTGGGATACGGCTTAGCGGCCTATGGCTGCGCTATCCCGGGTATGGTATACTTCCTCTCCGGAGTCTGGAAAAAACACAAGGTGTTGGCAGAAGAACTGTAAAATAGATTTAAGCAACCGTTTCTCCGCCGCTATCATGGGGAAACGGTTGTTCTTATAGCTTCTTCCTGTGTCCATATCTGTTGCCAGATTTGACTTTTCCGCATGTCTGGAGTATGATATGGTAGCTTTGATTATCTGTAGGTTCTGTTTGGAAAAGAGATGTGATAATGAGATTAAAAGAGATCGTTTCCGGCATGAAGAATGGTATGCCGGTGTGTGTTGGATATTTTTCTGTAAGCTTCGGCTTTGGCGCCATGGCTGTGGCCCAGGGGCTGAGTATATGGCAGGCGATCCTGATCTCGGGATCTAACCTGACCAGCGCCGGACAATTTGCCGGGCTGACAGTAATCGCAGCCGGTGCAGCAATCATGGAAATGATCCTGACCCAGTTGGTGATCAACAGTCGCTATGCCCTCATGAGCCTTGCCCTGGGGCAAAGGTTGGGACCAAATGTAGGAACAGGCAAACGCCTGCTTGCGGCATTTTTTAACACCGATGAAATTTTTGCACTGGGCATGTCCAGAGGCAAGGAGCTGACGGCCGATTATTTTGTTGGGGTCGGCATCGTAGCCGCGCTTGGCTGGACGGCAGGCACAGCTATGGGCGCAGTGGCGGGAACGCTGCTGCCTATGTCCGTTAGAATGGCACTTGGCGTTATGCTCTACGGAATGTTCATTGCTATTGTGGTACCCCAGGCCAGAGAGGAAAAGCCTATGCTGGCATGTATGGTGCTGGCGTTGGTCCTAAGCTGCCTGTTTGCCTGGGTGCCTGGGCTGAACCGGATATCTGACGGCTTGGCTATTGTGATCTGTACGGTTGCAGCGGCATCCGTCTGCGCTGTTCTGTTTCCTGTTAAAAAGGAGGTAGCGCCGTGAACATTTATCTTTATATCCTTGTTATGGCTGTGACCACCTACCTGATCCGGGCTTTGCCGCTGACACTGCTGAAAAAGCCTATTGAGAACCGGTTTTTGAAATCCTTTCTCCACTATGTTCCCACAGCCTGCCTGACTGCTATGACTTTCCCCGGGATCCTTTACGCCACCGAGAATGTAATCAGCGGGGCAATGGGACTGGTGACAGCGGTGCTGCTTGCATTTAAGAAAAAGAGTTTGCTGGTTGTGGCGGTTGCAAGCTGTGTTGCAGTATTCTTTACGGAACAGCTGCTCAAGTTTTTATAAATGGAAAATTAGCACTCTCACTACGAGAGTGCTAAAAATTTACAAACTAGTCACACATTCTGCTTCTACAGGGTTTATAATACAGGTGTAAGGCAAGAAGAAAAGATAGGGACGCGCAAGGGCCGATAAGCGCTGACCTTATCGGATAACCTACATTTGTCAGCGTATACTATCATCATGACTATGGAGGTATGATTATGTTTGGACTTATTAAGAAAAATCAGGATCTTTACAACCCCTGGTGTGAAATGGAAGAGCTTGAGAAGGCATTTTTCAGCAATCCATTTGGAAGCTTCCTTGGCACAACGGCCCTTTCACAGTTCCGCACCGATGTGACCGATGAAGGCGACCACTACCTGTTGGAGGCAGACCTGCCTGGCTTTGAGAAGAAGGACATTACTTTGGACATTCGTGACGATACGCTGACTGTACGTGCCCAGCGGAAATCCAAGGTAGAGGAGAAGGATAAGAAGGATAAAGTCATCCGTATGGAGCGCTCCTATGGAGCTTACCAGAGAAGCTTTGACATCTCCGGCGTGGATGCCGACAAGATCAAGGCCAAATATGTGGATGGCGTGCTCCGTTTGACCCTGCCCAAGCAGGAAAGACGCCTGCCCGAGGGCAGACGACTGGAAATCGAATAAACCAATAAGGGAGCCCCGGCTCAGCCGGGGCTTCAATCATTTCAGGGTCAGGCCGTCGTAGAACGCCTGGCCTACTTTTTCGCCCAGGACCAGATAGTGGTGATGGACCGGATCGAAAGTGATGGGCTGAAGCTTGGCAACGTCAACCTTGCCGTTGGTGTCCAGATAAGCTTCGTCCACACAGACGTTGACCACTCTGCCTACCAAACGGCAGGATTCAGGATCATAGGAGAGCATCACACACTCCAAGGCCATAGGCAGCTCGTCGATCAGTGGTGCGTCTACAAACTCCGACTTGATGGCGTGAAAGCCTGCCTTGGCAAATTTGTCCGGCTCTTTATTACCAGAAACGATACCTACATAATCGCAGGCGTTTACATACTGCGCTGTACCCATAGATACGGTGAATGCCTTGCGGGCCTGGATATTTTCGGCAGTCTTGTGGCCGGCTTCCACGCAGATCGTAAGCTCCGCTTCTTCCGTCACGCCGCCCCAAGCGGCGTTCATGGCGTTAGGGGTGCCGTCTTCGTTGTAAGTTCCGATAATGAACACCGGCATGGGATAACACATTTCTTTTGCACCAAAGTTTTTGCGCATAATAGAGCCTCCTTCATTGATTGTAGGTCTATTATACTGCACAAATCAAGGCCATTGCAAGGGGTATCTTTGCGTGATATAATAACACCAAGAGGTGACATGCTATGAAAAAAGTAAAGATCACAGCCGTCCGGAGGGGGTGCTATCCTGAGCTGATAGCCCAGTATGAAAACCCCATTGAACACGCTTGCAATGTGGAAGAGGGAATGGTGTGGGTATCCGAGAACGGAGAAAAGCCGGAAAATTTCTGCGACAGCGCATGGGACAGCATGTCTGCTTTTGTTAAGACACTGGCGGCTGGCGGTGGAAACTTCTACGATGGATGGATGAAAAACCCCTACTCGGCAATGATCAGTTGCAACGACGGCTTTCGCCCGGTGAGCTTTTATCTGGAAGTGTTGGAGGACGAAAAATGAAACTACTTGCAGAGGCGTTGGGGAAATTCGCCTGCGGCCTATTGTTGGTTGGACTGCTGATCTTCCTGCCGGCTGGCACGCTGGCGTATGCATACGGCTGGCTTCTTGTGGGTCTGCTGTTTGGACCTATGCTGATCGCCGGATTTGTGATGCTGGCCAGGTCTCCGGAGTTGCTGAGAAAGCGGTTGGACGCCAAAGAAAAGCAGGCGACACAAAAAGGCGTCCTTGCCTTTTCCGGGCTGATGTTCATTGCCGGTTTTGTGGTGGCGGGTCTGGACTTCCGTTTCGGCTGGTCCCAGATGCCAACTTGGGTGGTTATCACTGCAGCTGTGCTGTTTTTGGTTGCCTACGCCCTGTACGCCGAGGTGATGCGGGAAAATGCCTATCTTAGCCGTACCGTCAGGGTGGAACAGGGGCAGACTGTGGTGGATACCGGCATGTATGGCATCGTCCGCCACCCCATGTATGCGGTGACGATCCTGCTGTTTTTGATGATCCCACTGGTACTGGGTTCTTGGTATGCTCTGATCGCCTTTGCGTTCTATCCGGTGATTATGTTTGTCCGCTTGACAGACGAGGAGGAACTGCTGACCCGGGAACTGCCCGGTTACACCGAGTACAAGCAGAAAGTAAAGTACAGAATCGTTCCTTTCGTTTGGTGAGAAACAGGTTTGTTAAAAAAAGGACACAGCCCCATGGAGCTGTGTCCTTTGTGTTATCTGCGCATCATTTTGTTGATCTTCTCGGTTTTTGACCTGACAACGCAGTAGATGATGAGCCAAATGATGGCATAGCCGGCGATGAAAACAACGGTGAACACCAGAATGGGAGCAAGCTGCCGGAGCAGCCACCCGTTAAGCAGATAGGTGAGAATATAGGCGATGTATAGCGCGCCGCCGTGAAGCAGGATCATGGTGGGAAGGGGCAGCTGTTCCATCTGATAGATTGCGGTCATGCCTGCTGCGATGAAGGCAAGTAACGTGATCGTCAGGATGCCCATACAGACCTCGTTAGGGGAGAAATGCTCTACAGCTCCGGTAGCACCCAGAATACCGTAGATGACAGCCAAAACCACCGGACCGCCGCTGGCACATAGCAGACCTCTTAAGAGAAACTCCTTCCAAAACTTCTTCATTTTGTTTCAAACCTCCTTTTGATTTGGGCGAAGCACCGCCGGGAAACGTATTCTGTGTAACCGCAGTTGAAAACAGCGTCCACGCTGCCTGCGTAAGTAACGGTGAACCGATCCAGCGAATTTTCGTTTGCCAATGTACTTTTGTTGATGCGGATAAAAGACGAGGGGAGTACAGCTTCCAATTCGTACAGTCGCTGCTTCAGCCGATACCGGTGATTCTTGGAGTCGATGGCATAAGTTTTGCCCTCCAGAACGGTAATGCACTCGATCTCGGACACAGAGAGCATTTTAATATTATCCTCGGCGTAGCCGGGGATGCGGTCCGCGCCTGCGTGCTTCAAAATCAGCGCCTCGATCTCGTCGATCAGAGCGTTACGATTGTGGACCGTTGCCACTATTTCTTCGTCTTTTTCTTTGTCGATTATGAGTCTGAATTTCATCGCTTCACCTCCTGTGGTGCTATCATAGCATATCCAAAATCGAAAATGTTGCAAATTTCATCTATCGGTATTTTTGGGACACTAAACGGCAAACAGTGCGCTGCAATATCTGCAACGCACTGTTTGTTAGAATGTAGGGACAGCAATCTTCCGCCCGCAGGCGACTATTAGTCGCCCCTACCTATTGATATAAATGTCAATGACCTCTTTGGCGAATACACCGGTACCTGCGCCACCTGCCTTATCGATGTTTTCGGTCATACTTCCGCCGCCGGCGTAGCTCTCTGCAAGACTACCTAAAATCTGGGGAGTGCAGGTGTAGAAATTCTCTGTGAAGAAGTCTTGTAATTCCTTTGCCCAAGCCTGTGCCTTTTCGCAATCTGGATCACAAGGACGCATCTTGCCTAGTTTTGCAAAGAGGTCCATCACCTGTGCGTCTAAGTCCTTCTCCTGCTGACTGGTGCGGTTCCTGGACTTCTGTTCAAATTCCTTATAAGCATCCGTCTTGCCGTACAGCGCCTTTGCTTGCGCGCTGTAGTCATCCGTTCTTTTGGAGTCATAATCCATAGCATTCACTCCCAAAGTCATTATTTTATATTCCATAGCTATTATAAACTATGAGATACTGTAAGTGTCAAGAGGTTTGTAAGAAAATAAATTCCGGAATCAGTTATAACCGATTCCGGAGAACATTAAGATTGAGGGGATACGGAAGGGAGGTTACTCAGGTTGTTGTTTTCGCTGTCGTCGGGGATGGATTTCAGGTATTCCGTATCTCCACGGTGGGCGATGCCAACGCCGGCGATCTGTCCCTGTTTTGCCATATCCACTGCTTGCTGTTTTTCTACGATGGTGTTGTCAGATAACTGATAGCCGGTGATCCTGCCGCCCTCCCTGACCAGCCCGATAATCCGCTTTGCGTTGGCGTTTGCCTGGGGAATCTGATCTAATGTTTGTTTTACAAGTTCTTGTCCGTCCATAAAAACCACTCCTTTTGCCTTAAACTGTCGGGGCTTGATTCCCCGCTGCTTAGCTTTTACACACAGCAAGAGAATATGCAAAAAAACACCCGATTAGGAGCCGGGGACTGCTATTAAGCTGGTTTCCCAAGAATCCCAGGTCTATCTTTGCGGGGCAATTATTTAATCATATTTTGCACTACTATTGTATTTTCTTTATAAACAGACCGTGTTGATTGCAGTAGTAATAGAGATGTCCTCTGCCTCGGAGTTGCAGGCGGGTTTCTGCGTTGCCCTCCGGATAGAATTTCACCGTCTGAATTCGGTCAGAGGTTACAAATGCCACAAAGGAAATGAAATGCTTTTTCGTCATGGGGTGGGGGATGGAGATAAAATGCTCGTCCTCCACTTTTTCTGTGATGATGGCGTGGGCATCGTCGGCATCCTCCGCTTCCAGAGCGGGCAAAGTGATGCCACAACAGCTGACCACCGCGTCGCCGGTGCTGTGGACCACGTTTCCGCAGATAGGACAGACATAAAACTTACACCGCAGCATGTTGGCAGAAATATTCCTGTTGGTAATGCGCTCGCCATTCATCAGCTCGATCACGGAGATGCCCAGTGCCTGCGCCAATGGCTGCAATAAGGAAATATCCGGCAGACCTTTGGCGGTTTCCCATTTGGAAACGGTCTTGCTGCTCACCCCAATCTCCTCCGCTAGTTCTGCCTGGGTCAGTTTTTTCTTTTCCCGCAGCCCCTTAATTGTTGCTCCGGTCACATAGGTGTTCATAAATGCCACGCCCTTTCGAAAGAAAGCATACCATGATATACCAAACAAGACAACCTATGCTGCGTAGACTTACAAAAAAGACCTGCTGCAAAATTATGCAGCAGGTCCTCTGTCATAGCTCTGTAAATTCGTAGATGTATGCCACAGTGCCGTTATCATAGGTGTATACGATTTGACCGCTGGGCTGAATTTCTTTCACGAATTTTTCAAAATCCTTGCCGTGCTTGGTGCGGACAAAGTCGTCGGTGCTTTCCAGTTCTGCTTCCTCAAAGAAAGTTTGGGGATGGGCAGCGCCGGCGCAGCCGTTCAAAAACTTGGCAACGATCTCATATTCCTTCATAAAAAGTCCTCCTATGTATACTCTCAAACATACGCGATTTGTTCAGTATGCTCATAGTTTACTATATTTTTTCTGGAATTTCAAGCAAAAATGCTTTTGAAATCCTGGAAAATAAACGTTATAATATAGGTATGGATAGTAATTAAAGTGGGAGGATAGCGGCTATGTTTCAGGTGAATGATGTGATCATCTACGGTTCACAGGGCGTTTGTCAGATCATCGGCACGGAAGAGAAAACTGTCAGTGGTGTGAAAAAGACATATTTTGTGTTAAAGCCCGTGCATGAAAAAAGCTCTACGATTTTTGCGCCCACAGATAATGAGAAGATCCTCAATAAGATGCGCAGGCTTTTGACCAAAGAGCAGATCCACAAGCTCATCGA
>JAZSDS010000004.1:0-13130 GCA_045531275.1 Faecousia sp.
GCCCACCCCCTTTTTTCCTTTCCCCAATCCAAAAACCCCGACCCCAGTCCCCTGAGACCGGCCTCTCTTTTGTTTTACACCCTGTTATACAGCTTTTCCAAAAGCTTTCGCAGGGGCGCAAACAGCGTAAGGACCATTATAAAATTGCCGCAGCAGTGCAGAACATCGAACACAACCCCCGATGCCCACCAGCTGACAGCGTAACCCGGTCCGCCCACAAACAGGTACACCGGCGCACACAGCAAACCGAACAGCAGACCAAAGGCCGCCGCCAGGATGGCCCAGCCCAGGCTGCTTTTCATATCCCGCAGCAGCCATGCTGCCACCGCAAGGATGGTCCAGACATACAGGTAGTTGATGTTCCAAAGCTGGATGCCGTAAAACAGGATTTCCAGCAGCACATACAGATAGATGGGATACAGCGCCCGCATCCCAAACACCACCACAAACAGGATCACAAGCAGGGATACCGGCTCGATGTTGGGAAGTCCGCTCATGGCAACCTTGGTACCGAAGGTCAATGCTCCCAGCATACCAAACAGAGCGATCTGGCGCAGAGTCAGGGGCTTATCCAAGGGTGTATACCAGCTTGTATACGCCGCCATCTGTAATGGGGGTGGTGTCAATGCCCTGGTTGGCATAGCCCTCGCCCTCGTAAAGTGCCCAGTAAGCCTTGTCCGTCTCATAAACGGCAGACTCGCCGTCCACCTTGGTGATGTTCAGTCCATAAGGACCTTCTTCACCTACGATCAGGCCGTCCATTTCCAGAACAGGCCCTAAATATTCCTCTGCGGATTTGTAGGTAAAGTCCTTGCTTGTGCCGTCGGCGTGGACAACGGTAACAGTGAAGGACTTCATACCCTCCTGGGTGTTGGGACGGGTGGCAAAGAACACACCCAGAAAGATACCCACCACTGCCACAAGGGCGATAACTGCGATCCATAGCTTTTTGTTTTTCATAAAAATTCCTCCTTAAAACAAAATACTGCGGCACCCAATACGGGTGCCGCAGCCGTTTTTCTGCGACAAACGCACCCCCCATAATCACGCAGAGGGCGGAGAAGCCATTTCCGTAGGTCTTCTGACTTATGCCTGCAGGAGGGGTTGCAGCCTCCAACGCCTGTCTTGGCCTTCCCGGAATTTCTTCCAGTGACCGGCTTTCGCCTAAAAGACAGCCTCAGCATTTACAGCGGCGGTACCGTTCGGGACTTACACCCGATTATCTTGTTCAGCAGATATGACCACACGCCACACCTGCCACGGAACTGGTATCAAGTTGTCGAAAGTATTGTAGCACGCAGAACAGGGCGTGTCAACACCGTATAATCAAAATCAGCAGCAGAAAAATCTGCCGCGGCAGCAAAACAGCTGGGCTGCCCAGCACAAACACAGCTGCCACAGACCGCCCCGGACATTGAAACCCCGGAAAGCACCCGCCTGCCGGCGGTAGGCAGCGCCGCCGTTCTGGATCTGCTCCAAGGTTTCCAGATATTCAGCGTTGTCCGGCTCCATAGACACTGCCCGGCGAATATGCTCCAGGGCAGTGACCTGGTTGCCCAGACCGTCATTGGCAAGGGCAGACAGATAATACCACCGGGCGTTTTTCTCCGGTGCGTTTTGCAGCACATTCAGCGCCTCCCGGTATCTGCCGTAAAGAATATACCGGTAGGCAGACTGCTGGTATTGGTCGCCCTGACCGCCGCTGTAGCTGCGCTGCTGCCACGCTCCCCCAAAGGGATCATAGCCAAAGCCGCCGAAACCGCCATAGCCCTGCCCTCCGCCGTAGCCGCTTTGGGCATTACGCTGATAGGCCTCCGGATTTTTGATCTGCTCGTAGGCGGCGTTGACCTCCTGCATTTTTTTCGCTGCCACCGGGTCTCCGGGATTCCGGTCCGGATGGTACTGCTTGGCAAGCCTTCGGTATGCCTGTTTAATTTCTTCATCCGTAGCGTCCGGGCTTACGCCCAGCACCTTATAAGGATCCTGCGCCATTGTTCTCCTCCCGGGAAGCTGCTTTTCTTCCCTGCCTTCTTCTGTATTCTACCCAAACACCGCTGTAGAGAATATTGTCCAGCAGCCTCTTGTCCTGGACCAGGGGAAGCCGCTCAAAGCACTCTGTGCAACGCCCCATGGCAAGCACCAGGTATTGCTCCCATCGGGACCAATCCTCCCCTGTGCCCATTGCCAGGAAAGGGTTATATTGCTTCTTCCGCTTATCCCGGCGATAGTCCACCGCTGCGTCTGCCAGATATATGTACCGTCCCAGGGCCATGCCCATCTGACGCAGAGTCTGGGACCACATATCCTCTTCATAAACCAAGATTTCTCCCATCAGCCGACCGAAACAGCCGGCAGGAGCATCGGGATTGGTACAGCCCTCTTTTTCCATCTCTCTCAGTTCTTTCAGGCAGCTCTCCACCGCCTGGCACTGCCTGGGATACTTCCTGCGAAGCTCCTCCAGATTTCTTCCAAACACCTTTACCATGATTTCGGAAGACAGCTTTCCCTCATCCTGAAGGTCATCCACACAGTTATAGTATGCCAGCACCACATTCATATCCGCACCGTAGCGAATATATGCATTGTCCACCCAGGGACGCTTGCTGATAGGATGCAGCCGGCAGCCGTTGGGCCCACCGGTCTCCTCCGGCTCATAAAGGCTCATCAAAAGCAGCGCCAGAAACGCCATATCATAGCTGAGCCCCAGCCGGGCCGTATTGGAGGAACGCTGCCGGATCTGCCTGCAAATGCCGCAATAGACAGCGCCGTAGCGTTTTCTGGTTTCCTTATCCAGCTCCGGCAAATTGGCCATTACATATCCAAACAAAGCCATCCCTCCGATCTCTTACTGTATCATAAACACCCCTTATGAACAAGAGGTAAACAGGCTGAAGAATTTACAAAAATTCTATATTTTTCTAGTCTTTTCGGTTGTGCATCAGCCAGTGGTTCAGGGCGCCGCCGTAGAACACAATAGAAATGCAGCAATATAGCCACAGCATACTCAGCGCCACGGCGTAAACAGAGCCGTAAATATTACTCAGTCCCGCAAACCGCTCCACATAAATAGAATAAATATCCGAAAAAATCAACCAGCCGCTGGATGCCAGCAGCGCCCCGGGCAGAGAGTCCATCAGCTTGTTCCGCCGATTGGGCAGCACCATAAACATAGCGGTAAACAGCACTGTCTGGATGCCCAAAAGCAGGAAGAACCGCAGGTCCACAATCTTGTCCAGGAACGCAAACACAGGCGTTTCCGCAAGGGGCAACCATTCCAGCAGGGATGTGCCGAAGACATGGAGCACCAGGGTCAGCAGCAGCACCAGCAAAAAACCAAAGGTGTACACCACGCTGACAAGGCGGGTATAGATATAGCCCCGGTCCTCGGAAACATCATAAATGGAATTCAGACCCGTCAACAATCCGTGAACACCCCGACTGGCGGACCACAGGGCCGTCAGCGCCGATATGGAGATCAGGGTACCGGTGGTACTCCGGTAGGTGTTGACGATGAGCTTTGTTGCCGCAGGCAGCAGCGCCGTGGGGATCACACCTTCCAGAATCTGGGTAAGGATCTCCACCTCCAGACCGGTGTAGCGCAGCAAACTCAGCAGCAGCACCAGGGTAGGAAATACCGCAAGGGCTATAAAAAAGCTGGCGTGAGAGGCGTATATGGGAATACTGAGCCCCGCAATATAGCGAATAAGCTGCAGACCTTTTCCAACGATGCCGCCCTTTGGATAGTTATCCACAGCACACCCTCCTTTCCGACCGATTTCGACAATGAAACATCAAAGGCGCGCCGCACATAGCTGCACAGCACGCCTTTGTAGATTATTCTGCAGAAATCAGATAATAATACACCGGCTGACCACCCCGCAGCAGATTTACATCCGCATCAGGGCAGATCTCCTGGAACATATCCGCAGCCTTTTGGGCGTGCTTTTCCTGAATATCCTCGCCATAGTAAATGGTGATATACTCCCGTCCGTCGTCCCGGACCTTTTCTGCCAGGGCCCGCAGGAGCACCTTGATATCCCGGCTGGTGCCAAAGAGAGAACCGCCAAACATAGCCAGATAGTCACCCTCATGGATATCGTAGCCGTCAAAATCAGAGTTCCGGGCGGCATAGGTGATCTGCATGGTATCCACCGTTGCCAGAGCTTCTGTCAAGGCTTCTGTGTTCTCTTCCTCTGTTCCCTCGGGGTTAAAGCTGAGCATAGCGGTAATACCCTGGGGCACAGTCTTGGAAGGAATGACCACCACATGCTTGGGGGTCAGGGCATCCACCTGCTCCGCCGCCATAATAATGTTCTTATTGTTGGGAAGAACATACACAGTTTCCGCAGAAACCTTATTCACCACTTCCAAAATATCCTGGGTGCTGGGGTTCATGGTCTGGCCGCCGGAAATGATTCCGTCCACGCCCAGGTTCATAAACACATCTGCCAGGCCGTCACCGGCGCATACAGACACCACGCCGAAGGTCTTTTCAGGCTCGGCGATCTTAGGCGCCAGCTCCTGCTCACTCATAACCTTTTCGGTATGCTGCAGACGCATATTCTCAATTTTTACGGTTACAAAAGAACCGTAATCAATGGCCTCATGGAGGGCCTTGCCGGGGTCGTTGGTGTGGACATGGACCTTAATGATCTCCTCGTCGTCCACCAGCACCAGGCTGTCACCCAGACTGTCCAGGAATGCCCGAAGCTGTTCGGGATCCTTGTCGTTCTCACGGGAAATAATAAATTCTGTGCAGTAGGTGAAGGTGATCTCCTCGGTGTCAAAGCCGGCAAAATCCGCCTGCTCCTTCACATCCGTGTCCACCATACCCTCGGGCACAACAACATCCTCGCCCTGGAGGGAGCTGAGCATTGCTTCCAGCACAAAGAGCCAGCCTTTGCCGCCGGCATCCACCACGCCTGCCTTTTTCAGCACAGGGTTCTGGTTGACGGTGTCCGCAAGGGCCATCTTTGCCTCTTCGATGGCTGCTGCGTGAACAAATTCAATAAAATTATTCTCCAGGGCTGCCTTCTGGGCCCTTGCCGCTGCCAGACGGGCAACCGTCAAAATGGTGCCTTCCGCAGGCTTCATAACTGCCTTATAAGCAGCATCTACGCCAGCCTGCAATGCCTCTGCCCATGTGGTGCCGTCGCACTCTGTCAGGCCCTTCAGACGCTTGGACATGCCCCGGAACAGCAGGGACAGGATAACGCCGGAATTGCCACGGGCGCCACGGAGCATGGCAGATGCGGCAATGGAAGCCGCCTTTTCAAGGGTGGGATCCTCCGCCTTCCGCAGATCTGCTGCCGCAGAATTGATGGTCATGGACATATTGGTACCGGTGTCACCATCCGGCACAGGGAAAACGTTCAAGTCATTCAGCTGCTGTTTATGGATCTCTACAGAAGCAGCCGCGCTGATGGCCAGCCGGCGAAAATCAGCGCCGTTAATCGTCTGTCTCAATGGTTACCTCCGATATTATCCGTTCATGGAATCTATATATACATTTACCGCGCGGACCTGGGTACCGGTGCACTTATTTACCACATAGCGCACCTCGGAAATGATGGATGCGCCTACTGCGCCCAGATTTACGCCGTTATCCACCATAATGTGCAGATCGATGGAAATGGCTCCGTCCTCATGGAACTCCACCTTAACGCCTTTGCCCATAGATTCCTTGCGGAGCAGGTGGTAAACACCATCGGTAACGGACCGGGCAGCCATGCCCTTAACGCCGAAGCAGTTGCTGGCAGCAGTGCCGGCAATATCCGTGTATACGCTGGTGCTGACATTCACGCTGCCGTTTTCATTGTCGTGACGGATCATAAATCAGTACCTCCTGGTTAATATTTTTCCGGGGTTTGGTTTTATTAAACAATGCTGTCTTCCCAGCAATCCGGAGCGGTAAGCCCCATCATCTTCACTACGGTAGGCGCCACATTGGCAAGGCCGTAGTTTCCGGGAATCACGGTGTAGTCATTGTCCTTGTCATAAATAATGAAGGGAACAGGGTTCAGAGAATGGGCAGTTCTTACAGAGGTCTTGCCCTTCTTGGTCTCGGTCATCTGATCGGCATTGCCATGGTCCGCTGTGATCAGTACAGTGTAGCCGTACTTATCCGCCGCCTCCAGAATTGCCTTCAGGCCATTGTCCACGCACTCCATGGCATAGACTACAGCATCCATAACGCCGGTATGACCCACCATATCGCCGTTGGGATAATTACAGCGCAGGAACTGGAACTTGCCGGAGGCCATGGCGCTGACCATTGCCTCAGTGATCTCCTTGGACTTCATAGCAGGTGCCTGCTCGAAGGGGATCACATCGGAGGGGATCTCCAGGTATTCCTCCAGCTCCTCGCTGACCTTACCGGAACGGTTGCCGTTCCAGAAATAGGTAACATGACCGTACTTCTGGGTCTCGGATACCGCAAACTCCCGGATGCCAGCCTGGCAGAGAACCTCTGTCAGGGTGTTGGTAATGACAGGAGGCTGAACCAGATAGTTTTCGGGTATATTCAGGTCGCCGTCGTACTGGAGCATGCCGGCAAACTTCACGCCGGTATAGTCTCCCCTGTCAAACTTATCAAAGTCCTTGCGGTCAAATGCCAGGGAAATTTCCTGGGCGCGGTCGCCCCGGAAGTTGAACAGGATCACGCTGTCGCCGTTTTCGATCTTTGCCACAGGGGCGCCGTCTCTTGCCACCACAAAGGCAGGCAGGTCCTGGTCGATACAGCCGGTTTCGGCACGGTAAGTCTCAATGGCTTCCTTTGCAGAAGCGAACATTCTGCCCTGACCCTGGACATGGGTGCGCCAGCCAGCCTCCACCATGCCCCAGTTGGCTTCATACCGATCCATAGTAACCTGCATTCTGCCACCGCCGGAGGCGATGGCATAGTCGCAGCCCTGGGTGTTCAGCTCAGCCAGAACGGTTTCCAGATACTCCACATATTCCAGTGCGGAAGTAGCAGGCACATCACGGCCATCCAGCAGGATGTGGCAGTAAGCCTTCTGCACGCCGGCAGCCTTCGCCGCCTTCAGCAGAGCAATCAGGTGAGAAATATTGGAATGAACATTGCCGTCAGACAGCAGACCCAGGAAGTGCATAGCCTTCCCTGCCTTGGCGTTACTTACCAGATCCTGCCATACAGCAGAAGAGAACAGCGTGCCGTTTTCAATGGACTCCCCTACCAGCTTTGCCCCCTGAGAGTAAACCTGTCCGCAGCCAAGAGCGTTATGGCCCACCTCGCTGTTGCCCATATCGTCATCTGAGGGCAGACCCACGGCTGTGCCATGGGCTTTCAGGTAAGTATGGGGGCAGGTAGCCAGCAGCTGATCCAGGGTAGGTGTCTTTGCCGCGACAACTGCATCACCGCTACCGCCGTCACCTTTACCCACACCGTCCATAACGACCAAAACAATGGGTTTTTTCATAATAAGTCCTCCAAGAACAGAAAAATGCATTTTATGAGTTATACTATTTTACATCATTTTCTTCAAAGTTACAACCTATTTTTGAAATTTTTTGTTACCGGCAGAGAAACGCCCGAAAAATCCACTTCGAGAAAGGGATTTTTCGGGCGTGTTGTTTAATTCATAGTGCCTTGGGCCCGGAGAAACAGTTCTCCCACCCGTCTGCGCAGAGCCTGGGCCTGGGGTGTTTGGGCTGTGCCCTGGGACTCGATCCATTCCTTGGATGCCTCCTGGGCCTGTTTCAGAGTTTGCAGATCGCAGCTCAGATTCGCCACCCGGAACACAGGCAAGCCGGACTGCCGGGCACCAAAGAAGTCACCGGGACCCCGCAGCTCCAGATCCGCCTCCGCGATCTTGAAGCCATCGGTGGTTTTACACAGTGCCTTCAGCCGGGCCAGCGTCTGGGCGTTTTTGTTGTGGGATGTAAGGATGCAGTAGCTTTTGGCGCTGCCTCTGCCCACTCTTCCCCGGAGCTGATGCAGTTGGGAAAGACCAAACCGATCAGCGTCCTCCACCACCATCAGTGTGGCATTGGGCACATCCACACCTACCTCTATAACGGTGGTGGCAACCAGTACATCTGCCTCATGGGCAGCAAAGGCTGTCATCACTTCCTCCTTTTCGCTGCCCTTCATCTGTCCGTGGAGCAGCGCCACCTTCAAATCAGGGAATACCGTTTTCTGCAGAGTCTCAGCCCACACTGTAGCCGCCTTCAGATCCAGATCGCCATTTTCCTCCACCGCGGGACATACCACATAGCACTGATGACCTTCCGCCACCTGCTTGCGGATAAAGGCATTGATCCGGGCCCGGTAGCTCTCCCCCACCAAAAAGGTGTCGATCTGCTGCCGGCCGGGGGGCAGCTCATCCAATACAGAAACCTCAAGATCTCCGTACATTAAAAGGGCCAATGTCCGGGGAATGGGCGTTGCGGACATCACCAGCAAATGGGGATCGTCTCCCTTGGCAGACAGCGCCGAGCGCTGCCCTACGCCGAAACGGTGCTGCTCATCGGCAATGACCAGTCCCAGATCCCGGAACACCGTCTGCTCAGACACGAGGGCATGGGTGCCGATCACCAGATCTGCCTCACCCGCCTCCACGGCGAAGCGTATTTCTTTCTTGCGTTTCGGGCTCAAAGAACCTGTAAGCAGGCACACCCGGATACCCAAAGGCTCTAACAGTCCTTTCAGGGATTTGCAGTGCTGCTCTGCCAGGATCTCTGTAGGTGCCATCAGCGCCGCCTGTTTTCCGTTTTTCACTGCCAGATATGCCGCTGCAGCGGCCACCATAGTCTTGCCGCTGCCCACATCACCCTGGACAAGCCGGTTCATAGGCGTACCCCGGGTCAGGTCTGCTACGATCTCCCGGATAGCCCGCTGCTGGGCCCCTGTAAGGGTAAAGGGCAGTGCGTCAAAGAATCCACTCAAATCAACATCCGGGTAGGGCGCAACGGACTTCCCTGCCCTGGCTGCCCGCATCAGGGCCAGTCCGGCAGAAAACACAAAGAATTCCTCAAAGATAAGCCGCCGCTTGGCAAGCTCTGCCTCCTCCATAGAGCCGGGCTCATGGATGGCATAATAGGCCCGCTGGGCAGGCAGAATGCCATAGGCCTGCCGGATCTGGTCAGGAAGGACCTCCTCCGGCACATCGCAAATGGCCAGTGCCTGCCGCACTGCCTTGAGAACAGAGGCGTTGGACAGACCGGCTGTGAGGGGATACACAGGCAGCACCCGGCGGGTCAGCACAGGTTCACTGTCCAGCTCCTCAAACACAGGGGAGGTCATATTATAGCCGATGAAATCTCCGGATACAGCGCCGTAGAAAATATACTCCTTGCCATACTGAAGCCGGTCTGTTGTAAATTTCTGATTAAAAAAGGTAAGGGTCAGCCGGCCGGTATGGTCCGCCACCTGCAGCTTGGTCACATCCAACCCCTTGCGGATATGGCTGGTCCGGGGGGCATTCATGACCATAGCCTTGAAGCAGGCGGGAACATCCGGCTCCAGCTTGTCGATGGTCACCAATCGGGTCCTGTCCTCATAACCTCGGGGGAAGTGACAGATCAGGTCCTCCAGAGTCCGGATATTGAGTTGGGCAAACTGCTTTGCCTTGGTTGGGCCTACGCCCTTGAGGATGGTTACCGGGTCAGAAAGCCGCGCCATGTTCTCACCTCCTTAATTCTCTGTAGGAATTATATCATCTTTTCTGCCAATATGCAAAGATTAAAGATCCTATGGCAGCGATAGATTTTTTCGCAAAGGAAACATTCCGGATTGCAGCTGTACTTTGTGTACCGCAAAAGACGGAGCGCTTCCTTTACAAAAAAAGATCCGCTGCTCCATAAAATGAAAAAACTCCCTCCGATAGATTCGGAAGGAGATATTTTCAGAGAGCTCAGGCCAGCTTGTTCAGCTGCAGGGTCATGCTGCTCTTCTTGCGGGCAGCAGTATTCTTGTGCAGAATACCCTTGCTGACAGCCTTGTCGACGATCTGGATAGCAGCCTTGTAAGCGGTCTCGGCAACAGCACGGTCGCCACCGGCCAGGGCAGCCTCGTACTTCTTGATGACGGTCTTCATCTCAGACTTATCGGCCTTGTTCTTCTCGTAAGCGATTCTGGAACGGATGACATCCTTCTTAGAGGACTTAATGTTGGGCATAGTTACACCTCCTGTTCTGCATACTATTTCACGCAGGTATCAATTATAGCGTGACTTTTCAATAAAATCAATACCTTTTTTTAAATTTTCCTTTTTTGATGAAATACAGCCTGTCAAGTCCCAATTTTCCGTGGCAAAAAATCCAGTAGTCAACATTTTGTCCTGCGAAAAAATAGGAAATTTGCAGAACGCTGTCGAATAAACTTATGTTAACCAAAATGGATATGCACCTCTCCCACCTCCGCACCACTTGTCCTGTGGATAACCCTGTGGACAATGTGGAAAACTCACGCTTTTCAACAGCTATTTTTCTTGTTTTCTGCCCCCACGCCATTTAATCGCCTTTGTATATCTGTTTGCATAAAAGGTGAAAACAGGGAAATTCATGCGTGTTATGTCGCCGTTGATATACTCCCCTGTTTTCTGCGATTTTGTTAAAAAAGTTGGCATTTCCCCCAACGGAAGCCTTTTTTTACGGGCTATATCCTGCATCCGACAAAAAAGTTTGTAGATTATGCACAAATTTTGCCTTTGTATGATTTTCCCGGTTTCGGAAATAATGAGGACATTAGGAATACCTAATCCATACGCAGGAGGAAACCATGCAGGGGAAAGTAGAGATCTGCGGTGTAAACACCGCCCGGCTGAAAGTTTTGTCCCAGGTAGAAATGGATGCACTGCTCCGCAGAGCCAAAGAGGGCGACGAGGCCGCCCGGGAAAAGCTCATTGAAGGCAATCTGCGGCTGGTGCTATCCGTGATCCAACGCTTTGACAAACGGGGCGAGTCCCCGGATGATCTGTTCCAGGTAGGCTGTATCGGTCTTATGAAAGCCATTGCCAATTTCGACCCTACCAAACAGGTCCGTTTTTCCACTTATGGGGTTCCCATGATCGCAGGAGAGGTGCGGCGGTATCTGCGGGATAATTCCGCCATCCGTGTTTCCCGGTCCATCCGGGATGTGGCATACCGGGTGCTGCAATGTAAAGAAGCTATGCTTGCCCGCCTTGGCCGGGAGCCCACCCTGGACGAGATCGCAAAAGAACTGGAGCTGAGTACCGAGGATGTCAGTGAGGCTCTGGACGCTGTTTGCGCCCCGGTAAGTCTTTATGATCCGGTGTACGCCGACGGCGGGGACCCCTTAACAGTAATGGACCAGGTAAGGGATACCAAAAACACAGAAACCAACTGGATGGAAAGCATTGCCCTGCGCAGCGCCTTTCAGTCCCTGGGAAGCCGGGAAAAACAGATCCTGAACCTGCGATTTGTAGGCGGCAAGACCCAAATGGAGGTTGCAGGTCTGGTGGGCATCTCCCAGGCCCAGGTCTCCCGGCTGGAAAAAAGCGCCCTGGGGGCTATCCGCAAAAGCATCAGTTAAAAACCGCCTTTGTCATACCCCAGCCTCTTCCTGCATACGCTTTAACAAAACCAACCGGGAGGGCTGGGTATGACCAAATTCACTGATCTGCACTGTAAGGAAGTTATCTGCGTCTGTGACGGCCGGCGCCTGGGCTTTATCTCTGACGCAAAAATCGAGCTGCCGGAGGGAAAGATCTGCGCCATCATCGTCCCGGGACCCTGCCGTTTTTTTGGGCTTTGGGGTCGCCGGGACGACTTTATTATCCCCTGGAACTGCGTCAAGCGCATTGGCCCTGACATCGTACTTGTGGATGTAAAGCCTGACGAATGCCGCGTTCCCCGGTCGAGACTGGGGCTTCCCCTGTAAAAAAAGGAATTTTTTCTCAATTTTTTGCAAAAAAACACTTGCAAAACAAGGACACTTCCTATATAATGAATCGGCACGGGATTTTTCCCGTAGTATTCTACACCACACACCCGGTGATCGCATCCCCTAGTGCTCTTATGGGCGGGGCTTGTTGAGATTGAAGCGGGGTGGAGGAAAAAACAAAAGGAGAAAACAAAAAATGGCTGTCGTATCTATGAAACAACTGCTGGAGGCCGGCGTTCACTTCGGTCACCAGACCCGCCGCTGGAACCCTAAAATGGCTACCTACATCTACACGGAGCGCAACGGTATCTATATTATCGACCTGCAGAAGACCGTGAAGAAGCTGGAGGAGGCCTACAACTTCGTCCGTGAGACTTCCGCTAACGGCGGTAACATCCTGTTCGTCGGCACCAAGAAGCAGGCACAGGACGCTATCAAGGAAGAGGCTGCCCGTTGCGGCGGTTACTATGTCAACTCCCGTTGGCTGGGTGGTATGCTGACCAACTTCCGCACCATGCGTTCCCGTATCGACCGTCTGGCTCAGCTGAAGAAGATGGAAGAGGACGGCACTTTCGCAATGCTGCCCAAGAAGGAAGTTATCAAGCACCAGGGCGAGATCGCCAAGCTGGAGAAGTATCTGGGCGGCGTTAAGGAAATGAAGAAGATCCCCGCTGCTATGTTCATCGTTGACCCCCGCAAGGAGCGCAATGCCATTGCTGAGGCTCACAAGCTGAACATCCCCGTAGTGGCTATCGTTGATACCAACTGCGATCCCGACGAGATCGATTATGTGATCCCCGGCAACGATGACGCTATCCGCGCCATCCGTCTGATCGCTGCCACCATGGCAAACGCTGCCATTGAGGGCCGTCAGGGCGAGGACGCTGTGGCTGAGACCGCTGCTGAGGCTGCTGCCGAGGTAGAGGCTACCACCGCTGAGTAATTGAATATAACCATGGCACCCGCGTGCGGGTGCCATCTACCAATGATTATAGGAGGAAACGAAAATGGCATTTACTGCTCTGGATGTTAAGAAGCTGCGCGAAATGACCAACGTCGGTATGATGGACTGCAAGGCAGCCCTGACTGCTACCGATGGCGATATGGACAAGGCTGTTGACTGGCTGCGTGAGAGGGGCCTGGCCAAGGCCGCTAAGAAGGCTGACCGCATCGCCGCTGAGGGCGTTGCATACGCTACCGTCGTGAACGGCGTGGGCGTCGTGATCGAGGTCAACTCCGAGACCGACTTCGCTGCCAAGACCGA
>JAZSDS010000038.1:0-6979 GCA_045531275.1 Faecousia sp.
GGTTTTCATATGCGGGATTGGGCTGCCCAGAGGGCAGCCCTTAATATTAAATATCAAAATAACGCTTAGCGTTGCGGAAGCTGATCCCTTCAACAATTTTCTTCAAAGAAGCGTCAATGTTGGGGTACTCTCCGTTTTCCACCCATTTGCCAAGCAGATTACACAAAATGCGGCGGAAATAGTCATGTCGGGCATAGCTCAGGAAGGACCGGGAATCGGTAAGCATACCCACAAAGTTCCCAAGAAGTCCCAGATTTGCCAGGGAGATCATCTGCTCCTCCATGCCGGTTCTGTTGTCGTTAAACCACCAGGCGGAGCCGTGCTGGATCTTACCGGGGATCTCACTGCCCTGGAAGCTGCCGATCAGCGTACCCAGCTGCTCGTTGTCCGCCGGGTTCAGGGAATACAAAATGGTCTTGGGGCATTGCTCCGTTTCGTCCAAAGCAGACAGAAGCTTTGCAATGTTGCCGCCGCAGGTGTTCTGAGCAATGGTATCGTAGCCGGCATCCGGACCCAGCTTCCGGAACATCCGCTGGTTGGTATTCCGCAGACAGGAGTAGTGCAGCTGCATGGCTATGCCCAGCCGGTGGTATGTCTTGCCCATGCATAGCATCAGGGTGGTTTGATAGCCGTCAATCTCCTCTGCGGTCAGAGCCTCGCCTCCCAGGGCCTTTTGATAGGCAGCCTCTGCCTGTTCCTGGGAAACCTGCAGGAAGGGGACATACTCGAAGCCGTGGTCACTGGCCCGACAGCCCCGGGCGTGAAAATATTCGATTCGCTGTACCAGGGCGTCGCAGACTTCCTGCACTGTGGAAAGGGACTTCTTGCCCACGGCAGCGGCAAGCTGCTCCATATAGGCGGCAAAGCCTTCCTTGTGCAGGTTCATGGCCTTGTCCGGACGGAAAGAGGGACAGACCTTAACATCGATGGAATCGTCTGCCGCGATCTTTTCGTGCCATTCCAAAGAATCGATGGGGTCGTCGGTGGTGCCGATAAAGGCAACATTTGCCTTGCGGATCAGGCCTCGGGCAGTCATATCCGGGTCATTGCGCAAAAGATTATTGCATTGCTCCCAGATCCGGGGAGCGCTTTCGACAGTCAGCGGTTCTGTGATTCCAAAGAACTGCTGCAGTTCCAGGTGGCACCAATGGTACATAGGATTGCCGATGGCCATTTCCAGAGCCTCAGCCAGCTTCAGAAACCGCTCATAGGCAGGCTTGTCCCCAGTGACATAGTCCTCTTCCACGCCGTTGGAGCGCAGAATACGCCACTTATAGTGGTCGCCTGCCAACACGCCGTCTTTCATGCCCCCCAGCCAGACCTCTGCCAGGTTGTTAAAACGGCGGTCTTCGTAGATCTCTCTGGGGTTCAGGTGGCAGTGATAATCCGCCAGAGGCATGACCTTGGCATAATCGTGATATAGATGCTTTGCAGTTTCGGTTTCCAGTAAAAAATCCTTATCCATGAAAGCTTTCATTGGGGAACCTCCTAGAGTTTCATTGGGGGCCGGATATAGCGCTCGTGACTGGTGGCATTGGGGTGGGCATATACGCCAGAAACAAGCCCCAGCATAGCGTAAAGGGTGATAATGGAGGAGCCGCCGTAGCTGATAAAGGGCAGGGTCAGACCGATAACCGGTGCCACGCCGATACACATGCCTACATTAACAAACACCTGGAAGATCAGGGAAGAGGCAACGCCGAAGCATACCAACCGACGCAGAGTGTCCTGACTGCGGATGCCTACCCAGATGCACCGGGCAATGATGAGAAACAGCAGCAACAGCACCAGGAAGCAGCCTACAAATCCAAGCTCCTCGCCGATGGCCGCAAAAATAAAGTCGGTGTGTTGGGCGAAAAGAGCGCCCTCTGTCTGGGTCCGGTGACCCTGGAACAGACCCTGTCCGGTAAGTCCACCGCCGGTTAGGGAGCGGAGGGCGCGAACAGTCTGATACAAAGGACCTGTGCCGTTGGGGTCCAGGCTGGGGTCAAACAAAACCGCGATACGCAGCTTCATATAGTTTTCCGGCATCAGATTCCAGATGATGGGGGCGGCAACGGCAAGTCCGCCGCCGGCAGCCAGGAACCAGATAATATGAACGCCGCCGGCAAAAGTCATGCCAATGAAAATAAAAACAAAGATCAGGGACACGCCCATATCACCGGAGATAACATAGTTTAACCCAAACAGAAGGCCAAGATGCAAAAGCATATGGCCAACCGAGGGAATAGAGGAAAGTTTGTTTTGGTGGGAGGCCATAACGGAGGCCATAATTAGCACATATGTGATCTTACAGATTTCCGCAGGCTGGATATTAAAGGGCAGGAAGGGGAAGCTGAGCCAGCTGCGGTTACCGCTGATGGTCTGTCCAAAGGGGATCAGCAGCAGCAAAAGACCGGTGTTGATAACCACCAAAGAAGTACGGTGCTCTGAGAAAAATGCCGTATCAATGGAAGAAAAGATCACATAAAACACAATGCCTGCAATAGAAGCACCGATCTGAACGGCCAGGTAACGCAATGGGCCGGAAGATGTGGCGTTGGTGGTGCTGGCGATCATCAGGCAGCCGAAGGCTGTGGCTGCAACACACAGCAAAAGAAGCACCAGATCACCCTTTCGGAGCGCTTCTGAAAAACGCTGTAAATAGCGACGCATCGCGTCACCTCCTTTTTGCAATATTCTAACATCCTTTCGGCAAAAAGTAAACCTGTTTTCTGTGGTCCGGGAGAAAGTTAACAAGTTCCCGGGGCGGCTGCAAGCTCATAAGAAACCGGACTGCCTGTTGGCAGTCCGGTTTCTTTAGCAATCAGTCCTCAAATGTGAGAATGTCCTTGTAGTGCTCCTTGAAAATGGCATACACAGCGTCCAGAACGGCCTCGTCCTCTACGGTGACATAGTTCTCGTTCTCTTCGTCCACAGGCTCAATCTCCAGGATCACCACCTCGCCGTTCTCTTCCTCCACCGGCAGCAGAGCCAGGTATTCCTTGCCCTGATACTCGATGCAGTCCATGAACTCAAAGGTCAGCTCCTCGCCGTTTTCGTCCACGAAAGTAACGATGTTGGACTCCTCTTCCTGCAGCAGTTCCTTATCTTCCATTATCCTCTTGCCTCCCTAACGATTTCTACAGATTTTTTACACAGGTCAGTGATCTCGTCCCACTTGCCGTTCTCGATCAGGTCTGCGGTGACCATATAACTGCCGCCGCAGGCGCAGATCACAGGGCTGGCTGCATAGGTTGCCAGGTTTTTCAGACTGACGCCGCCGGTGGGCATGACCTTAAACATGGGGAAGGGGGCAGACATAGCCTTGATCTTGTCCAGACCGCCGGACTGCTCGGCAGGGAAGAATTTCAGAACTTCCAGGCCCAGCTTATAAGCAGCGTGATAGTCGGGGGGGGTGGTGCAGCCGGGGAAAACGGTTATGCCCTTTTCCTGGCAGTACTTCACGATCTCAATATCCAGACCGGGGGTCACAACGAACTTGCCGCCTGCGGCGATGGTCTGGTCCACCTGCTCGGTAGTCAGGACAGTACCGGCACCTACCATCATTTCCGGATGGCTTTCTGCCATGATGCGGATGGCATCGGCAGCGCCGGCAGCGCGGAAGGTAACCTCAGCTACGGGAACACCGCCTGCGCACAGGGCATCTGCCAGAGGCTTGGCATCCCGTTGGGGATTAGAAAGCTTAATGACCGGCACAACACCGATCTGGCTGATTTTCTTTTGCAATTCGTTCATAAAAACCGTCCTTTTGGCTGAAAACAGCCCCATATCACTATAATTTCTTAGAAACGCAAGGCGCGTTACTACTTCCATTATAGTGATATGGGGGCTGTCTGTCAATTAAGAAAATATGCCGTTACAGCTGCGCGGCGTTGGCGCCCTTCAGCTGCAGCTGGAGCTTGTCGGCGATCAGGGCAATGAACTCCGAATTGGTAGGCTTGCCCTTGGTGTTGCTGACGGTGTAGCCAAAAAATCTCTGTAGAGTATCCAAATCGCCCCGATCCCAGGCTACCTCAATAGCATGGCGGATGGCTCTTTCCACCCGGCTGGGGGTGGTCTGGAATGTTTTCGCCACCTGGGGGTATAGTACCTTAGTGATGGCGTTGATCACATCCATATCATTGACAGCAATGATAATGGCTTCTCTTAAATACTGGTATCCCTTAATGTGGGCGGGAACGCCGATCTCGTGAATAATACTTGTGACCATTGATTCAATGCTGGTGGCGCTTGTGCGGCGGGTAGTAGACAGACGCTGGGTCTCGCCGCCCCGGATCTCCTCCAGCCGCTCTACCAGAGCGGTCATGTCACAGGGCTTGAGCATCAGGTAGCGAACACCCAGATTTGCGGCAGCAGATGCCACATAGTCGGTGACAAAACGGGATGTAGCCAGAGTAACAGGCCGCCGTTCCATGGCGGAAATAGCCTTCAATACACTCAGGCCATCCTGCTTCGCCAGCATAAGGTCCAGTACCAGTATACTGGGCTTCCGTTCCGTTACCATGCGGATGGCCTGCTCCCCGTCGTTGGCTGTCCCCATGACATGAAACCCGCCTGCACGCTGCAGTGCAGCGGTCAGATTGGTGCAAAATTCTTCTGAATTGTCTGCGATGATTACATTTGTTACATTGTCCATAGCGTCCTCTCCTGACTTTAAATAATCTGTCCCCCTATATCGAACAGTGCAATGCCACTGTTTTGCGACAAATATAATTTAGCATAACGGGTCCAATTTTGCAAGGAAAAAAGGAAACAAATTATCGACAAAAACAGCTAAAAATCGTCGAAAGTCGACGAAAACTAAACAAATATAAAACAAATGGCATTTACTGGCTGACGGCGCTGTTGACTGGGTCGGGTATTTGTTGTAAAATATTGAATATAAATTGGAGGAACTGTGGCATGAGGGGCCGTTGTAAAGCGGGTCAACCTGTCCTGCAAGCTTGTGGAGGAATAAAATGGATATTAAGACAGAAAAACTGAAAGATTTCCTGGATAGTGCCCACAGCGTTTACCATGCTGTGGCGGCGTTGGCGCAGGAATTGGAGGTGGCAGGATATACCGCTCTTTCCGAGGGGGAGAGCTGGCAGCTTTTGCCCGGGGGCAAGTATTATCTGACCCGGGGCGGCAGTGCGCTCATAGCTTTCCGGATGCCCCGGACAGCACCGAGGGGCTTTATGATCAGCGCCAGCCACAGCGACCGGCCTACCTTTAAGATAAAGGAGAACGGAGAGTTGACCGGAAAGTACACCCGCCTTTCTACGGAAAAATATGGCGGCATGCTGATAGCGCCCTGGCTGGATAGACCCCTGTCCGTTGCGGGACGGGTCACGGTAGAGACAGAGGATGGCGTTCAAGGCTGCCTGGTGGACATTGACCGGGATCTGTTGCTGATCCCCAATGTGGCCATCCACATGAACAGGAAAGCCAACGAAGGGGTTGCCTGGAATCCGGCGGTGGATACCCTTCCTCTTGTGGGCGGCGAGACTGCCAAGGGCAAGCTGTGGTCCCTGCTGGAGGAGACGGCAGGGGGAAAAATACTGGGTCACGACCTGTATCTGTATATCCGCCAGAAGGCTTCGGTTTGGGGCGTGGAAGATTCTTATATTTCTGCTGCTGCTCTGGATGATCTGGAGTGCGCATGGTGCTGCACCCAGGGTCTTATCCATGCGGAGGAAAGCGAAGCCATCCCTGTGCTGTGTGTCTTTGACAGCGAGGAGGTAGGCTCTGCTTCCGTTCAGGGCGCCGGCTCTACCCTCCTGGAAGATGTGCTGAACAGGATCTGCCAGGCGCAAAGCCTGGATATGCAGCAGCTGCTGCACAGCTCCTTCATGGTGTCGGCTGACAATGCCCATGGGCTGCACCCCAACCATCCGGAGTATTCCGATACCAACAACGCCCCTGTGCTGGGTGGCGGCGTGGTGCTGAAATTCAATGCCAACCAGCGGTACACCACCGACGCGGTATCCGCCGCGGTGTTCCGCAAGGTATGCCAAAAGGCGGATGTTCCGGTACAGACCTATTATAATCGGGCAGACCTGCCCGGCGGCTCTACCTTGGGTTGCATCTCCCTGTCGCATGTATCTGTGCCTACGGCAGACATTGGCCTTGCCCAGCTTGCCATGCACTCCTGCTATGAAACTGCCGCTGTCCAGGACGCCCTTTATTTGGAGAAGGCAATGGAGAGCTATTACAGTACAGCCCTGCAGGTGGATGGGGAAAAGATCACCTTTAAGTATTTGGCAAAATAACCAAAAACAGCATATGAAAACTGTGAGAAACCACCATTGCACATGGTGGTTTCTTATGGTATTATTATAGCATCCGGGCATATGGCGTTCTACTCCACAAAAATAGGCGTTGTATGTCACAAAAGGAGGAAAATAAACAACCGTTAGACTCACGGTGCGGCAGTGTGGAGACCTGTCGTAATACTGCGGCTGTATTACCCGGTTGCAGTGAGAGCATATGCGAGGAGTCGGTATGCTTAGAGTCGTGCAAGTATGGCAAATGTAACCCTGAAGAACGTCAAGAAAATCTACCCGTTCAGCGGAGATGACGTCAAGCGCAACAAGAAGAAGGAAAAGCAACTGAGCAAGCTGCAGAAGAAGGATCCTGAAGCTTACGCCAACTATCTGGAGCGCCAGGAAGAGAAGGCAAAGCTGCAGGTTACTGAGCAGGGCGTCGTGGCTGTCCAGGAGTTCAACCTGGAGATCGCCGACAAGGAGTTCGTGGTTCTGGTCGGACCTTCCGGCTGCGGTAAGTCCACCACTCTGCGTATGATCGCCGGTCTGGAAGAGATCTCCGACGGTGAGCTGTGGATCGGTGACACCTTGGTCAACGATGTGGCTCCCAAGGACCGTGACATCGCCATGGTCTTCCAGAACTACGCACTGTACCCCCACATGACCGTCTATGACAACATCGCTTTCTCCCTGCGCATCAAGAAGCTGCCCGAGGAAGAGGTCTACGAGCG
>JAZSDS010000079.1:0-16765 GCA_045531275.1 Faecousia sp.
GGTGTTGCAAAATTCACCCCAACGAAAAAACGCTGTCATTGCGAGGGGCTTTAGCCCCGTGGCAATCCGCTTTTCTTGCACTGCGAAGCAGCGCATTGCCCCAAAAGGGGCAATAGGAGAACGGATTCCCACGCCAGTGTGCCCACTGGCTCGGAATGACAGCGTATTTTGCAACACGCCTCAATAATCGCAATTAGCAGCCGAAACCGCACAGCTGGCCCAGAATCTGCCAGATAGAACTGCAATCAGAGTTGCAGCCAGAGTTACAATTAATAAAGAACATCTTGCTGACCTCCTATCAGAATTTGTCTCGCGAGGACAGGTTGATTGTAACCAATTTGTAACTATTTTGCAATCTGTAAATATTGGAAGACCGTTGCGAAATGAACATGGGACAGAGGGACGGGTAAGGGATTTCTTTCTGCCGACACATTGTAATCCCCCAGTCAAACATCAGAGATTTTTGCCCAGCTCCCTTAACAAAGGGGCATTCTTCTGTCAAAGAGAGGACTTTTTCTGTGCCACTTTACTAAACTAAAGTAAGAAAGTGCCCACAGAACTTATGCAAAGTGCCAAAAATGCAAAAAGGTACTTTACAACTTTAGTTTGGTGAAGTATAATACAGCCATCAACACCACCCGGGACACCGGAAATAAGGAAAGGAAATGAAAAAAATGAAAAAACTGATTGCACTGTTACTTGTTCTGGTCATGGCCATGAGCCTGATCGCCTGCGGCACCACCGGCGGCAACACCAACGACGACCAAGCCGACACCACAGGCACCACCGCTGCCACCACCGAAGACCTGGGCATCGAAAATGAGACTGCCGAGGGCGCCGGCGACATCGGCGAGGACGAGACCAACACCCCCAACGGCGACCTGGCTTACGTCACCGACCAAGGCAAGCTGATCGTTGGCATTACCGAGTACGAGCCCATGGACTTCAAGGATGAGAACGGCGAGTGGACCGGCTTTGATGCTGAGCTTGCAAGACTGTTCGCCAAGGAGCTGGGCGTTGAGTGTGAATTCTTCGTCATTGCCGACTGGGGCAAGAAGTTCTTCGAGCTGGATGCCAAAAACATTGACTGTGTCTGGAACGGCATGACCATCACCGAAGAGGCTACCACCAACGCCAGCGTTTCTGATCCCTATGTCATCAACGCACAGGTCGTTGTTATGAAGGAAGAGGAGCTCTCCAAGTACCCCGATGCTGAGAGCATGAAGGATCTTGTGTTTGCTGTTGAAGAAGGCTCCGCAGGTCAGGACATGGCTGATGAGAACGGCTTCGAGTCTGTTTCCAAGCAGGACCAGGCTGGCGCCCTGATGGAAGTTGCAGCCGGCACCTCCGACGCTTGCATCATCGATATCACCATGGCTAAGGCCATGACCGGCGAAGGCACCGACTACGCTGACCTGGCAGAGGGCATCAGCCTCTCCAGCGAGGAGTACGGCGTTGCATTCCGCTCCGGCTCCGATCTGACTGCTAAGCTGAACGCCTTCCTGGATAAGCTGGCACAGGACGGCACCCTGCAGCAGCTGGCTGAGAAGTACAGCCTGACTCTGGCAGAGTAATCAAAACATACACCGGGGAGAGCGGACTGCTCTCCCCGAACTGTGCGCAATATGTAACTTTATGTTCCCGGCAAGGGAACGCACACTGTCAGCGGCGGGACCAAGGCCCCGCCCTACATGTGTTTTAGGTAAAAAACAAACAAAGAGGTATTTACATGTTCATCCAGGTAACCATGGCGCTGCTGGAAGGATTCGGAGAGTCCCTGAAGGTTTTCGCCCTGACGCTGCTATTCTCCATCCCTCTGGGACTTTTGATCTGTTTCGGCTCTATGAGCCGCTTTTCACCCCTGAAGGTTCTGTCCCGGGGCTTTGTCTGGATCATCCGGGGCACTCCTCTGATGCTGCAGCTCATTATTATATTCTACGGTCCGGGCCTTCTGTTCGGCATGAAGGCCATGCCCAGAATGACCGCCACCATCGTGGCCTTTGCCATCAACTACGCCTGCTATTTCTCGGAGATCTACCGGGGCGGCATCGAATCCATCAGCCGGGGTCAGTATGAAGCGGGGCAGGTTTTGGGTATGACAAAGGGGCAGATCTTCTTTAAGGTGGTTCTGCTGCAGGTGGTGAAGCGGATCACCGCCCCCATGAGCAACGAGATCATCACCCTGGTAAAGGACACCTCCCTGGCCCGTGTTATCAGCATTTACGAGGTGATCTGGGCTGGCGAATCCTTTATCAAAAAGGGCCTGATCTGGCCCCTGTTCTACACCGGTGCCTTCTACCTGATCTTCAACGGTCTGCTGACCATCCTGTTTGGCAAGCTGGAGAAGAAATTGAACTATTTCAGAGGTTGAGCCTATGCCGATTTTAGAAGTTAAGAATATTAAAAAATCCTTTGGAAAAACGAAGGTTTTGAAGGATGTCAGCTTTTCCCTGGAAAAAGGACAGGTGCTGGCCATTATCGGCTCCTCCGGCAGCGGCAAGACCACCCTTTTGCGGTGCCTGAACTTCCTGGAGACCCCCGACGAAGGAGACATTACCGTAAACGGAAAGTCTCTGCTTGCCGGCGGGAAGAACATGAGCGACCAGCAGATCCGGGAAAACCGGCTGCATTTCGGCCTGGTTTTCCAGAATTTTAACCTGTTCCCCCAATATAATGTGCTGAAAAATGTGACCCTTGCCCCCAGCCTTCTGAAAAAAGGCACGCCCCGGGAGCTGGAAGCCCACGCCCGGGAGCTTTTGGAGCAGGTTGGCCTTTCCGACAAGCTGTCAAGCTACCCCCATCAGCTTTCCGGCGGTCAACAGCAACGGGTTGCCATCGCCCGGGCATTGGCGCTGCAGCCGGAGGTTCTGTGCTTTGACGAGCCTACCAGCGCCCTGGACCCGGAGCTTACCGGCGAAGTGCTGCGGGTCATCCGGGGTCTGAAAAGCGAGGACAGCACCATGATCGTAGTGACCCACGAAATGGAGTTTGCCCGGAGCGTGGCGGACATCGTCATGTACATGGCCGACGGTGTCATCGAAGAAATGGGTACTCCCGAGCAGGTTTTTGGCAATCCCCAAAGCGAAAAGACCCGAGCATTCCTCCACGGCGCCCAGGAACAATTTTGATTGAACGAGGTTGTTATTATGGACCACAAAGACGAAAAACTGGAAGCTTTGTTCCAGCTGATCCTGTCTCTGGACAATATGGACGACTGCAGAGCCCTGTTTGATGACCTTTGCACCCGCAAAGAGCTGGAGAACATGGCAGAGCGTGTCCACGCCGCCAAGCTTCTGATGGCCGGCAACACCTACAACCAGGTGATTGCCCAGGCAGATATTTCCTCTGCCACCCTCAGCCGGATCTCCCGGTGCGTCCAGTACGGCAAGGGCTATTCCAAGCTCCTTGGTAAATAAATACTCTGTAATACAAATTCGGCGAGAGCAAGCCCCGCCCTAGGGCGGTGGTTTGCTCTCGCCGTTTTGTCTTTTTATCTTATTTTGTGCCGAAAATACGGTCGCCGGCATCGCCCAGACCGGGGATAATGTAGGCATGCTCGTTGAGCCGTTCATCCTGGGCAGCCAGGTAAATGTCCACATCCGGGTGGGCATCCTGAACCGCTTTCACGCCCTCGGGACAGCCGATAATATTCAGCATAGCGATGTTCTTGCAGCCGTGCTTTTTCAAAAAGTCAATGGCCGCCACGGCACTGCCACCGGTAGCCAGCATGGGATCCACCACAAACACCTGCCGGCTTTCAATATCCTCCGGCAGCTTGCAGTAATACTCCACAGGCTGATGGGTCTCCGGATCCCGATAAAGGCCGATGTGACCGATCTTGGCCGAGGGCATCAGGGAAACCATGGCATCCACCATGCCCAGGCCTGCCCGCAAAATGGGGATAATGGCCATTTTCTTGCCTGCCAGCATCCGGCACTTGGCAACAGCCACCGGGGTTTCCACCTCCACCTCCACGGTGGGCAGATTCCGGGTGGCCTCATAGCACATGAGACCGGCGATCTCGCCGATCAGCTCCCGGAATTCCTTAACGCTGGTCTCCTTGTTCCGCAGGATCGCCAGCTTGTGGGCGATGAGGGGATGGTCAAAAACATGTACGGTTCCCATAATCTATTTCTCCTTATTCTCTTTATTCAGGCGTTCACGCTCTGCCTGGGAAAGTCGCAAATAATTGGGCTCCAATCCGGCGCCGTCACCGGCCACACCGGCAGCGATAAGCCCGGCTGCCGCAAGACCCACCCCGGCTGCCCGCTGATGCATCCGATGCATGGGCGGCAACACCAGGTCCGGCTGGATGTCCTTAAGGGTATTATAGCACAAAAGACTTCCGTCCCCAACCAAAAAAATCGGTCCGGACAAATTTTTTATTTCCTGCCCCAATTCCTCCAGGCTAATAGCCCGGTCCGGGCAAAGCCGCTCCGTCTTTCCCTGGCGGACACGGAACAGGGCGTTATAGACCTGGCTCCGCCGGGCATCCATCACCGGCAGCACATAGCCTTCATGGGCCCCCAAATTCAGGGCCATTGCCTCCAGGGTGGACACGCCGTAGCAGGGCAGCTCTCCGCCCCAGGCAAAGCCCTTTGCCGCCGCCACGCCAATGCGGACGCCGGTAAAGCTGCCGGGGCCTGCCGCCACCGCCACCGCCTGTACATCCTGTGGCGTGTAGCCGCAGCTTTTGAGCATAGTTTCCGCCATGGACAGAATGGTCTGGCTGTGGGTCAGGCCGGTATTCTGATAGCTCTCCGCCAGCAGCTCTTCATCCTGCAGCAGAGCAACAGAGCCTGCCTTGGCAGAGGTCTCAAAGGCTAATATCAGCAATGGAGGGCCCTCCTTCAACAGTAATTTTCCGGGTCATTTCCCCGGTCTTTTCAATGCGGACCCGGATGGGCGTCTCCATGGCCTGTGCCACATTTTCGCTCCATTCCACAGCGCACACGCCTCCCCGTTCCAAATAATCCTCCCAGCCGATGTCCCACAGCTCGTCGGCAGAACCCAGCCGGTACATATCAAAATGAAACAGGGGCAGTCTTCCGGAAAGGTACTCATTGACCACAGTGTAAGTAGGGCTGGTAACGCGTTCCCGGGCCCCCAGACCCTTGGCAAGACCCCGGGTAAAGGCTGTTTTTCCTGCCCCCAGATCTCCCTCAAAGGCAATCACCGCCCCGGGCTCCAGAGCCGCTGCCAGCGCCGCCCCCAGGGCCTCCGTCTCCTCCGGACTCTTTGTAATATACTCCATAAGTTTCTCCTCGCCCCCGTTTATGCCTGGGCGTTTTTTAATTTCTCTGCCTGATCGGCGGTCGCCAATGCGTCGATGATCTCATCGATGCCGCCGTCCATGATGGCGTCGATCTTGTACAGCGTCAGGCCGATCCGATGATCGGTGACCCGGCCCTGAGGAAAGTTATAGGTGCGGATCCGCTCGTTTCGCATGCCGGTTCCCACCTGGCTCCGGCGCATGCCGGTAACCTGGGATTCCAGCTTTTCCTGTTCGATCTCATACAGCTTGGAGGCCAGCAGCCGCATACATTTTTCCCGGTTCTGGACCTGGCTCCGCTCCTCCTGGCAAGCCACCACGATTCCCGAGGGCTTGTGGATCAGCCGCACCGCAGAGCTTGTCTTATTCACATGCTGACCGCCGGCGCCGGAGGCTCTGTAGACCTGCATCTCAATATCCGCCGGGTTGATCTGCACATCCACTTCTTCCATTTCCGGCAGCACCGCCACCGTGGCTGTGGAGGTATGGACCCGGCCGCCGGACTCTGTCTCCGGCACACGCTGGACCCGGTGGACACCGGACTCGTATTTCAGCCGGGAGTACGCCCCCCTGCCGTTGATGACAAAATCTGCCTCCTTAACGCCACCCAGCTCTGTGTCGTTATAGGTCATCAGCTCCACAGACCAACCCTTCTGGGCGGCGTACATGGAGTACATCCGGAACAGGCTGTGGGCAAACAGAGCGCTTTCCTCGCCGCCCACGCCGCCCCGGATCTCTACGATGACGCTTTTTTCGTCGTTGGGGTCCTTGGGCAACAGCAGCACCTGCAGCTTTTTATACAGTTCCTCCTTGGTCTGCTTGGCAGCCTGAAAGGTCTGCTGACACAGCTCCCGCATCTCAGGATCGGACATCAGCTCCTCCGCCTCTGCCATATCCCGCTCCGCCTCCCGATAAGCCCGGAAAGCCTCTACGATAGGCTCCAGCTCATTCTTCTCCCGGAGGGTGGCAGCTGCTTTTTTGGGGTCAGCATAAAAATCCGGCTGCTCCGAGCGGGCGCAGATCTCCTCATAGCGGTTGGCCACCGCCTCCAATTTCTCCAGCATAGCATTGCTCCTAATGAATATTTATATAATTGTATCAGTATTTTTGCAAAATGTAAAGGCGCACTGTCTTAATACAATTTTAATAATTGTACGCTTTATTTCTTCATATTTAGTCGTTAAGATAATAGAAGCGAAATTCTTTTTTCACTATTTTTCATTTTTCCTCTCCTTTTTTCCGTAAGCAAAACCGCAGGATCGCCTGCGGTTTTTGCTATTTTATATACATAGTTTGCCATCTTTGGGGAACGATAAGCCGTAGGGATATCGAGCCTAACCCGGAGGTGGCAATTTTGATCTTATCCTATTTTCGTACCATCATTCTCCATTCTATACTCATTGCCGTGATCCGTCTCATGGGAAAACGACAGATCGGCCAGATGGAGGCATCGGAATTCGTAGTCACCATGCTGGTAGCGAATCTGGCCTCTATCCCCATGCAGGACGGGGGCATCCCCCTGCTTTCCGGTCTGGTGCCCATTATCACGGTACTGGGCATGGAGCTGGTGCTGTCCCACCTGTCTCTGCGGAGTATCCGTTTCCGGAAGCTTCTGTGCGGAAAACCGGTAATTCTCATCGAAAACGGAAACATCCTGCAGCAAAATCTGCGAAAGACCCGGGTGACCCTGGACGAGCTTACGGGCCACCTGCGGGAAAAGGATGTGCTGGACCTGCGCAGCGTACAGTACGCCATTTTGGAAACCAACGGAAACCTTTCCGTATTCCCCTACCCCAAGGAACGGCCCGCCAGCGCCAAGGATGCAGGGATCCCGGCCAGGAAGCAGTTTTTGCCCCTGACCATCGTTTCCGACGGAACGCTGCTGGTGGAAAACTTAAAAAAAGCAAAAAAAGACCGGTCCTGGCTGGACCGGGTCCTGCAGCAGCAGGGAGCAGAGCTGAAGGACACCTGGCTTTTGACCGTTGACGGCGCTGACCATGTGCTGTTTTATCGAAAGGAGGGCTGAAAATGGGTAGATTTTGGCTGGGCGTTGGTCTTCTCCTACTGTTTTTAGCCCTGGGCATCTGGGTCACCTATTCCATGGACACCCTTCATCAGCCCCTTTCGGACACCCTGCAGCAGGCGGCGGAAAAAAGCCTTTCCGGAGATCTGGAGGCCGGCATCGCCCTGGCACAGCAGGCCCGGAAAATCTGGGAAGCTCACTGGCACCGCTCAGCCACCTTTGCCGACCACGCACCCATGGACGAAATCGACGGTCTTTTTGCCCAGATGGAAATTTACGCCCGGGCAGGCAAGGCGGTGGATTTTGCCGCCTACTGCGCCCGGCTTTCCAACCTTATTGCCGCCATGGGCGAAGCCCACAGCCCCAACTGGTGGAACCTGCTGTAAATCTCTGTTTAACGTACGAACTATCGTACCTCCGTGTCATTGCGAAACCAGTCCGCAGACTGGTTGTGGCAATCCGTTCTCCTGCTGTAAAATCTCGTTAAAAGGCAAGGCTTTTGGGGCTACGGATTGCCTCGTCCCCTTCGCTTCGCTCAGGGTTCCTCGCAATGACAGTGGTTTGGGACAGTCTCCCGCCTAACCTTCTGCTCAGATAAATAAAAATTCATTTCTTGTCCGGGTTTGCGCCGGCGGCAATGTCCAAAATAGCCTGTCCCAAAAGCTCCACCGCCACCAGAGCCTCCTGCCGGGTATTTCCCGCCGCCCCCACTTCCACAATCAATCCGCCAGGGGACAGATCCTGATTGAACCGCTGGGAACGAAAGCTGATAGGGCGGCAGATCCCCGGGGTATTTTTCTCCAGCTGGGCATGAAGCTTCACTGCCAAGGACATATTCTCTGGCCAGTGGGGATGGGTCAGCCCGGAGGCATCTGTACCCACCACCATCATCAGGCTGGCGGCGGTCTTTCCCTGGGCCTGGGCCGTAAACTTCATCTGCTCGCCGTCGCTATCCTCCACCGCATCCCTGTGAATATCCAGCACCAACCGGATGCTGGGGTATTTCTCCAAATACTTTCGGATGCTCTCCCGGGCATTGTTGTAAGAATCGCTATAGGAAGGGGAATCGTGCAGGGTCCTGTCATGGACTGCCTTAATGCCCCCGGCCTCCAGCACCTGGACCAGCCGGTCTCCGATGGACACCACATTATAGCCTGTATCCTTGGTGCGATAGGCAGAGGATTCTTCATACTCCTCAGTTTTTTTATAGCTTTCCGTGCCATGAGAGTGGAGGATCAGCACCGTAGGCTGCTGCTGTGTCAGATCCCAAGACAGGGTCTGCTGCAGATACCCTTCCACATCCGCCTCATACCCGCAAACGCTGTTGACCTCCACCAAAGCCGCATCCGCGGAATTGAACACCGCCACCGCCTGCTCCTCCTGGAGCTGCTGTTCCCCCTGCTCCTGCTGCTGAGGCTGTGTAGGAGGCTGTGTCGTCTCCGGCGGCTGGGTTTCGGTCTGGGCAGGTTCTGTGGTGGGCTGGGTCTGGGGCTGGGGCTCTGCCGGACGGACGATCCGCCCTGTTTCCAGAAACAGCAGCACCGATGCTGCCTGGGGGCTTGTCAGTGCGCCAATGACGGTTTCCACCGCGCCGCCGCTGACCAGCCGCAAGACAATGGCGCATATAATCACCGCCGCCCCCACCCGTAAGGTTCGCCGTTCCACTTCCATACCTTCCTCCTTTGCAAACAAAAACGCGGTGCCGAAGCACCGCGTTTCTCTCTTTATTCCGGTTTCTTCCGCCACTTTGGCCGCTGTCGCAGTTCTACCCGCAGATCCTGAAAAAATTCCTTCAAAAGGCCTGCGCATTCTTCCTCCAGAATGCCCTTTTCCACCTGGGGATGATGGTTAAAGGCCATGGAGAACAGATTGCACACCGACCCGCAGGCACCGCACTTGGCATCCGACGCGCCATAGACCACTCTGGGGATCCGGGCATTGACGATAGCCCCTGCGCACATAGGACAGGGCTCCAATGTTACATACAGAGTACACTCCCAGAGCCGCCAGCCACCCAAAGTCTGGCAGGCTTGTGAGATGGCCTCGATCTCTGCATGGGCAAGGGCCGTTTTGTCCTTTTCCCGCCGGTTGCGGCCCCGGCCTACGATTGTACCGCCCCGGACCACCACGCAGCCCACAGGCACTTCCCCCTCAGCCGCCGCCTCCCGGGCAAGGGCCAGGGCTTCCTCCATAAATTTCAGATCCTCCACGGCGCGTCCCTCCTTTTTTCTTTATGATAGCGAAGATACGCCCCTGCGTCAAGCTGATTTGCCGGCTGCAAAATTTGCTTTCCACAACACCATACCACAGCCCCCGTGAAAAGTCAGGGGAAATATGGAAACTTGCAATGGCCTTTATTTAATGATATACTGAGAGAAATCTTGTATTGGAGCGAATTATGAAAACATTACTGCATATCTGCTGCGCCCCCTGCGCCAATCAGTGCATTGAGGTGCTCCGGGGGGACAAGATAGAAGTGGCAGGCTTTTGGTATAATCCCAACATCCATCCCTTTACGGAATACCGTTCCCGGCGGAACTGTTTGCGGGACTATGCCCCCACCATCGACCTGCCCCTGATTGAAAATAACGACTACGCCCTGCGGCCCTTTATCCGCACCGTGGCGGAGGACATTGCCCACCGCTGCGGCAAGTGCTATGAAATGCGGCTGTTTGAAACGGCACGGCAGGCAAAGGAGCTGGGCTTTGACAGCTTTACCTCCTCCCTGTTCATCAGCCCCTACCAAAACCATGAGCTGATGCGCCAAACCGCAGAGGAGGCCGCAGCCCAGTACGGCGTAGAATTTCTGTATCGGGACTTCCGCCCCTACTTTAAGGCGGGTCAGGAAAGGGCCCGGGAGCTGGGCTTTTACATGCAAAAATACTGCGGCTGCGTCTTTTCCGAAGAAGAACGCTACTTAAAGCCCAAAAAAATCATCCCTTAATTTTTCATTTGTCCGTCTCACACACAGCAACACAGTAGGGTGGGGGCTTGCTCCCGCCGTTATCTGCAGAGCTGTCCCGGCGGCAGGACCAAGGCCCTGCTCTACCGGAGTGTTCCCCGAATATTAGGAGGCTTCTATGGAATTACAATTTATCGCGCCCTGTCTGTTCGGCCTGGAAGGACTGGCCGGTGACGAGCTGAGAAGACTGGGCATGGAAAATGTCCGGGTGGAGGACCGGAGAGTTCTCTTTACCGGCGACGCCGCCACCCTTGCCAAGGCAAATATATGCCTGCGGACTGCTGAGCGGGTCATGGTGGTGCTGGCCCAATTCCCCGCAAAAACCTTTGAAGCGCTGTTCCAGGGGGTATATCACACCAACCTGGAGGACTTTATCCCCAGGGACGGCCAGTTCCCGGTAAAGGGACACTGCCTTAACAGCCAGCTTATGAGCGTGTCCGACTGTCAGGCCATTATCAAAAAGGCCGCCTCCCGCCGTCTGGGGGAGAAATACGGCATCAGCTGGCTGCCGGAAACCGGCATCAAATTTCAGCTCCACTTCACCGTTCTTAACGACCAGGTGACCCTGTCTCTGGACACCTCCGGCCAGGGTCTCCACAAACGGGGCTACCGGGCTGTGGGCAACAACGCACCTCTCCACGAAACATTGGCCGCCGGCATGATCCAGCTGACCCGTTACCGGGGCAGGGAGTTTTTCTGGGACCCCTTCTGCGGCTCCGGCACCATTCCCATTGAAGCCGCCCTGATTGCCAAAAACCGGGCGCCGGGTCTGTCCCGGAGCTTTGCCGCCCAGGAATATCCCTGGGTGCCGGAAGCCGTGTGGCAGCAGGCAAAGGACGAGGCCCGGGATAAAGAGTTCAAGGGCAGCTACCGCATTCTCGGCTCCGACAGCGACCCTCAGTGTGTGTCCCTCAGCTTCGCCAACGCCCGAAAGGCAGGGGTCTCCGACTGCGTCACCTTCAAGGACGGCGACGCCACCAAAATGAGCCTGCCTGCGGAAAGCGGCATTCTGGTGTGCAATCCCCCTTACGGCGAGCGGATGATGGAACAGCACAGTGCCCAGCGGCTTTACTCCGCCCTGGGCCGCCACTTGAAATTCGCCAACGACTGGAAAAAATATGTCATTACCTCCGAGCCGGAGTTTGAGCACTGGTTCGGCAGACGGGCAGACAAAAAGCGGAAGTTCTACAACGGCAAGATCAAGTGCGACTACTATATGTTCACCGACAATACCAGAAAAAAAAGATAGCAGTCACATCTCCCTGTATCATTTAATAGCTTTTTACTTGCACCGAAACCCTGCGTAGCACCTCCGGCGATGCGCTAGCGGGGTACATAGGGGAGGGCGTTTTGCAAGCGGGAGTTGCGGCTCAGCCCTCCCCTATGCCGCCTTCTTTGGGCACTTTCCTGGCGGCGCAAGAAAGTGCCGCCCCCGGCAGGGACCGGAAGTGTGTTTACATGCGAGAGAACGGATTGCCACGGGTTGCAGGCAACCCTCGCAATGACAGTCTAAAACACACCCTATAGATAAATCACTATACGGAGGAATCCATGACCCATATTTTTATCATCAATCCGGCGGCAGGCAGCCGGGACCGGACAAAGACCTACACCCAAGTCATCGAAAAAGTGTGCGGCGCACAGGGCCTTTCCTACCGCATTGCTGTCTCTGCCTGTCCCGGGGACTGCCGGCGCATTGCCCGGGAGGCAGCCCAGACCGGTGAGGAAGTACGGCTTTACGCCTGTGGCGGTGACGGCACCCTCAATGAGGTGGTCTCCGGCGCGGCAGGCTTCCCCAACGCCGCAGTGACGGTGTTTTCCGGCGGCAGCGGCAACGATTTTGTGAAGCTTTTCAACGAGCCGGCGGCATTTTTCGACCTGGAGCGGCTGCTGGATTGCGAGGAAGCCCAATTCGATCTGATCCGCTGCAACGACGACATTGCTCTGAATATCTGTTCCGTAGGACTGGATGCCCGGATCGGCACCGATGTTTCCAATTATAAGCGGATCCCTCTGCTTCAGGGCATGCGGGCCTACATAGCCTCCACTGTGGTAAACCTGCTGCGGCAGATCGCCGAGCATTATGTGGTAGAGATCAACGGCGAAACCGTGGACGCAGACCAGACCTTTGTCTGCGTATGCAACGGCCGCTACTACGGCGGCGGCTTCAACCCGGTGCCGGAGGCAGACCCTGCCGACGGCAAGCTGGATGTGCTTCTGGTGAAAAAAGTCAACCTCCTGCAAGTGCCGGGGATCATCGGCAAATACAAAAACGGCAGGTACAAAGAGCTGCCCCACCTGGTGACCCACTACCTGACAGACCGGGTCACCATCCGCTGCGACAAGCCCACCTCCATAAATCTGGACGGCGAGCTGCGCACCGCCCAAATAGCAGAAATGTCGGTAGCCCCGGAAAAGATCCGGTTCTTCTACCCCAGGGGCCTTGTTTGGAGCAAAAAAGTCCCAGCCCAGGTATAATGCAAGCAACTGCCATTGGGAACTGGTTCCCAATGGCAGTTTTTATTTTTTGTAACAGGATATCCATTGACTTTTTCTATAAACTGTATTATTGTATTAGTGAGGCAGTACAGTTATCCATTAGAAAGGAGGACACCATGTGAACTGGACACTTGACAAGAGCAAACCCATTTGCCCCCAGATCTGCCAGCAGCTGTGCGCCCGGATCGCCGCAGGAGATTTCCCTGCCGGCCAGCGAATCATGTCTGTCCGGGAGACCGCCCTGACAGCAGGGGTCAATCCCAACACCGTGCAGCGGGCCTTTGAACAGCTGGAGCAGCAGGGTATCCTGTACTCCGAACGGGGTGCCGGCTGGTTTGTCTCCCCTGACACAGCCGCGGCGCGCCAGCTGTGCCGAGCTTTGGCACAGGAAAAGGTCAGCGCCTTTTTCCGTGACATGACCGGTCTCGGTATGTCCCCGGAGGACATCAAAAAATATGTAAAGGAGTGGGAAGTATGAGTGAAATTCTATGCTGCCGTGACCTTTCCAAACGCTATGGCAAGATACAGGCTCTGGACAACATATGCCTGACCCTGGAAAGTGGCAGGATCGTAGGACTTTTGGGCCCCAACGGCTCCGGCAAAACTACCATTATCAAGATCATCAACGGCCTGCTGACACCGGACAGCGGCTCCGTCACCGTCTGCGGCAACGCCCCCGGCCCCCAAACCAAAGCAGCAGTAGCATACCTGCCGGACAATATTTACTTAAATTCCTGGATGACCGTAAAGCAGATCGTGACCTTTTTCCAGGACTTTTACCCGGATTTCCGCCCGTGGCTGGCCTATGAGATGCTGGAAAAGCTTGGCATCTCTCCCAAAAACCGACTAAAAACCCTGTCTAAGGGCAACAAAGAAAAGGTCTGCCTGATCCTGACCATGAGCCGCAACGCCAAGCTCTATGTGTTGGATGAGCCCATCGCCGGTGTGGACCCTGCCGCCCGGGATTATGTAATTTCCACGATTATCAACAACTATAACCCCGAAGCCACGGTGCTGATCTCCACCCACCTGATCTCCGACATCGAGCAGATTCTGGACGAGGTGGTATTTATCCAGAACGGACAGATCCTGCTGCAAAAAACTGTGGACCAGATCCGTGAAGAAAACGGCATGAGTGTGGACCAACTGTTCCGGGAGGTGTTCCGATGGTAAAGAAACTGTATAAGCACGAATTTCTGGCATGGCTGCGGGTGCTGCCCTTGATCTACGGCATCACCCTGGTAATCGCCGCTATGCTGCGGATCGTTGTGGCTTTTGAAAACGACTCTATGTATTACGATCTGGTGTTTGTTTCTGCTGTTGTCATGTTTGTGATCGCACTGATCGTAACCATTGCTGCCCCCACTGTATTTAGTATCCAGCGTTTTTATAAAAATCTGTTTGCCGGAGAGGGTTATCTGTCCCATACGCTGCCGGTCACACCGGCCAATCATTTGTGGGTCAAGGCACTGACTGCGGTATCCTTTGATATTGCATCGGTACTGGTCTGCCTGCTTGCCGGCATGATCGCCACCGCAGGCGAGGTTTTTGCAGAAATCTGTAAAGCCGCCACATATCTGCTTGACGCGATCCCCCAGGAGTTTACAGGTCATTTCGCAGGCTGGGCCGCTGAATATACGCTGCTTTTAGTGGTGGCAATGTTCAACTCCCATTTCCTGTTCTACCTATGTATCTGCATCGGTCAGCTTTTCCGCAAAAACCGGGTGCTGGCAGCCGTGGGCGTGTATTTTGGATTTTACATAGCATACCAAATTTTGAGCACTGCAATGATGGTGGTATTTGTAATCATGGGCGAGGCTGGCGTATGGGACGGCGTCCTGGAGCTGATAGCCCGGCATCCCAAGGCCTCCATTCATATATTCCTTAGCTGCTTCACTCTGATGATGTCGCTGCTAACGCTGGTATATTATTGGATCTGTCATCACATCATCCGCAAAAGGCTGAATTTGGAGTAAGGAGGTGGCATTATGAAAAAGAATTTGAAGCTTGGCTTGGTTTTTCTCATAGCTGCGGCAATGCTTTTATGTCTTTGCGGCTGCTCCGCTTTGGACGAGATGCGCAAAAACCAGGCCTTTTACGACGAAGAAGGCAACATCCTCTGGAACGGCGCTGTTTACAAGCAGCTGCCGGAATGTGAATCTCTTTACATAGACTATAATTACAATGCTAATGTTTACCTGACGGAAACCGATGTGCCGGTGCTTCTGAGCGACGTCTTTGCCCAGGACACCCTGTCCGCCTCCCTGAACGGCAGCTTCCTCTGCAGCTTCAACGGAGAACGTGTGCTTTTCTGCCGGGAGGACCTGTACGAGAATCTTCTGGGCCGGATCCAGGGCGAATTTGTCCCTGACATTGTCTGCTACAGCTACGATGTGTACAACGAGGAGACCTACGAATATGAAACCAAGTATTACACGCTGACCCAGGAGCAGGTCGATGTGATCCATCTGGTGATTGAAACAACAGATCCCACCACCATGGGGGACGGTATGCATCTGGACAGTGACTGGTCACTGTATCTGGAGGAGTGCAGTGAGGATATGCTCTTCCGGCGCAACACTGTGGACATTTCCTTAAGCGGCGCTACCTACTACCTGCATCTATACACCGGCGAGGATGAGCTGCTCTTCACCGTCCCGGAGGGCTGCAACGCCGCCTTTGACGGCATTGTCAGCGCCTTTGTGGAGGCAAACAGCTATTGGGATGGGGCGTACGAAGACGCGCTTTAACCAACAGTGCGCTAAACAGAAATTTACAGCCCTTCCTATAAGCGCCGCCTTTTAAAAAGGGCGGCGCTTTTTTTGCACTCTTGTCAAAGCGTCTTTTTGCCCTTATAATAAAAGCATCAACCCCAATGGGAGGATCACATATGAAACGGTTTTTGAAAAATTACGGCTTTATTACCTGCATGCTCATCGGTATTGTTGCCGGCTGCATTACCGGCGCTCTCTGGCCGGTGGTAAAGGACGCAGGCGGTGAGGTGGTGTCCAAAGGCGCTACCGTGCTGGAGCCTCTGGGCACTGTGTTTATCAACCTGATGTTCTGCATCGTGGTGCCTATGGTGTTCTGCTCCATCTGCTCTGCCATCGCCAACATGGACAGCATGAAAAAGGCAGGCAAGATCATGGGCGTCACCGTTGCCACATTTATGGTCACTGCCGGCATCGCCGCCATCATGATGTACGCAGTATGCCGGATCTTCCCCCTGGTCCAGGGCCAATATCAGGCCACGGAAGGTACTGTGGGCGAGACCCTGGGGCTGGCGGATATGATCATCAATTTCTTCACCAAGCCGGACTTTGTGGAGCTGTGGAGTCGCCGGGCGATCCTGCCCCTGATCGTCTTTGCCATTCTCTGCGGCTTTGGCATCCAGCTGGCCGGCGGCAAAGAGACCATGACTGCCAAGCTCCTTGCAGATATTACAAACTGCATTATGAAAGTGGTCAAGATCATCAGCTACTATGCCCCTGTGGGCTTCTTCGGCTTCTTTGCCTATCTGGTTGCCACCTACGGCCCGGAGCTCATCGGCGACTATGGCCGCACCCTTATCATTTATTACGGGCTGTGCTTTGCCTACATGTTTGTTTTCTTCCCCATTTACGCCCGTTTCGGCGGCGGCAAGGGAGCAGCAAAGCTCATGTTCAGCAAGCTGTTTAAGCCTGCGGCTGTCAGCTTCGGCACCTGCTCCAGCGTGGCAACCATCCCCACCAACATGGAGGCCGCCGAGGAAACCGGAATCAGCAAGGATGTTTCCGACATCGTGCTGCCTCTGGGCGCTACCATGCACATGGACGGTTCTTCCATGTCCGCCATCATTAAGGTGGCCTTCCTGTTCGGCATTTTCGGTAAGGACTTCGGCACCGGCGAGGCTATCCTTGCCATTATCGTGGCGGTGTTCTCCTCCGTTGCCATGTCCGGTATCCCCGGCGGCGGCGGTACCGGCGAATTAGTACTTTGCACCATCTTCTTCCCGGACCAGATGGCCATT
>JAZSDS010000045.1:0-9942 GCA_045531275.1 Faecousia sp.
GAATCAATTCCGGGGCGCGTTCTTATTCTGTTTTTTCAGTTGCCTTTATTGCTTGTCCATCTGGCTTGATCTCGTACTCCTGCTGACCATCCATTACAGTGCCTTTGGTCACCAGGAATCCATACTCATCAAAATAATAGCGTTTCCCCTCGATCTCCTGCCAACCTAAAGCTTCCAATCCATCATCAGTTCTGTAGACAGTTCCATCCGGGGTGGTGAGCCAGCCGATGCACATAGCGCCGGTAGGCGAGAAATAGTACCGCCATCCGTCAATGTCCGTCCAACCGGTAGTGACAGATCCATCCTCATTCAGGTAATAATCTACGCCCAGATCCCGGATCCAACCTGTGCAGGCTCGTCCATTCTTGTAGAAGTACCAGGTGCCGTTTTTCCACTGCCATCCATCAGGCATCTCAGCTTCCTGCTCCTGGGCAAGAACCTCTTGGGTTCCCTCTGTGTCTCCTACATGCAGCTGCTGCTCCAACAGAGTCTGCTTAACATGCTGGGTAACCAATCCCGTTCCCTTTGCCACTACACAGGCCGCTTTGGCGCAAAGAGTAAGGGTGTAAGCCCCTGTTTCCAGAGTGTTAAAGGAAAGTTCTTTGTTGAGTGTGCCGATATCACAGGTATTCCCGTTGTTCTCCATGGCTAGCTGCAGTACCACAGTTCCTACAGCATCGGTGATTGTCACTTCGATCTCACTGACATTGCTGTTGGCCGCAGTCACCGTTCCTCCAATGGTAAAAGCCTCTCCCGGCTTGGATACGGTGGGGATCGTTGCATCGGCAAGGGACAGATCCTCACCATTCAGACGGATCACACTCACCGCGTTGGCTATGACATAGCCTACCTGTCCGTCTTCATCGATGCGGTAATACAGCTCCCCCCGGGGGTTCTTAACCACAGCGGTTGCCCGGAGCATTTCTCCTGCGGACAAGCTGCGGAGCCGGGTGCACTCATTTTCCGACAAAAGGCTGGGCTGGGAACGCAAATTGCTGTCAAACCGGGTGCGGACAAAGACATCCGTGCCGTAGAACTGGCAGCTGTCGGCGTATTCCTTATTTCCAAAATGGATAGCGCCCTCAAAGACGGTCCAGTCTCCAAAAAGCTTTGCAAACTCCGGAATGGTGCAAACCACCACATTTCCCTCCGGACCGCCCAGAGATGTGTAAAAGCTTTCAACAAAGTACACTTTGCCATCTAAAATAGCATTGATCACACAGGCATGTCCATAGCGCCCGCCAGCCGGCGTGTTGGTCCATTGGAAACCTACAAGAATGTTGTAGGCATCCTGTGTGCCGTTCCGGGTGATGGCATTGAGCGCCTGTTCCAGGGTATAATCGGTGGCGGGATAGTCGGTTATGTAGTAGCCGCCAGTGGTCTGTTCCTTGGCCGCATAGGCGTCAAACTGTCTATTTCCGTCATAGACCTCCAGCCAGTCGTTAATGCCCATGTGCCACAGCTGATGACTGGTCATCAGCCCACAGAAGCCGGCGAAGGATGTTTTCTGAGCGGAAGACAAGCTATAATAGTAGACCCGTCTTGCCTCCTTAATCACGGCCTGTTCCTTCGTCAGTCCCTCAGTTTCCGCAGATGCTATGCCGGGTAGTGCCCCGATCAGCAGCACAAGACTCAGCAGTATTGCAAGCGTTCTTTTCAAAAAACGGCACTCCCTTCCTTTAGTCACACAATTGTATCAATGATACCATAAATTTATGGGAAAATCAACCATTTTTTGGGGTAATCGCCAATGTTTTAAACAAAAAAGCGTTCATGGAGCCCTTCTGACACCATGAACGCTTGTATTCTTTTTTGTTCGCCTTATACCCTGGCATGCCCCTGGCGGCAGATCACATCCACCACGCTGTCCACACACTGCTGACACTCTTCCTTAGTTGCGGCCTCCACCATGACCCGGATCACCGGCTCAGTACCGGATTCACGCACCAGAATACGGCCGGTATCACCCAGACGGTCCGCAACAGCCTGCACTGCCTTCTGGACCTCGGGGTCGTTCTGGGCTGCAGGCTTATCCACCACCCGTACATTTTTCAGCACCTGGGGATAGATAGTCAGACCCTTACACAACTCGGACAGTTTTTTCTTCTTTTCCATCAGAACTTCCATGATCTTCAGGCTGGTAAGGATGCCGTCGCCGGTGGTGGCGTACTTGGAAACAATAATATGTCCGGACTGCTCGCCGCCTACCCGGCAGCCGTTGCTGACCATGTACTCGTACACATATTTGTCGCCCACCTTGGTTTTGGCGTAATCGATACCCTCCGCATCAAAGGCTTTATACAGACCGAAGTTGGACATAACGGTGGTTACCACTGTGTTGTTGTCCAGCTGGCCGTGCTCCTTCATGTGCTTGCCCAGGATATACAGGATATGGTCGCCGGTGACCACCTCTCCCTTTTCATCCACACACAGACAGCGGTCTGCATCACCGTCGTAAGCAAAGCCCACATCCAGTTCGTTTTCCACCACAAATTTCTGGAGATTCTCGATGTGGGTTGAGCCGGCGTTTTCATTGATATTTACACCGTCAGGCTCCGCATTAATGACATAGGTTTTTGCGCCCAGTGCGTCAAAAACACTTCTGGCAATATTCCAGCTGGCGCCGTTGGCGCAGTCCAAGCCCACCTTGACACCCTTAAAGGAATACATACCCAGGGAGATCAGGTAGCCGATATAGCGGTTTCTGCCTGCGGAATAGTCCACAGTTCTGCCGATATCTGCCCGCTTGGCAAAGGGGATCTCAGGATACTTTTCGCCATAGAGCTCCAGCTCACCATCCAGATAGCTCTCTACCAACTCAATCACAGCTTCTTCCATTTTTTCGCCGTGGGCGTTAAGAAGCTTGATGCCGTTGTCGTAGAAGGGATTGTGGCTCGCGGAGATCATGACACCGCAGTCAAAATCATCCATCCGGGTAACATAGGCCACTGAAGGCGTTGTGGTAACATGGAGCAGGTACGCGCTTGCGCCGGAAGCGGTTATACCGGCTGCCAGGGCATACTCAAACATATAGCTGGACCGGCGGGTATCCTTGCCGATAACAATACGGGCTTTCTCCTCGCTGCCTGCGCGCTTCTTCTCCTGGGTGTAGTACCAGCCCAGGAAACGGCCTACCTTATAGGCATGGTCTGCTGTAAGATTAACATTGGCCTCACCGCGGAAGCCGTCTGTACCGAAATATTTACCCATACAATAACTCCTTACCGTTTGGCAACGATCTCGCCGCTGCATTTATGAATACTGTTCTCAGGGATAACACCACGGACACAGCTGGTGGGATACACACTGGAATGTCTGCCGATAATTGTGCCGGGATTCAGCACGCTGTTGCAGCCTACCTCCACGAAGTCGCCCAGCATAGCGCCGACCTTCTTAATTCCTGTCTCGATCTCCCGGTCACCGTGGATCACCACCAGGGTCTTGTCACTTTTGACATTGGAGGTCACTGCGCCGGCGCCCATATGGGATCTGTAACCCAAAATACTGTCGCCAACATAGTTGTAGTGCGGCACCTGAACATTGTCAAAAATGATTACATTTTTCAGTTCTACGGAATTTCCCACCACACAGTTTTCGCCAACCAAAACACTGCCTCTGACAAAGGCGCAGTGCCGCACCTCGGTATTCGCCCCAATGATACAGGGGCCTGCGATATAGGCAGTGGGCGCTACTTTGGCAGCCTTATGTGCCCAGACCTGAGGCTGGATCTGTGTGTATTCATCAGGATCCAGACTCTCGCCCAGTGTGGTGATCATGTCCTTAATGCCTTTTAACGCCTCCCAGGGATATGTAAAGGAAGCAAGATAATCCTTAGCCGCAGTGTGCTCCAGATCATATAGTTGCGCTATGGTATACAAAGTAACCAGACCTTTCCTTAGGATTGTTCCTAACAGAGTAATTCTACCACAGAGAAAAACAACAATCAATATTTTTTTGCTTGAGCGGCGCAAAAAAATGCAGAAACCCAAGGGGGTAACCCTGAATTTCTGCACTTTTTCTACATATTTCCTTTAATGGTGGAGATGAGAATATCTCCTGCCACCACCCGGTCCTCCGCCGCAAAGCCTGCTGCAAAGTTATCCGAGTACAGCACCTGGGCGCTGGGAGGAAACTCATCGTCACCCTCCCACACCAGGATCTGCATGGAATACCCGCCAACAAAATCGAACTGATAACCTGCGTCACCGTGGCCCAGCTTTATGGCACCCATCTTCTCACAGGCAGTGCGAAATGCCCCGACCCTGGTTCCAAAGGTAAATGCCGCCCGGGTCAGCACCCGTCCGGTGTAGGGCTTAATGTACATCTCCCCCCAGGGCATTTCCCGGAAAGTCTTCCACTGCCCTGCCCATGCCACCTGCTTGCTCTCCAGCAAATACCGCAGCAGGAATGTCTGCACAGGCAGAACCGACTCCGGCTCGATCGCATATTCGGGCCAAGCGATCGAATAGTCCTTTCCCAGAAGCCCGACGGAGAATTTCTCTCCGTCCCACCCCACCTGGGGCAACCGCCGGGTCACCTCCTGGGGGTCAATATCCTTAAAAAGCCCCTGATAATAGGAAAAAGGCACTTCCTCTTTATTATTTTCTATCTGCATGTTAGGCCTCCTGAATGCTGTTGGGGAACAGGCGGGCATCCGTATGGGGCAGGAAGCACGCCGCCACAAAGCTGTCCATATATCCGGGATAAGTGCTAAGCTCCAGATAGGTCATATTGGCACCTACCTCATGGCATTTAGCGGTAGCCTCGTCACTGACCACCATAGTGTAAGCGCCGGTGAGACTGGAGTTGCCGATATACTGGAATTTACTAAGCTCCACATCGGGAAGCATACCGATATTAACAGCATTTTTCATATTGATACCGGAGCCGATTCCTCCGGCAACATAGACCTTATCGATGATATCCACAGTCATATCCACGCTCTTTAAAAGGGTGTCCACAGCAGAGAAAATAGCGCCCTTTGCCCGGATAAAGTTGTCAATGTCCACTTCGTTGATGGACACCTCTCTGCCTGTTTCGCTCTCCTGGGAGTCTGCCAGAATATATCTGCCCATGCCGTGCTGATCTCTTTGCACCCGCTGTCCTTCCCGTACAAACAAGCCCTTTGCATTGATAATGCCGCAGCGGAACAGCTCGGAAATAATATCAATAATACCGGAGCCGCAGATACCTACAGGCTTCTGTCCCGGATCGCCCACCACCGTAAGAGTAGGTTCCATGGTGTCTTTATCGATAACCACGGCCTCCACCGCGCCGTCTGTAGCCCGCATGCCGCAGGAAATGTCGCCGCCTTCAAAGGCAGGACCGGCGCTGCAGGCGCAGCTCATCAGGAAATCCCGGTTGCCGAATACGATCTCTCCGTTGGTGCCCAGATCGATAAACAAACTCATTTCGTCCTTATCCCAGATCATAGACGCCAGTGTGCCGGCAGTAATATCGCCGCCTACATAGGAGCCGATATTGGGCGCGATGATGATTTTTGCCAGGGGGTTGGCAGGCAGCTTAATATCCTGGGCGGTAAGTCCCTCCCAACTGAAAAAGCTGGGAATATAGGGGTCCATACGCACCGGGTCTGCATCCACGCCCACCAGCAGATGATTCATAGTGGTATTGGCGCCGATACACAGCCGGAGAATGCTGCGGGCGCTGATATTGGCTGTTTTGCAAAGATTGGCAATGATGGGCGTCAGAGTCTCCTTGACGATGGCATCCTGCAACTTCTTCTTGCCGCCGGGACGGGACTGCTCAATAATTCTATTGATGACATCCGCGCCGTAGCGGATCTGTCCGTTGCCGGAAGAACCCTTGGCAAGAAGCTCACCGTTTGTCATATCCACCAGCACCATAGATACCGTGGTAGTACCAATATCGATGGCGCAGCCTGCAATAACTGTATCGCCGGGAGCGCAGATCTCCATGCACTTAAATGTATTTTCTGTCAGTTCACCCTTGACGCACACTGCAAAGCTGTTTTCCCGCAGGGTGGTTGCCAGCTTCACCATGACACCGAAGGGTACTTCTACCTTCTCCACTCCAAGCTGGCCCTGCAGCGCCCAGGTAAGCCGTTCAATGTCCGGCATAGTGTCCTCGGCAGAGGGCTCCTCCATAGTCACCACCACAGCCCGGTAAGGGTTTTCAAAGGAAATGCCACTTTCCTTCACCGCCTGCTGGGCCTGGCGGAAGATGGCCACCTCTTCCGGAGAGGAAAGATCTGCTGTCTTCATCCGGGACTGGTAGGCAGAGGCAATATCCGGCACCATAACTGTGCAGTCACCTATAACCTTGCTGTTACAGCTAAGCCGCCATCCTGCATTATATTCCTCGTCGGTGATATGACGGGAGGGTAAAGATTCCACTTCTCCCTCAATGAGCTTCACGCGGCATTTGCCGCAGGAACCGTTGCCGCTACAGGGCGCGTCAATGGCAACATTTGCCCGACGGGCCAGCTCCAGCAGATTATCACCGGCGTTACATTCAATATTGACAGGGCTTCCGCCCTCAATTTGAAAAGTTACTTTCATAGATCTAATCCTTTAAATTCTTGTCAATTTTTTGCTAAGGCAAAATCGATATATTTCCCCTTGTGGGGAAATCCGATATGTCGCTGGCACGACTCGATATGATAGAAACCCCCTCTTGCCCGCAGGCATATCGAACCACAAAGCGGTATATCAATTCCCGAAGGGAAATATCGAAAATTCCCATAGGGATTTATATCGACACCCCCTCTCCCGCAGGAGAGGGGGCGTATTTCATTACAGCAGGGGCTCCATGCCCAGGACGGGATGACCCTTTTCGGTCAGCCAGTTCAGCAGCTCCTCACCGTCGGTGGTGATGGTTTCGTCAGCCACCATATCAGTGAAGTTTTCAATGCCGTACAGCTCCTTGGCAGTCTTGTTCAGGCGCTCTGCCACATCATCCTTCAGTTCCTTGGGCATCCAGACAATACGCTCAATGCCGCCCTCGGCAGCAATAAACTTCTTGGAAGAAATGAAGTGTCTGCCGTGACCCATGTAGCCGGGAGTCTGGACACCGCCGCCGGTGCAGCTTGCCAGTTCGCCGAAGGTCATGCCTGCAGGGGTCATGCCGGAGAACTCACGGTTTACAACGATAAAGCCATTGGACATGGGCTCGATGCCGCAAATGCACTCGAAGCAGCCGCAGGAGGTCATGGGATCCTCCAGAATGGAGTACAGCGTGACCGTCTCCACAGCGCCGTGGGTAGCATCGGTAATGGCCTTGTCAACCGTCTCAAAGCGACCGGTACGCTCGTCGGTGCAGCCTTCCTTGAAGATGGGCTGGCAGGGGCCGTTGGGATCCAATTCGTTGGTTGCCTTGGCATCCAACCAGGAAACAGCGCCACACAGACCCAGACGCTCAGGGGTGACCACGCAGCAGTGGGCAGGTGCAAAGGACTGACACAGGATACAGGTATAATAGCGGTCTACGCTCTCGTCAGTCAAAGATTCCAGGCGGGCATCTCTCGCAGCATAGCGGGGCATAGCAACCTCATCGCGGAACTTGCCGGCCTCTGCGGTGTCGGTGATCAGGGTGACCTGGCACTTGTCAACAACAGCGTCGAACTCATCCATAATCATAACATACAGAACCTCAGCAAAGTCCTTCAGCCGCAAGCCCTTTTCAAAAGCGTCCTTGCTTACACGGACACGAACCTGATTCCGCTGACCAGTGTGCATTACACCTTCCATGTAGTTGAACCATGCGTGGAACTTACGCTCGATAACGCTCTCGAAGTCCTCCTGCATCTTCTTGCCGGCTACCTCAACATAGGTAACCAGGGAGAACTCGTTGCCTGTGTCCAGATCCGGTCCGATGATGTTGATCTTATGATCCTCGATCTCATTCATTTGACGCATAATTACCAGCTCTGCTGTGGGGTTCTTGCCGGAATAGAACTCAGCGTGCATATCACTCTTACGGATGATCTCACCCTCAAAAGCAGCAGCAAAGGCAACGGGAATGGGCAGCTCCTTGACCTTGATCTTGATCTCACGGAGCTCCAGAGACTTCTTTACAGTCTCAGCGTGGTCACAAACGCTCTCCAGAGCACCGGGAACCTGGTTTTCGCCCAGGTCGATATCCACGATCACGGGGAAGCCCAGAGCAATGGCGCCAGCGCCGGCAGAGACGACGACTTCATTCAGAGCGCCGAAGGTATTCACGAATGCGGGCACACGCTCCTTGGTGTAGGTCAGCAGGCCGGCAAGATCACCGGGCTGGACATTGCCAAAGATCAGCGCAGCGCGGACAGCCACAGTAACCACATGGATCACAGAGGTCACATCATGGCCCAGGGGGATAACACGGAACTCAAGACCCATCTTCACGCCACCCTCGGCGCACTGCTCGATAACATCACCCACCATAAAGGTCATGATACCCTTAGACTGATAGTCCTTAACAACATCCACTACATTCTGGGCATTGTCAGCCTTACCCAGAACAACAGCAACACCGGGAATATCGCCGGTTACCAGAGGAACACCCAAGCTGCGGATAATGGGATCAGGCACAAAACCGATACCAGACTCGTTTTCATAGGGATTACCACCCTCCACGTACTTCAGACCCTCAATGATCTCAGCGCCAACAGCAGTTGCAAGGCCGGCATTCAGCGCCTGGCCCAGGTCCTCCTGGTTGGTGATCAGGCTCTTCAGCACGCCTACACAGGCAGTCAGGTCGCCCAGAGTCTTAACCTTTACGCCTGTAGCTGCGTAAATGGTGGGGAAATAGTAGGCGGTATCCGGAAATGCGATTTCCTTGTCCGCGCCGTACTTGGCAATCGCATCGTTTACAGCGCCTTCGGTCAGGCCTGCAACAGCATTGCTGCCGCCATAAATCAGATCAGTCAATACGCTCATAGTAGTTTCCTCCTGATTAAATAATATATATGGAGCCGGAGCCCTCCGCTCCCGGCTGGATATACGAAGTCATTTGGGCATCCCCCTCCGGGGGATATTGTAATTCGCAAAATGGCTGGGAGGGTTGCGCGCCCAAGGGCATCCTTCCTCCCAGCAGAGTCTGTCGTGGGATGAAATGTGCAGAAGCCGGGAGGGAGGCTTCTCCCTCCCGGCTAATGATACGGGAATAATACGATCTTACAGCTCCAGATAGCTGTCGGAGTACAGAGTATGGTTCTTGAAAATGTCGCAGGACTTGATGGTCTCCATCAGGCGCAGGTCGTTGGGGTTAACGATTGCGGAGGTCAGACCCTGCATCATGCACATTGCAACCAGAGCGGAGTCCATAATGGGACGAACGTTCTTGGGCGCACCGTTAGAGTTGTTGGACAGGCCGCCGGTGGACTTCAGGCCCTTGTCGGAGAACATCTTGATAGCCTCCAGGACTTCCATCTGCTTGTCCTGCATACCCTTGACAACCAGGAACAGGGGGTCGAACCACAGGTCGGTAGCGTCCATACCCAGGGACAGACCGCGCTCGAGCATGTTGTCACAGTGCATCATACGCTCTTCGTTATCCTTGGCGATACCGTCAGCGGAACACAGAGCAATACAGATAGCGTCGTTGGCAGCAGCCAGATCAATGTAGCCGATACGGGAGCCGGCGTCAGCAGAGTTGACAATGGGCTTGCCGTTCTGACGGTTGTAAACCTTGATACCGGCTTCGATAGCCTTCATGTTGGCAGTATCCAATGCCAGAGGAACATTGTTGAAGTTCTCCTGCAGCAGCTTGACTGCCCACATCATTCTTTCGGGACCGTCCTTCTCAGCAGGTCCGATGTTAACATCCAGATAAGTAGCGCCGGCCTTGATCTGCTCGTATGCACGCTGCAGAATGGGCTCGGGGTCACGCTCGTCCATAGCCTTGCGGATGGAGGGAGCGATGCAGTGAATACGCTCGCCGATGGTAACGAAGGTGGAGGACTCGGGGTTGTAGCCC
>JAZSDS010000033.1:0-4027 GCA_045531275.1 Faecousia sp.
CATCAAAGGTGATCGTACTGCCTGCCGGGTATGCCTGCTTTGTGTAGAAATTGGGCACACCCGCATCATTGAGTTCATTGATCATAATGGCCGCAGCCATATCCGGCCGTACAGCGTTACACTCGGTGCACACGCCATTGACATAATTATGTCCATTCTGACGGATCTTTTTGGGGCTGATTACATACTCACCGCACACGGTGCAGTATGCGCCCGCCTCCTTACCTGCCCTGGTACAATCCGGTTCAATGCTCGGAGTTTCCTCCGTCACATGGGGGACGGTAATTACCTGCTGTTCCTGCAATACAGCATCGCATCGGGAACAGTGGCTTCCCTCTGTCAGGCCGCTTTCGGTACAAGACGCCACCTTTGCCTCATCTACAACGACTGCGTGACCCAGTGCCGGAAGCACCTGAGTCTCTTTCTTTCCGCAGTCGCAAACCCGTTCCTGCAGACCGTCTTCCAAACAGGTCGCTTTTTGCACCGTCTGCCATTGCCCATAGCTATGGCCGCCTAAATGAACGCCTTTACAACCAACCAGCCCCAATATCAGGATGAGCAGAATCAGAAAAGCAAATTTTCTTCTCATCATATACACCTGACTTTCTTGTTAATCTACCAGTTCGTTCCATCTATCCCAGTTGCTTTGTGCGTAATCATAGTCGTTTTGCAGTGCTTGATTGATAGATTCCACACTGTCACGGATGGCAACAAAGGGCGTACTGCCGCGTGCCCAGAAGCCAGTCAGACCTTTGATCGCGATAGGACTGGTTATATTCGGCGTATACAAATAGCTCTCAGCCGCCATAGTCAGCACGCTTTTACCAAAGCTGCTCATCCCCGCATAAGCCTCCGCATCCGGAGACAGATCGTATTCAAAGGGGCGAACAGCATTTGTATAACGGGTATACATAGCGCAGATCTCCGGCTCGCTCAAAAATCTCAGGAATTCCTTGGCATCCTCCTTATTCGCCGCATTGGCCGGAATAAAGTAATTGGAGCCGAATTCCGCCTGAATCACTTGTTTTTCGTCTACCGTCGTGTAGTTTGCGGAGTGGAGCACTTTCCCGGAAGGATCGCTCATCTCGGGCAACGGGATCATACCCATCTCCACATCCGGGTTTTTCTGCAGCACATCGGACATCTCATTTTCAAACCAGGAGCCATTGACCATCATCGCCGCCTGCCCCTGAATCAGTTTTGTCTGCGCTACAATATGGGTCATACCCACGCTGCCTGTCATGGTGTACGCACCTTCGTCATAAAAGAACTTTTGCAAATTCTGCAGTGCATACATCTTGCCCTTATAGGCAGTAGGATTAAACACTTCCGGGCTTTCGTAGCTGAAGAAGTTGTCCAGCTGGTCCATGCCCTCATAGGAATATACCCAGTTGTCCACAGCCATGTAGAGATAGCCGTCCGCAGCACCGCCGCAATAGACAATGGGAGCTACCGCATTGTTCGTATCCTTCAAAATCTGCTTACACAGCACTTCCAGCTCTGCCGTGGTTTTCGGAGTTTCCCAACCATACTGCTGGAACAGGCTCTTGTTGTAAACGATGCCGCCCAAAGAGGTATACTCAGGAATTGCGTAAGCAGTGCCATTATAGCTGCAGACTTCCTGTGTATTTCCAGTCAGGCTTTCTGCTACGGTCTTTCCGGTGGAAAGCTGGGCGTTATACACATCATCCAGCGGTTCTACCCAGCCCTCAATGGCCCAGCGCTTGATGGAGTCAATGCTTCGGTAGCTGTAGACATCCGCCAGGTTGGTATTGCTCTCCAAACGGGAGGCCGTGGTGGTGGCAATGCTGGGATTGAAAACGATTTTTACCAACACATCCGGATGCTCTGCCATAAACGCCTCGGCAATCTTTTCGTAGGGAATGGTTCCGTAGCCGGCCTTCAGAACCTCCCATTTAAGGATTCGTCTGCCGTCGGCATTATCGCCTTTTCCTCCTGTGCCACACGCTGCTACGGATAGCATCAGTACCATTGCAAGCACACAGCACAAAATTTTGAGAATTGTTTTTTTCATCAATGATTCCTCCTTTTGGTTGGTTAAAACGGAATTACAAAACGACCTTCGCCAGGTTCTAAGCAGAAGGTGTAAACGCCATCAGAAGGCAGCTCCACAACCTTTTTTTCTCCCAGCCGATACATCAAAAGATGTGTAGCGTTTTGAAACTGAACGGTAACCTGATTGTCCAGCTTCTCCAGCGGATCAGCCATATTCACGATCATAAATGCGTCCTTGGCGGAATTGCTCTGATCCTTCGCTGTAAACGCGCCGGCCATCACATCCTGGGTGCAGGACATAAATTTCATACGATCGTGGGACTGTAAAGGCTCGGTCAGATTCGCAAAGAGCTGGTTATCCAGCATCTCGTTGGCGTTCATAAACATTGTGCCTTCCCAAGCGTATGCCATATAGGCATCCTCCATGGCGTGGACCTCATTGTTTACGATCTTTGCCGCGTCATACACCCAAGTGTAGGTGTCGGTTTTATAATCGTACAGGGAATAGCCGTCTTCCCTGGTGAAGTTTATTTCGTTGCCCGGAGAGCTGTAGGTGTAGTAAGCAAACTCCCGCACACCGAATGCCATACCGGAATAGATTTGAAACCGCAGGTCAGCGATGTTGTCCAGATTTCTCATACCTGTGAAGTCTCCCGTGGCCTGAACAAAGGCACGAACCTCACAGTCCGCTTCCTTCGCCTTCTGTGCCATTATCTCCATATTCCTGAGGAATCCATCCCGAATGTAGTACTCACTGCCGTTAGACATATACGGATAAAAGTCCCAGCAAACATACCCCAGCAAAGGTGCAATGTGCGCAAAGTAGTAGTCTACATATTCGCTATAGGTGTAATCATTATCCTCTGACAGCGCTTCCGAGTTATCCCCAACATAGGAGGGAAGCAGGTTCACAAAGATCTCGCCGCCTACATCGCTGTTTTGCGCGATATATTTTTGATACAGCTCCACCTGCCATACAATGGTGTCCATCTCCTGAACATTGGGTTCATCAAAGCCAAAGCTTCCTCCGTATGCCGGATGGTCAATATACAGGTTGTTTTCATCAAACATTTTGGAAATGACTCGCTCAAATTCTTCCTTTGTGTCGATCTCATCCTTAAAGTTTCTGCCAAGGCCGTAGAACGACCAGTCACGGACAAAATACTCAATACCTGCTTTCTGCGCAACGTCCAAAACGACCAGCGCTTCCTCCTGTGCAACCTCGCTGCGCTGGGCAATGGTATCGTAAATATCGCTGCCGGTCATCCAGGCATCGCCCTCATACAGAGCAATGGCTTTTGTGAAACCGGCTTCCGCCAGCTTCCGGTAAGCATCCTCAAGTTCCGGACCAACTCTTGTATTGAGTGTGGGCGCGGAATAGGCTGTAAAATCCACGCCGTCTTCACATTCGGCAAAGGTAGGCTCTTTAGCCACCTGCGCTGTGCTGCAGCCTGCCAGCAGTAAACAAAGCAGCATTGCGATGCTGATAAAAGATCTCATTTTTCTCATATTGCCTCTCCTGCCTCCTTGTTTTTACGCTTGCGGGAAATGATAACCACAACCACTGCCACTGCCGCAGCTACGACAAATGCCAAAGCACCGATCACGATCCACAGCCAGTTCGCCGCCGGTGCGAAAGGAACATAGCTTGCATTGATCGCTACCTCTTCCTCCCATTTGGCATCCGTTTCTACAAGACCCCGTTCCTCGGCGCTGACAAGCTCCGGTAATTCAATTACCACCTCCGGAGCTTCATTAAAGACCTTCGCCGTATTCTTAATTTCAAAGTTATCAATACTCCAGTAGGTATAGCCCGTACAGGCAATTGCGATGTATCCGGAGGGATCCACACCTGTTAAAACATTGTAAAGGGTGTATTCCTCTTGATCCGCACGCTTCATATACAGCTCCATGCGATCCTTTGTTGCTACCAGCTTAAAGCAGACAGCCGCATCAGGAGATATCTCCTCCCGCATCTTCGTCACGCCGTCATAGGTAATATCCTTGAAGT
>JAZSDS010000008.1:0-99651 GCA_045531275.1 Faecousia sp.
GCTTCTGAGCAGCATGAGGATGCTCAGCGCCCTTGTACAGGTGCAGACGGGACAGAGCGTTACGGCCCAGAGTGTTCTTGGGCAGCATACCCTTGACAGCCAACTCCAGAGCGTAGTCGGAGCGCTGCTCCATCATGGTGCGAGCCTTGGTTTCCTTCAGACCGCCGATCCAGCCGGAAACGCGGTAGTAGGTCTTCTGCTCAGCCTTCTTGCCGGTCAGAACAGCCTTGTCGGTGTTGATGACGATGACGAAGTCACCGCAGTCAACGTTAGGGGTGAAATCGACCTTGTGCTTGCCGCGCAGCAGGTTGGCAGCAATAACAGCGGTACGGCCCAGGGGCTTACCGGCTGCGTCGATAACATACCACTTGCGCTCTACGGTCTCCTTCTTAGCGAGTGTAGTGGACATTATGCGTTCCTCCAATTAGGTAAAATATTTTGACAAATCTATCCGTATGCATTACAATATCTGCAAAACGCTAGATTCTTATATCATACCAATAAATAAAAGTCAACCCAAATTTTGAGAAAATTTATAGAATCCTGAAAGAGCTGCGAAATTCTTCGAAATGCTCCTGTATTCTCTTAAATGCTAACATCCTATTTTTGTGAAAAGCGGAGGAAATACAATGCAAAGGTTGGTCGGCTTGGTGCGCCGATGCGTGGAGGATTATAATATGATCCAGCCCGGAGATAAAATTGCCGTAGGCGTTTCCGGTGGTAAGGATTCCCTGGCGCTGCTTGTCTTTTTGTCAGAATTGCGCAAGTACAATCATAATCCTTTTGAACTTGAGGCTATTACCATTGACATGGGGCTTGGTATGGACTATAGTGGTATTGCACGGTTATGTAACGAACTGGCAGTACCGTTTACTCTTGTGAAAACAGAAATAGGACCGGTAATATTTGATTATCGCAAGGAAAAGAACCCATGCTCCATGTGCGCGAAAATGCGAAGAGGGGCACTTAATCAGGCAATTTTGGACAAGGGCTTTAATAAGCTTGCACTGGGTCATCATTATGATGACGCAGTGGAGACCTTTGTAATGTCTCTGTTTTATGAAGGACGCATCAGTTGCTTCCAGCCTGTGACCAATCTAGATAGGACCGGGGTAATTCAGATTCGTCCTATGCTGTATATTCATGAACAGACCATTGATAATTTTGCTACCAAGCAAAATCTGCCCATAATCGCCAACCGCTGTCCTGTGGACAAACACACAAAGCGGGAGGAGATAAAAAAACTAGTTTTCGATCTCAGTGCCGCATATCCGGACCTGAAGGATAAAATCTTTGGCGCAATGCAGAGATTTCCTTTGCCGGAATGGGAGCCCATGGGACGATATAAAAGACCGAAAGATGAGGAGTAATTATGAAACTGTTTTTGATTCGACACGGAGAATCCACAGCCAACGTAGAACGCAAATTTGCGGGACAATCCGACTCTCCACTAACCCCCTTAGGTATAGAGCAGGCTGTAGCTATTAGGGATGTTCTGAGTGACATTCCTTTTGATAAAGTTTATAGCAGTGACCTTTCCCGGGCCCATGATACCCAAAAGAATGCGCTGCCCGGTATGGAAGCTCAGCTGACACCCCTGCTGCGTGAGTATGATGTGGGTACATGGACCGGAAAGCTGGTTGCTGAGGCAATGCAGTCAGAAAAGAACGGAAAAATCAACTATGCCGATTACGGTGGCGAGAATTTTGAGATGGTCGCCAAGCGTGTGGCAGAATTCTTTGCAATGCTGGAAGCCGATCCTCATGAATATGTCGCAGCATTTTCTCATGGTGGCTTCTTAATGAATGCTGTGCAGCACGTGCTTGGTGTTAGATTGGAGCGGGGTAAATTTACCGCGGATAACTGCGCAATCCAGGTTTTTGAGTACAAAAACGGAAAATGGAGTGTACTGTCCTGGAATTACATGAAACCCGTTGTTAACCCCACAGAGTCCATCGAGAAGATGGGTGTGCTGGCATAAACTTCCGTATGAAACGACCTCCGGTGGGGAATACTGCCACCGGAGGCGGTTTTTATGGTAAAAGGAATCTCCCGACAGGTTATTGTGGTGCATTCGCCTGACCCTAAGCTTTTTGAGCAGGCGATCTTTATTTTGAAAGATGATGCAGTGGGGCAGGAAGGTGTTACGGATGAAGCTCTGCTAAGGGAAGCAAAACGCCTGATCTGTAATCATAGCTCCGGGAAACGACCAAAGTATTCTGTCAGAGGCCCGATTTGGGCGTTGGGGGGAGCGTTGATTACAGGAATTGTATGGGTGATCAGCATATTGTTATGACTTGCGGAAATTGGCCTGTTGTGGTATAATCTCCTGAAAAAGGAGGTGATGCCTGTGCTGATTGGTAATCTGGAAGTGAATAATCCGTTGGTGCTTGGTCCTATGGCCGGCGTAACAGACTGGGCTTTCCGTACTGTCTGCGCGGAACTGGGGGCAGGCATTACCGTTACGGAAATGGTATCCTCCCGGGCGTTGGTTTATAAGGATAAAAAAAGCGCTGCACTGCTCCGGAAAAATGAGGGAAGCATCTGTGGCGCCCAGATTTTCGGCAATGATCCTCAGATTATGACCCAGGCAGCAGAGCTTGCGCTGGAGATCTCCGGCTGTGACTTTATCGATATCAACATGGGTTGTCCTATGCCAAAAATCGCCAATTCCGGCGATGGCTGCGGTCTAATGCGCACCCCGGAACTTGCCGGGGATATTGTAGCAGCTGTTGTGAAGGCGGTACAGGTGCCGGTTACAGTAAAGTGCCGTCTTGGATGGGACAAAGGCTCTGTTAATGTTTTGGATTTCACCCGGCGAATGGAGGATAATGGAGCGGCGCTGATCGCCGTCCATGGTCGTACAAGAAGTATGTTGTATTCCGGAACTGCAGATTGGGATATGATCGCAAAGGTCAAGCAACAGTGTGCAGTACCGGTGATTGCAAACGGCGATATAGTCAGTCCGGAAGCTGCGCTTCGGTGCAAAAAATGGACCGGGGCAGACGGCCTCATGATCGGGCGCGCCAGTTTTGGAGATCCCTGGATCTTTGCCCAGGTCAAAGCAGCATTGGCAGGGGAGGAGGCACCTGAGCGTCCCCCTCTGAGTAAGCGTGTGGATGTAGCAGTCCGTCAGTTTGAGCTTGCAAACGAGGATAAGGGCGAGCATATCGCCTGCCTGGAGGCCAGAAAGCATTTTGCATGGTATCTGCGTGGCGTAGCCTATAGCAATTACTATAAGGAGCAAATTTCCTCTATTAAAAAAATGGAGGATGTTTATCGGATTGCCGAAGGCATCCGCAAGGATTTGAAATAATTTCATTGCATACAGTATCCGCTGTGTCACATCCTACACAAGAGGTGAGGTTTGTGAAACGGCGGATATTTCTTTTGATGCTTCTGGTGTGTTCTTTAGTTCAGCCTGCCCGGGCGGAGACGATACGCTGGGTAGATTTCAAAGTACCTTATGAATCTCTGCAATATGCCATGAAAGAAGATATAGCCAGCTTTGAACAGGAAAAACATATAAGCTGGATTGATGTTCTGGCGGTTGCTGCTTGCCGAACCGGAGGCAGATGCGGTCTTGCGTCGGTAAAAAAAGCGGTGAGGGAGTTAAAAGAGGATAAGTCACCGGAGGAACTGTTAGGAGAACTGTATAAATATTACAACTACTACCATCAGGCTTATCAGGCAGCCATTGGCGGATTGTTAGGCTCATATGCCATAGAGGTGGACGGAGAATGGAAACCGACCTATGGATTAAAGGCATTTTCGCCTGTGGCAGCAGGTTATGGTTACAGTCACTGCTCGGATTTTGGCAACAGCCGTTCCTTTGGCTTTGCCCGAAAGCACTTAGGCAACGATCTGATGGGAAGTCTGGGAACGCCTATCGTAGCTGTGGAGGGCGGTGTTGTAGAGGTCATGGGATGGAACCGGTACGGAGGATGGCGGATCGGTATCCGTTCCTTTGATTCTAAAAGATATTACTACTATGCGCATCTGCAAAAGGACAATCCCTTTGCTAAGGGGCTGCAGGAAGGGGACATTGTTCAGGCCGGGGATCTGATTGGTTTTATGGGCAGAACAGGCTATTCTGACAAGGAAAATGTGAATAATATAGAGACGGTGCACTTGCATTTTGGAATGGAACTTGTGTTTGACGAGAGTCAAAAGGAATGCAACTCAGAGATTTGGATCGATGTTTATGATATTGTTCGTCTTGTTAACAATCACAGGAGCAGCGTAACAAAAAATGCGGAGGGGTGGCAGCGTGTATACCCCTTTGTAGATTTAGATATAATGGATTATCCTGCCGGCTAAAATTTGTGTAATTTTCAAGGAAAAAATATATCCACAGGATTTGACAAATGTATAGATTCTGTGGTATACTTAGTCAAATAATTTTAGTGGGAGGAAAATGCAATGATGAGCGCGGCTGTTAACATGAAATCCGTTGGTTGCTCTGTTGATGCTATTGTTTCTTCCGGTTGTGATTTGATGAAGGAACTGTCTCCTTTCAATTCCTGTGAATATGCTGTTTTTCCCGGCTTTTGTGATGTGCATGTGCATTTCCGTGAGCCGGGATTTTCTTATAAAGAGACCATGGAGACAGGTTCTAAGGCGTCAGCAAGAGGCGGTTACACTGCAGTGTGTACTATGCCCAATCTGAATCCTGTTCCTGACAGCAGGGAGCATTTGAATGCACAACTGGAACTGATCAGAAAAAATGCAGTGATCCATGTGTACCCCTATGGTGCAATTACAGTAGGCGAGCAAGGCGAAAGGCTTGCAGAGCTTGCAGAAATGGCGGAGGATGTAATCGCATTCTCAGACGATGGAAGAGGCGTCCAGAGTGACAGCATGATGCGTGAGGCCATGGTCAGAGCAAAAGCTTTGGGTAAAATGGTAGTAGCCCATTGTGAAGTAAACAGCTTGCTTCACGGAGGCTACATCCATGACGGCGAATATGCGGCAAGGCATGGACATAAGGGCATTTGCAGCGCCAGTGAATATGAGCAGGTTGCCCGGGATCTCCGCCTGGTTGAGCAAACAGGCTGCGCTTACCATGTTTGCCACATTTCCACAAAAGAAACTGTGGAACTGATCCGCCAGGCCAAGGCTCGGGGATTGGATGTAACATGTGAAACTGCGCCTCACTATCTTGTAATGAACGATAACGACCTGCAGGAAGACGGTCGCTTCCGTATGAATCCGCCTATCCGTAGCGAAGAGGATAGACAGGCGTTGATTGCAGGCATTCTGGATGGCACCATCGATATGATCGCTACAGATCACGCACCCCATTCGGCAGAGGAGAAGTCAAAGGGGCTTTCCGGGAGCGCTTTTGGAATCGTCGGAATCGAAACAGCGTTTCCTGTGATGTATACCCATTTTGTTCTGCCGGGTATCATCACCTTGGAAAAACTAATTGAGCTTCTGGCGGTAAATCCCAGAAAGCGGTTCGGAATTTCTTTGGGAAATGACTTTACAGTATGGAATCTGGAAAAAGAAGTCACCATCGATCCGTCAGAGTTTATTTCTATGGGAAAGGCGACACCCTTTGCCGGTTGGAAAGTAAAAGGTGAATGTGTTTTGACTGTCTGTGACGGAAAAGTTGTTTATAGAAAACAGGGGGATTAACTATGGCTAAGCGTACGGATATTAAGAAGGTATTGATCATCGGTTCCGGTCCTATTGTAATTGGACAGGCTGCCGAGTTTGACTATGCAGGCACCCAGGCCTGTCTTGCACTGAAGGAAGAGGGCTATGAGGTTGTTCTGTGTAATTCTAACCCCGCAACTATTATGACAGATACAACCATTGCCGACAAGGTGTATATGGAGCCTCTGACACTGGAGTATGTGGCTAAGATCCTTCGCTATGAGCGCCCGGATGCCATTATCCCTGGCCTTGGCGGACAGACAGGTCTGAACCTGGCAATGCAGCTGGAAAAGAAAGGCGTACTGAAGGAATGTGGCGTTGAACTCCTTGGCACCAGTAGCGAGTCCATTGAACGTGCTGAGGACAGAGAACTGTTCAAGGAAATGTGTGAGGCCATTGGCGAGCCTGTTATTCCCTCTGAAATCACCTATTCTATCGAGGATGCAAAGGAAGCTGCCAATCGGATCGGCTATCCTGTTGTCCTGCGTCCTGCCTTTACCCTCGGCGGTACAGGCGGCGGCTTTGCATACAGCGAAGAGGAATTGGTGGAAATCGGCTTGAATGCCTTCAAGCTGTCTCCTGTCCATCAGGTGCTGATCGAGAAGAGTGTGAAGGGCTATAAGGAAATCGAGTTTGAAGTCATGCGTGACTCCAACGATCATGCAATCACCATTTGCGGCATGGAGAATATAGACCCTGTAGGTGTCCATACAGGTGACTCTATCGTTGTTGCGCCGATTATGACCCTGAATGAGCATGATATGAAGATGCTCAATGATTCTGCAATTAAAATTATCCGTGAATTGAAGATCGAGGGCGGTTGCAATGTTCAGTTTGCTCTGAACCCTCATTCCAGCGAGTACTACCTCATTGAGGTTAACCCCCGTGTGTCCCGTTCTTCCGCATTGGCTTCCAAGGCTTCCGGCTATCCCATTGCCCGTGTTACAGCTAAGATTGCTATGGGTATGGAACTTGAGGATATCAAGATTGCAAACACCAATGCAGCCTTTGAGCCCAGTCTGGATTATGTTATTGCAAAGCTGCCCAGATTCCCCTTTGATAAGTTTACTGCAGCTTCCAATCTTCTGGGCACCCAAATGAAGGCAACCGGCGAGGCTATGGGTATCGGCACCAACCTGGAGGAGGCACTGCTGAAGGGCATTCGTTCTCTTGAGATCGGTGCAAATCATATTTATCTTGCTAAATTTGACGATATGTCCAATGACGAACTGCTTGATTATATCCGGCAGTTCCGTGATGACAATATCTTTGCCATTGCCGAGCTTTTGAGCCGTGGTGTATCTGTTGAGGATATTCATGAGATCACCAAGATTACGCCGTTCTTTCTGGAGTCTATCCTTAAGATCGTTGGCATGGAGGAGACCCTTAAGAAGAACCCCAAGGATCTTGCAATTCTGAAGGCTGCAAAGCAGATGGGCTTCAGCGACAAGTATGTTGCGAGGATATGGAAGTGCAGCGAGTTGGATGTATATCATTTCCGCAAGGAAAATAAGCTGTTCCCTGTGTTTAAAATGGTGGATACCTGCCATACAGGCGCATACATCCCGTATTTCTACTCTTCCTATACCGGCGAGAACACTTCCCGCCTGACGAACAAAAAGAAAATCGTTGTTCTGGGCGCAGGTCCTATCCGTATTGGACAGGGTGTTGAGTTCGACTATTCTACCGTTCACGCTGTTACTACCATTAAGAATTCCGGCTACGAGGCTATTATCATCAACAATAACCCCGAAACTGTATCCACTGACTATACCACTGCCGATAAGCTGTACTTTGAGCCTCTGACACCAGAGGATGTAATGAACATTATTGAGTTTGAAAATCCTGAAGGTGTCATTGCATCTCTGGGCGGTCAAACCGCTATCAACCTGGCACAGCCCCTTATGGAGCGTGGCGTTAAGATTATTGGCACAGACTGCGCTGCCATTGAGCGGGCTGAGAACCGGGACAGCTTTGAGAAGATCCTGTCTGAGCTGAATATCCCTCAGCCTAAGGGTAAGGCAGTCACCAAGATTGAGGATGGCATTGCCGCCGCTGCGGATATTGGTTATCCTGTTTTGGTGCGTCCCAGCTTTGTTCTGGGCGGCAGAGCCATGCAGATCGTTGCGAACGAGAAGCAGCTTCGTCACTATTTAAAGACCGCTGTTGAAATCGACGAAGACAAGCCTGTGCTGGTTGATAAGTATATCCAGGGCAAGGAGGTTGAGGTCGATGCGATCTGCGACGGCATCAATGTGTTTGTACCCGGTATTATGGAGTTGGTGGAGCGTACCGGCGTTCACTCCGGTGACTCTATGAGCGTTTATCCCTCTTTCAGCATCTCCAACAAGGTGAAGGGTATCATCCTGCAGTATGCGAAGAAGCTGGGTCTGGGTATCGGTATTGTCGGTCTTTACAACATTCAGTTCATTGTGGATAAGGACGACAATGTGTTCATCATTGAGGTGAACCCCCGTTCTTCCCGTACTGTGCCGTTCCTGTCCAAGGCTACCGGTTACAGCCTTGCGGATATTGCCACCGAGGTTATTCTGGGCAAGAGTCTGAAGGAGCAGGGTTTGTTTGATATTTATCCCCAGGAGAAGGATCGCTGGTATGTAAAGGCGCCTGTTTTCTCCTTTAATAAGCTTCGCGGCTTGGATGCCTATCTATCTCCTGAGATGAAGTCTACAGGCGAAGCCATTGGCTACGACGACAAGCTGAATCGTGCTCTTTATAAAGCTTTGCAGGCCTCTGGTATGCATCTGCAGAACTATGGCACTGTTTTTGCTACCATTGCGGATAAGGACAAGGAGGAGGCTCTGCCTTTGATTCGCCGGTTCTACAATCTGGGCTTTAACATCCAGGCTACAGCAGGCACAGCCAAGTTCCTGAAGAGCAACGGCATCCGCACCCACATTCTCGGAAAAATTAGTGAGGGTAGCGAGGAGATCCCGGATGCTCTGCGGCAGGGTCACATTGCTTATGTGCTTAACACCAGAGATCCTGGCGTTACTTCTGCAAATGACGGACACCAGATCCGTCTGCTGGCCACTGAGAACAATGTTACGATCTTCACTGCACTGGACACAGTAAAAGTGCTCCTGGATGTGCTGGAGGAGACGACACTTACAATTTCTACCATTGATTCCTGAGAGGTGTCTATGAAACAGGGTCTGTTTAGAATTATTGAAAATACACAGCTTACGGATAGCGTCTATAAAATGACGCTTTCCGGGGATGTGTCTGCAATTACTGCGCCGGGTCAGTTTGTAAATATTAAACTGGACGGACTGTACTTGCGCCGCCCCATTTCTGTATGTGATGTTGGAGATAACACCCTGACGATTATCTATAAGGTCGTAGGCAAGGGGACAGAGATGATGTCCCGGATGAACAGCGGAATGCTGGATGTGCTGACGGGATTGGGCAATGGTTATGACATGACCGAGTCAGGGGATAAGCCGGTTCTGCTTGGTGGCGGTGTTGGTGTACCGCCTATGTATCTGCTGGCAAAGCGGCTGATTGCTGAAGGCAAGAAAGTCAGCGTGATCCTTGGCTTTAACACAAAGAGAGAAGTGTTTTATGAGGATGCGTTTAAGGCCCTTGGCGCCGATGTAACCGTCACAACCGTTGACGGATCCTACGGTGTGAAAGGCTTTGTCACCGATGTCCTGAAAAGCTTGGACTATACTTATTTTTACACCTGTGGACCGGAACCTATGCTGAAGGCTGTTTACACAGCCTCCAAAACTTCCGGCCAAATGAGCTTTGAGAAGCGCATGGGCTGCGGCTTTGGCGCCTGTATGGGATGCTCCTGTAAAACAATTACGGGTTACAAGCGTATATGTAAGGAAGGCCCTGTAATGCGAAAGGAGGAGATTATGTGGGAAAGCTAAGCGTAAATCTGTGCGGGATTGAGCTTGACAATCCTGTGATCCCTGCCTCCGGTACCTTTGGTTATGGCTATGAATATGCCGAACTGTACGATATTAACTGTCTGGGTACATTCTCTTTTAAGGGCACTACAAAAGATCCCCGTTTTGGCAATCCTACACCAAGAATTGCAGAGTGCACAGCTGGCATGATCAATGCTGTTGGTTTACAGAATCCGGGCGTTGAGAAGGTTGTCACAGAGGAACTACCCAGATTGAGGGCCTGTTTTCATAAGCCTGTGATGGCAAATGTTAGCGGCTTTAGCGTTGAAGATTATGCCTATACCTGCGAGAAGTTGGATTCTCAGGAACAGGTAGGGTGGCTCGAAGTGAACGTCAGCTGCCCCAATGTCCATGGAGGTGGAATGAGCTTTGGCACGGACCCAAAGGCGGCTGCTGAGGTTACCACTGCGGTGAAGAAGGTTACTACAAAGCCTGTTATTGTGAAATTAAGCCCCAATGTGACGGATATCGTGGCTATAGCCAAGGCGTGTGAGGATGCAGGTGCAGATGGCATCAGCCTTATCAACACTATGCTTGGTATGCGTATTGATCTGCGCACAAGGAAGCCTGTTATCGCAAATAAAATGGGTGGTTTCTCTGGTTCTGCTATTTTCCCTGTGGCAGTGCGGATGGTTTATCAGGTTGCCAACGCTGTTAACATTCCTGTGGTCGGCATGGGCGGCGTTACAACGGCGGAGGATGTTATTGAAATGATGCTTGCAGGCGCTACCGCGGTAGAAATTGGTGCGGCAAATTTGGTAGATCCCTACACTTGTCCCAATATTATTCGGGAACTGCCTGCTGTTATGCAAAAATACGGTATTAAATCATTGAAAGAAATTATAGGAGGGGTTAAGTAATGGGTAAGGATGTAATTGTGGCCTGTGACTTCGCCAGTGCAGAGCAGACCTTTGTATTTCTGGATAAGTTTACCGGCAAGAAACCTTTTGTAAAAATCGGTATGGAGTTATTCTATGCCGAGGGTCCTGCCATTGTCAAAGAGATTAAGGCAAGAGGACATAAGATATTTCTGGATCTGAAGCTCCATGACATTCCCAATACTGTAAAGAAGGCTATGGCGGTCCTGCGGAATCTGGATGTGGATATTACCAATCTTCATGCTGCCGGCACCACTGCCATGATGCAGGGCGCTTTGGAAGGACTTACCCGTGAAGACGGTACAAGACCTTTGCTCATAGCAGTGACCCAATTGACATCCACCGATCAGGAGAGCATGGAGCGGGATATTCTGATCGAAAAGCCCATCGACCAGGTGGTCATGCATTATGCTAAGACTGCTAAGAATGCCGGTTTGGACGGTATTGTCTGCTCTCCTCTGGAGGCAGGCAAGGTTCATGATACCTGTGGCAACGACTTCCTGACCATCACACCCGGCGTCCGTTTTGCTGACGGAGACGTGGGCGATCAGAAGCGGGTCATGACACCTGCTCAGGCAAAGGAGATTGGTTCTGATTATATCGTGGTGGGTCGTCCCATTACGGCTGCAGCAGATCCTGTTGCTGCCTATGAGCGCTGTGTTGCTGAGTTCTGCGATTAAGAAGGAGGAGGAAAACAATGGAAGGCTACAAAAGAGAATTTATTCAATTTCTTGAGGGCGCAGGTGTTTTGAAGTTTGGTGATTTTACCGCAAAAAGCGGAAGAAAGATCCCATATTTTATAAATGCGGGACAGATCAAGACCGGCGAGGAGATCGCCAAGCTGGGTGAGTTCTATGCAAAGGCCTACTTTGAAAAGTTTGGCCAGAAAAAGGCTGTTCTGTACGGCCCCGCCTACAAGGGCATTTCTATTGCTGTTTCTGCGGCGGTTGCGTTGAGTAAAAACGGCCTGGATGTTCCTTTCTTCTTCAACCGCAAGGAAGTTAAGGACCACGGCGAAGGCGGCGTGTTTGTTGGCTATGTACCCCAGGCAGGCGAGGACGTTGTGATTGTGGAGGATGTGATCACTGCAGGAACCGCTATTCGGGAGAGTATGGCTATCCTGAGCCAGCTTAAGGATGTAAAAGTGGCAGCTACCTTCGTTATGGTTGATCGCAAGGAAAAAGGTCAGGGCGAAAAGGGCGCAATGGCAGAGATCGAGGATGAATTTGGGTTCCCTGTTTACTCAGTAGTCGATGTCTATGACATTATCGAGTACCTGGAAGAGAATCCTGCGAATGAGGAAAATGTTACAAGAATTAAGAATTATCTTGCTGTGAATGGCGCAAAAGCCTGATACATAAAGAGAAAGGAAATGTAATTATGAGAAGTCTGATTGATATTACCGATTTTTCCGCTGAGGAAGTAGATCAGCTGCTAAAGACTGCCTGCGATATCAGTGAGCATCCTGAGAAGTATGCAGATGCTTGCCGTGGCAAAAAACTGGCCACCCTTTTCTTTGAGCCCTCTACCCGTACCCGTCTGAGCTTTGAGGCTGCCATGATGGAATTGGGCGGAAATACTCTGGGCTTCAGCGAAGCAAGCTCCTCCTCTGCGTCTAAGGGCGAAAGCATTGCGGATACCGCAAAGATGATTAGCTGCTATGCTGATATCATGGCTATGCGCCACCCCAAGGAGGGTGCTCCCTATGTTGCTGCAAGGAGTGCTTCTATTCCCGTTATCAACGCAGGCGACGGCGGACACTGTCATCCTACACAGACACTGGCAGACATGCTGACCATTTACCGCGAGTTGGGAAGATTGGAGAATCTCACAGTGGGCTTCTGTGGCGATCTGAAGTATGGCAGAACTGTTCATTCTCTTTTATCCGCCCTGGCTCGTTGCAACAACATTAAAGTAATTCTCATCGCACCGGATGAACTTCAGTTGCCTAAATATGTTAAGTATGAGGTTCTGGATAAGTGCGGCATGGAGTATGTTGAGACTACTTCTCTTGAAGAGGCTATGCCCGAGCTTGATGTTCTGTACATGACCCGTATCCAGCGTGAGCGCTTTGATAGCTTCGATGAGTACGAAAGATTGAAGGACAGCTATATCCTTACAGTAGACAAGCTGGACAACGCAAAGGAAACCATGCGTATTTTGCATCCGCTGCCCAGAGTCAATGAGATCAGTGTTAAGGTTGACGAAGATCCCAGAGCCGCATATTTCCGACAGGCACTGAATGCGAAATTCGTGCGTATGGCATTGATCCTGAAGCTGCTGAAGGAAGCGGAGGAAGGTGTGCAGATGCCTGAACCTGCAGATGTCCTGGTGGACCAGCTGCACTGTGATAATCCTCGTTGTATTACTTCCACAGAGCAGGAAATTCGGCATACATTTAAGTGCGTCAGTCACGAGAACGGTGTTTATCGCTGCGTTTATTGTGAAGCTAAGAAGAAGTTAAATTAATAGCTTAAAACCCCTTGGTGTAGATTGCCTAATTTTCCACAAAATTGGCATATAAACCAAGGGGTTTCGTGTCGAAAAGAACGAAATTAAAAAAAGGTTTTGTTGTTTCTTGACAGTGCTTTTCAGGCATGATAAAATTGTTTCGTAATTTTGTATACCGCTTTCTGCGACTGACGGAATGAGTGGAGCACCACGAAGGAACAGAGAGCGTTGGCGTTGAGCCAATCAGCCGACCGTCTGGGCGCATTTAGCTGTATGGGCTAGGTGCGCTCTTTATGTTTTTCAGGAGGTATGATATGAAAAAAGTTGGCATTATTATGGGTAGTGACAGCGATCTGCCTATCATCCAAAAGACAGTGGATACACTGAAAGGTTTGGACATACCCTTTGAGGTGCATGTTTATTCTGCCCACAGAACACCTGTCGAAGCCAGAGATTTTGCTCTCTGCGCAAGAGATAACGGCTTCGGTGTTCTTATTGCTGCAGCAGGTATGGCTGCGCATCTGGCAGGAGCCATTGCGGCAAATACAACACTACCGGTCATTGGGATACCTTGTAAATCCACTGTGTTGGATGGAATGGATGCGCTTTTATCCACTGTACAGATGCCTACCGGCATTCCTGTAGCAACAGTTGCTATCAATGGCGGCGCTAACGCGGCATTGTTGGCTGCCCAGATTCTGGCGGTTTCTGACCCTGATCTGGCACGTAAACTGGACGCAAAGCGTGCAACTGATGCGAAGGCCGTCCTTGAAAAGGACGCTGGCATTTTGGATAGATTGTAAGACCTGGCTAATATAGCCTTAACTATATCTTAAAGGAGAAAATTTTTATGGAAAAGAAGCTTGTGTACACCGGTAAAACAAAGGATGTTTTTGCTCTGGAGAATGGAAATTACCTGCTGAAGTTCAAGGATGACTGCACCGGCAAGGATGGCGTTTTTGATCCCGGCGAGAACTCTGTCGGCCTTACCATCGACGGTGTTGGTGATGTCAATCTGCGCATGTCCATCTACTTCTTTGAAAAGATCAACGCTGCCGGTATTAAGACCCACTATGTAAGCGCTGACCTGGAGAATACCACCATGGAAGTTCTTCCCGGCAAGGTTTTTGGTAAGGGTCTGGAGGTTATCTGCCGTTATAAGGCTGTTGGTTCCTTCTACCGCCGCTATTCTGACTATATTGAGGAAGGCGCAGACCTGCCTGCTTATGTTGAAACTACCTTCAAGAACGACGAAAAGGGCGATCCCCTGGTTACCAAGGACGGCCTGGTTGATCTGGGCGTTATGACCAGTGAGCAATATGACGATCTGAAGGCAATGACCCAGGCTATTACAAAGATCGTTGCAGACGATCTGAAGGAAAAGGGTCTGGATATGTACGATATTAAGTTTGAATTCGGTTATGATGCTGACGGCAAGGTTATGCTGATCGATGAAATTGCATCCGGCAATATGCGTGTTTACAAGGATGGCAAGTACATCGATCCCATGACACTGAACAAGCTGTTCTTTGCCTAATTTTTAAACACTAAGGAGCTAATAATGGGCGGGTTTTTTGGAATCACATCCAAGCAGGACTGTATGGTGGATGTGTTCTTTGGCGTTGATTACCATTCCCATCTGGGAACGCGCCGTGGCGGCATGGCTGCCTACGATCAGGAAATTGGTCTGCAAAGAAAAATCCACAATATTGAAAATTCTCCCTTCCGGACAAAGTTCGAAAATATTTTCGATGAAATGAAGGGAACATCGGTGATTGGTTGTATCAGCGACAGCGATCCCCAGCCTATGCTGATCCGTTCCCGTCTTGGTACCTTTGCAATCACTACTATCGGTATTGTGAACAATGCTGACGATCTGATCGCTCGTTATCTTATCACCGGCGGACATTTTGATGCCATGACGGGCGGTAAGGTGAATACCACAGAACTGGTGGCAGCTCTGATTGCACAGAAGAGCAGCTTTGTCGATGGTATCCAGTTTGCGCAGAGTGTTATAGAAGGCACGGTTAATATTCTGATCCTGAAGGATGATGGAAATTTGATTGCTGCCCGTGACCGTCTGGGAAGAATCCCTGTTCAGATCGGTAAGAACGAGGACGGCTATTGCGCTTCCTTTGAACAGTATGCCTACACCAAACTGGGCTTTGAGCATGTGAAGGAATTAGGACCGGCTGAGATTGTAGAGCTTTCTCCTGACAACATGGTCCAGCTTGCAGAGCCCGGCAAGGAGATGCGCATGTGCGCGTTCTTGTGGAGCTACTATGGCTACCCAGCTTCTACCTATGAGGGCGTTAATGTTGAAGCAATGCGCTATCGCAACGGCGCAGCCATTGCAGAACGGGATATGGAGCAGGGGAGATCTATGGATCTTGATTATGTAGGTGGCATGCCTGACTCCGGTACGCCCCATGCCATTGGCTATGCCAATAGAACTGGTAAGCCCTTTGCCAGAGCATTCATTAAGTATACTCCCACTTGGGCAAGAAGCTTTACGCCCGCAAAACAGGCAGACCGCAATAAAATTGCGAAAATGAAGCAGATTCCCGTCCATGAATTGATCGTGGATAAGAACCTTCTATTTGTAGACGACTCTATCGTCCGCGGCACACAGATCCGTGAGACAGTTGAGTTCCTGTATGACAACGGCGCTAAGTCTGTCCACATGCGATCGGCCTGCCCGCCTATCATGTATGGCTGTAAGTTCCTCAATTTCTCTCGCTCCACAAGTGATATGGATCTTATTTCCCGCAGAGTGATCGTTGAGCTTGAAGGAGAAGAAGGGTTGAAGCATATTAAAGAGTATGCTGATGGCAATACAGAGCGGGGCAAAAAAATGCGCAAAACAATTTGCGAGAAGTTTAAGTTTGCGTCCCTCGGTTTCCAGACGGTCGAAGGTGTGACCAATGCGATTGGTATTGATCCCTGCAAGCTTTGTACCTACTGCTGGAACGGAAAAGAATAACAATTTTCAAAGGAGCTTATATCATGTCTGAGAAGAGCTATTCCGAAAGCTATGCAGCAGCCGGTGTTGATATCACTGCCGGTTACCGTGCTGTTGAATTGATGAAGAAGCATGTTGCCCGCACTCGCAATGAAGGCTGTCTGGACGATGTTGGTGGTTTTGGCGGTTGCTTTGGCCTGAACGTTGCCGGTATGGAGGAACCTGTTCTCGTGTCCGGTACCGACGGCTGCGGAACAAAGGTTAAGCTTGCAATTTTGATGGACAAGCATGATACCATCGGTATCGATGCAGTTGCTATGTGCGTCAACGATATCATTTGCGTTGGCGCAAAGCCTTTGTTCTTCCTGGATTATATTGCCTGTGGCAAAAATATCCCGGAAAAAATTGCGGAAATCGTCAGCGGTGTTGCAGAGGGTTGCGTGCAGTCCGGCGCTGCGTTGATTGGCGGAGAGACTGCGGAGCACCCCGGTATGATGCCTGTTGAGGAATATGATCTGGCTGGCTTTGCGGTGGGTATCGTTGACAAGAAGAAGGTCATTGATAATACCAAGATGGCAGAAGGTGATGTTGTAATCGCTTTACCGTCCACTGGTATTCACTCCAATGGCTTTAGTCTGTGTCGTAAGGTGTTTGACATCGATAACAATAACCCTGAGCTGTATGTGCCCCGGGAAGAATTGGGTGGCAAGACTGTTGCGGAAGCACTGCTTGTGCCCACCAGGATCTATGTCAAGCCTGTGCTTGCACTTCTGGAGCAGGTACAGGTCAAGGGTATCAGTCATATTACCGGGGGAGGATTCTATGAAAACATTCCCCGCAGTATACCTGATGGTCTGGGTGCCAAGATTGACCGCAGCGCAGTTAAGGTTTTGCCTATCTTTGATCTGATTGCCAAGACCGGCAACATCCCCGAGCGTGATATGTTTAATACCTATAACATGGGTGTTGGCATGAGCATTGTGGTTCCGGCGGATGAGGTAGAGAAAGCAATCAATGTTTTGAAGGCAAATGGCGAGGATGCATATGTGATCGGTAAGATCGTTGTATCTGAGGATAAGATCGTTATTGAATAAAAGGGGAGTAGACCGTGAACAAGGCGAGAATTGCGGTGTTGGTATCCGGTGGAGGAACAAATCTGCAGGCATTGATTGATGCCGAAAACAAAGGAATTATCAATAGCGGTGAGATCGTGCTGGTAATTTCAAACAACCCTGGAGCCTATGCTCTGGAGCGTGCTTCAAAGGCTGGAATTGCATCTGAGGTTGTATCCAAAAAGCTTTGTGGAAGCCAGGATGCATTTGAACAGAAGATCAAGGTTTTGCTTGTGAATTATCAGATTGATCTGATCGTGCTGGCTGGTTTTATGTCCATTCTTAGCGAACATTTTACCAAGGATTACCCCGAACGCATTCTCAATGTTCATCCGTCCCTGATTCCCGCATTTTGCGGTAAGGGATATTACGGTTTGCGGGTCCACGAAGAAGCCCTTGCCTATGGCGTCAAGGTAACCGGTGCTACGGTTCACTTTGTGAACGAGATTCCAGACGGCGGAAGGATTATTCTTCAAAAAGCTGTTGAAATCCACGATGGCGATACGCCGGAGATTCTGCAGCGCAGAGTTATGGAACAGGCAGAATGGAAGATACTTCCTGCTGCTGTTGAAAAAGTAAGCAGCCAGTTGGCTGAAGGAAAGGAATAATACATATGGATGTTTATGAAATCGGTTCTCTCAGTGAGAAGCTTTCCACCAATACATACCCCGGACGCGGAATTGTGCTGGGCGTAACCCCTGACGGAAGGCACTCCGTAGCTGCTTATTTTATTATGGGTCGCAGCGTGAACAGCCGCAACCGCGTTTTTGTACAGGAGCCCGATGGAATTCGTACAGAAGCCCACGATCCAAGTCTGATGAAGGATCCTCATTTGATTATCTATCATCCTGTCAGGGAGGCAGGCTGTGGCCTGATCGTTACCAACGGTGATCAGACGGATACAATTTGGGAGTATCTGGCTAAGGGCGAAAGCTGGGAAGCAGCTCTGCGTACCCGTATGTTTGAAGACGACGGACCTAACTGGACTCCCCGTATCTCCGGTCTGCTGGCCGGCGACGGAAGCTATAAGATGTCTATCTTAAAGGCAGCTGATGCGGAGGGCACCGCTTGCGCCCGCTTCTTCTATGAATATCCTGCTATTGCAGGTCTTGGCCATTTTATCCACACCTATGTGTGCGACGGCAACCCGGTGATTCCCACATTCCAGGGAGAGCCTGAGCGTGTAGCTCTTTGCAATGATATTGATGAGCTCACCGAAATGCTGTGGCAGAATCTGAATCCTGACAATAAAATTTCCCTGTTTGTCCGCTACACCGATTTGACTACCGGTGAATACCAGCAGAGAATTCTTAACAAGCATCAGTAAAGGAGAAAGAAAAATGAAAGAGTTTGAACTGAAATATGGCTGCAATCCCAATCAAAAGCCTGCGAAGCTGTATATGCATGATGGCAGCGAACTGCCTTTCACCATTCTGAACGGGCGTCCCGGCTATATTAACTTCATGGACGCGCTGAACTCTTGGCAGCTTGTAAAAGAACTGAAGGAAGCGACCGGTATGGTTGCCGCAACCTCCTTTAAGCATGTGTCTCCCACATCTGCTGCTGTTGGCAAGCCCCTGTCTGATGATCTGAAAAAGGCTTGCTTCGTGGATGATGTGGAGGGCCTTGATGAGAATCCTCTTGCCTGTGCATATGCCCGGGCCCGTGGTACAGACCGTATGTGCTCTTTCGGCGATTGGGTTGCGCTGTCCGATACCTGTGATGCTATGACTGCGAAGCTCATTGCCCGTGAAGTTTCTGACGGCGTTATTGCCCCTGCTTATACCGAGGAGGCATTGGCGATCCTGAAGACAAAGCGAAAGGGTGGTTACAACGTGGTTGCCATTGACCCCAACTATGTACCCGCTGAGGCTGAAAATAAGCAGGTCTATGGTATTACTTTCCAGCAGGGTAGAAACAATTTTAAGATTGGCGAAGAACTGCTGCAGAATATTGTTACTGACAACAAGGATCTGCCCCAGAGCGCAAAGATCGACCTGATTGTTGCGCTGATTACCCTGAAGTACACTCAATCCAATTCCGTTTGCTACGCAGTTGACGGACAGGCAATTGGTGTGGGTGCCGGCCAGCAGAGTCGTATTCACTGCACCAGATTGGCTGGCAGCAAGGCGGATACCTGGTTCCTGCGTCAGCATCCCAAGACCCTGAACCTGCCTTTCCGTGAGGACCTGGGCCGCCCCAATCGCGACAATGTGATCGACGGCTATATTAACGGCAACGAGGAAGATGTCTGCGCCGACGGCATCTGGCAGAATTATTTCACTGAGCAGCCTGAGCGTCTGACTGAAGAGGACAAGAAGTCTTGGCTGTCCAGCCGCCAGAATGTTGCACTGGGCTCCGATGCATTCTTCCCCTTCAGTGATAACATTAAGCGTGCCGCTGCTTCCGGCGTTAAGTATATCGCTGAGCCCGGTGGCTCCATCCGTGACGATCTGGTGATTGAAGAGTGCAACAAGCGCGGCATTGCAATGGCCTTTACAGGTATGCGTTTGTTCCACCATTGATGGAGGACTCTTTATGAGAGTAATGGTGGTCGGTGGCGGTGGCAGAGAACACGCCATCATCAAAAAATTGAAGCTGAATGAAAAAATCACCGAGGTTTTTGCGCTTCCTGGGAACGGCGGTATTTCCAAAGACGCCACTTGTGTTGGTATCAGCGCAACTGATCTGGAAGGGATTGTTAAATTTGCCAGCGAAAACGCTGTCGATTACGCAGTTGTTGCGCCGGATGATCCTCTGGTTCTCGGTTGTGTGGATAAGCTGAACCAAATTGGAATTCCTTGTTTTGGTCCTGACGCAAAGGCGGCAATTATTGAGGGAAGTAAGGCTTTTTCCAAGGACCTGATGAAGAAGTATGGAATTCCTACAGCAGCCTATGAGATATTTACAGATATTGATAAGGCGCTGGATTATATAAAAACAGCACCGATTCCCACTGTTATTAAAGCAGATGGTCTGGCTCTTGGTAAGGGTGTCATCATCGCCCAGACAAGGGAAGAGGCAGTTGAAGCAGTTACCGATATGATGGCAAATGCCAAATTCGGCAAGTCTGGTTCCACTGTTGTCGTTGAAGAGTTCTTGTCCGGGCCTGAGGTGTCTGTTCTTGCGTTCACAGACGGCAAGGTAGTCAAGCCTATGGTATCTTCTATGGACCATAAGAGGGCAGGGGACAATGATACAGGCCTGAACACAGGTGGTATGGGCACCATTGCTCCCAATCCTTACTACACCGAATCTGTTGCACAGGAGTGCATGGAAAAGATCTTTCTGCCCACAATTAATGCAATGACTGCAGAGGGCCGCACTTTCAAGGGGTGCTTGTATTTTGGTCTGATGCTGACGGCTGACGGTCCTAAGGTTATTGAGTATAACTGTCGTTTTGGAGACCCTGAGACCCAAGTGGTACTGCCTTTGCTGGAAAGTGATTTGCTTACCGTTATGCAGGCAACAACCAACGGCACGCTTTCAGATACAGAGGTAGTGTTCTCGGATAAGCATGCTTGCTGTGTTGTTACAGCGTCTGCGGGATATCCTCTCAGCTACCAAAAAGGCTTTGAGATCATTATGACAGAAGAGGCTCAGGAGCATACTTTTGTTGCCGGTGCCAAGCTTGATAATGGCAAGCTGGTCACCTCTGGAGGCCGTGTTACAGGCACAACCGCGGTCGCGGATACATTGGAAGACGCGATTCGTGAGGCTTACCGTATTTCTGACGGCGTGCAGTTTGAAAAAGCATACCGCAGAAGTGATATTGGTCAGCGCGGCTTAGCTGCGTACAAATAAGGAGGATTTCTCCCATGGTTTATCGCGTATATGTTGAAAAGAAGGCAGGACAGACCCATGAAGCGGATGGCCTGTTGAGAGAGGTTAATGATTTTTTACAGATCAGGAACCTGGAATCTGTGCGCATTCTGAATCGCTATGATGTTGAGAAGATCGACAAGGATTTATTCCAGTACGCTGTCAATACTGTGTTCTCTGAACCCCAGGTTGACAGTGTCACCTATGATGTTCCCCAGGGAACGGTAGTTTTTGCAGTTGAGCCACTGCCGGGTCAGTTTGATCAAAGAGCGGATTCTGCAGCTCAGTGTATCCAAATTTTGTCCCAGGGAGAACGGCCCATCGTCCGTACAGCAAAGGTTTATGTTCTGGAGGGTGATTTGTCTGACGAAGAGATCCAGACAATTCGCCATCATGTCATTAACCCTGTGGAATGCCGCGAGGCAAACCTGGATATGCCGGATACACTGGAGCTGGAGGTAACTGTTCCTGCTTCTGTTGCAACTGTTGAAGGATTCCTGGATATGGATCGTGACGGATTAGCGGAAATTGTAAAATCTCTCGGCCTTGCAATGGACTTGGATGATATTACATTCTGCCAGGGGTACTTTAAAACAGAAAACCGGAATCCTACCATTACAGAGATCCGGATGATCGATACATATTGGTCCGATCACTGCCGTCACACCACCTTCAACACCACTATTGACAGTGTTAAGTTTGAAGATGCCCTGCTGCAAAAGGCTTACGAGGATTACTTGGCAACCCGTGAGGAACTGGGTCGTACCAAACCTGTTAACCTTATGGATATCGGCACACTTGCCGGAAAGTATCTGCGCAAGAACGGTTACCTGGACAAGCTTTATGAGTCCGAGGAAATCAACGCCTGCACTGTTCGTATGACAGTTACTGTAGATGGTGAGGAACAGCCCTGGTTGTTGCTGTTCAAAAATGAGACACACAACCATCCCACAGAAATTGAACCCTTTGGCGGTGCTGCTACATGTATTGGCGGCGCTATCCGTGATCCGCTGGCAAGCCGAGCTTATGTCTATGCGGCTATGCGTGTTACCGGCGCGGCTGATCCGTTGAAGCCTGTAAATGAGACGATTAAAGGTAAGCTGCCCCAGCGCAAGATCGTTACAACTGCGGCAGCAGGCTATTCCTCCTACGGTAACCAGATCGGTCTTGCTACCGGCATGGTGGATGAGCTGTACCACCCCGGCTATGCCGCAAAGCGTATGGAGATCGGCGCTGTTATCGGTGCTGTCCATGAGGATCACTCCAAGCCTGATTTCCCGGCCCCCGGTGATAAGGTTATTCTGTTGGGTGGCAAAACCGGACGTGATGGTTGCGGCGGTGCTACCGGTTCTTCCAAGAGCCATACTGTAGAGTCTCTTTCTTCCTGCGGTGCAGAAGTGCAAAAGGGCAACGCTCCGGAAGAGCGCAAGCTCCAGCGCCTGTTCCGTAACGGGGAAGCGGCGGTAATGATCAAGCGCTGCAATGACTTTGGTGCCGGCGGTGTTTCTGTTGCTATCGGCGAACTGGCCGACGGATTGGAAATCGATCTGAATAAGGTTCCCAAGAAATATGAGGGCCTGGACGGAACAGAACTGGCAATCTCTGAGTCTCAGGAGCGCATGGCAATCGTGGTTGCTGCTGAGAATGTTGAACGCTTCCTGGAATTGGCCGCACAAGAAAATCTGGAGGCTACTGTGGTGGCTACTGTCACTGAGGAAGCCAGACTGAAAATGCAGTGGAACGGCCAGACAATTTGTGACATCAACCGTGAGTTCTTGAACTCTAACGGCGCAGAAAAGCATGTGGATGTGCAGATTGCCGCTCCCGCTGATTTTACACCTGAGATCAAGGGGTCCTTTACTGAGAATCTGAATCGCGTGGCTACGGACCTTAACACATGTTCCAAGCGCGGTCTGTCTGAACGCTTTGATGCTACCATCGGAGCAGGTACTGTGTTGATGCCTTTTGGCGGTAAATTCCAGCAGACACCTATCCAGGCTATGGTTCATAAAATCAGCCTTGAGAAGGGTCATACCGACGATTGCTCTGTTATGAGCTGGGGTTACAATCCCTTTATCACGGAAAAGAGCCCCTATCATGGCGCTTATTTGGCTGTTGTTGAGTCTGCATCCAAGCTGATTGCTGCCGGCGCAAGCTTCCAGGATGTATACCTGACATTCCAGGAGTATTTCCTCCGTGTGGGTAAGGATGCAAAGCGCTGGGGTCAGCCTACTGCAGCACTTCTGGGTGCCTTTAAGGCGCAGATGGATCTGAAGATTGCTGCTATTGGCGGTAAGGATTCTATGTCCGGTACATTCGAAGATATCGATGTTCCTCCGACCTTAGTTTCTTTTGCTGTCACAACAGACAAAATCAGTAATATTATTTCCAACGAATTCAAGAAGGCAGGCAGCAAGGTAGTTTGCCTCCGTCCTGAATACGACGGAAACGGTCTGCCCAAGGCAGATTCCTTGCTGGCTGTGTTTGACCGCGTAACAAAGCTTATGCGTGATGGAAACGTCCTTTCCTGCTATACTCCCGGTATGGGCGGTATTGGCGAAGCAGTCATGAAGATGTGCTATGGCAACGGACTTGGATTTACCTTTGCTGATAACTTGGATGTAAAGGGAATCTTCGGCTATAGCTACGGAGCATTCCTCCTGGAGACTACTGAGGATGTTGAAGGATCTGTTACTGTTGGTACAGTTACAGACGCTGGCAAAATCACATTTGGTGACGAAGCAGTCTCCCTGGCTGAGCTGCAGAAGGCTTACGAGGACAAACTGGAATCTGTATACACCTGTAATATTCCCGATGCGAACACACCGATTGAGACAGTTTCTTCTCCTGAGAAGGTTCGTGTGGCACCTGCTATCAAGGTTGCAAAGCCCAAGGTGCTGATCCCTGTCTTCCCGGGAACAAACTGTGAGTATGATTCCGCAAGAGCTGTAGCGGATGCCGGCGCAGAGCCTGAAATTTTCGTTGTGAAGAACATGTCCTCTGATGCCATTTCCCGCAGTGTAGAGACCTTTGCGCAGAAGATTAAGGATAGTCAGATCATTTTTATTCCCGGTGGCTTCTCCGGAGGCGATGAACCTGACGGTTCCGGTAAGTTTATTACCGCATTCTTCCGCAACGGCGCTATCAAGGAAGAGGTTACTCGCCTGTTGGAGCAGCGGGATGGTCTGATGTGCGGTATCTGTAATGGTTTCCAGGCGCTGATAAAGCTGGGCCTGGTTCCTTACGGTAAGATCATCGACACAGATGAAAACTGCCCCACTCTTACATTCAATACCATCGGACGGCATCAGAGCCGCATAGTCCGTACCCGTGTGGCAAGTAACAATTCTCCCTGGCTGGCTAACACCAAGGTTGGTGATATTTACAACGTTGCAATTTCTCATGGTGAGGGTCGTTTCCTTGCCTCTGAGGAACTGGCACGGCAGTTGATCGCCAACGGTCAGGTTGCTACCCAGTATGTAGATATGGATGGTAATGCAACTGCAGATGTGCGGTTCAATCCTAACGGTTCCATATTTGCGATCGAGGGAATTACCTCTCCCGACGGCAGAGTGTTTGGTAAAATGGGTCATAGCGAGCGCATTGGTGCGGGACTTTACAAGAATGTCCCTGGCAACTACGATATCGGTATGTTTAAGTCTGCTGTGGAGTATTTTAAGTAACTGAAAATCCCTGCTTCGTTTGAAGCAGGGATTTTTTATAAGTCGGTTACACTGACGACGCGAAGAATACTGTCCTGAACGGTAAACTGAATATTGTATCCTGCAAAGCTCAGTCCGTAAATTCTGTTTGGGTCATGCTGATAGGATGGCCTTGGATCGTGCGACAGGACGCCTCTCAAGGCACTGCGCTTGTTTTGCGGGATTATGGAAAGCAAATCCTCCGGAAATTCTACGGTTAGCAGAAAGTTGTTAGCGGAGTCTGTGAAGCCTCCTGTAGCATCGGAGTGGCAATCACTGTAGGGAATATAAGGCTTAATATCAAAAATCGGTGTACCATCCATTAAGTCAGCGCCTGAAACATGGATAACCATTCCGTATTCTTTTGTTTGTTCCAGGCCCAAAATACGCACACTGGAAAGGCCTATTGCGTTGGGACGAAAGGGTGAGCGGGTTGCAAATACGCCCATCCTTGTGTTGCCACCCAAGCGTGGTGGACGCACTGTGGGCGACCAGTCATCCCGAATAGTCTTGGAGAATTGCCAAATCAGCCAAATGTGGGAATATGCATCCAATCCACGAAGGGCCTCACAGTTCCGGAACTCCGGTTCAAAAATAACCGTGGATTGCAGTTCCTCCACAAGTCCACTTTGGCGGGGAATGCCGAATTTGCTTGGGAAATCGCTCTTTATGCGGGCGATGATTTTTGTTTCTACAGTTTCCATATCATGCCCTGACCTTTCTGATAAGGAATGAGACCACAAACAGAAGGGCAAGAACCAGGGATATTGCTGCTCCCGATGATGACCCCAGGTAGTAGGAAACGGAAAGACCGGAAATTCCGGCGAATAGGGCCACGAGAACTGAGAAAGCATGGTATTGTTTTAAGTTTTTCGCAATATTTCTCGATATGGCGCCGGGTAATACCAGAAGAGAGTTCAGGATCAAAAGTCCAACCCAGGAGATAGATAGCGTGACGATGACTGCAATCGCAGTTGTAAATATTGCCTGAGTCATGTTGATAGGAATACCACGGGAGGAGGCTAGTTGTGGGTGGATAGCAGTCAGTGTCAGCCGATTGGAGGCCAGCAACCAGAATAGGATCACGATACCCAGAACCAAGGCCAACAGACCAAGCTCTTCTGGGGTGACAGAGAGAATATCACCGATGAGATATTTGTTGTATTTTGTAAAACTACCGCCTCCTAAGGTGGCGATGAAAATGCCTAATGCAACGGCTGTGCTTGAAAATACGCTGATCAGCGTGTCTGCAGCATGGTTGCTGCGACTACGTACAAAGGAGAATAACAGCGCAAAAACCACGGAGAAGAAAACAGCCATCCATGTTGGTGTTGAAATGCCGCATATTGCGCCAATGGCGATCCCTGTGAAGGCAGAATGTCCGAGGGCATCCGAGAAGAAACTCATACGCCCGGTAACAATCATTGTGGATGCAAGGCCAAACAAGGGACCCATAAGAAGTACTGCCAGCATAGCGTTCTTCATGAAATCCCAATGCAGGATATCCAAAGGAACGGCATCACATATAGCATACCAAATACTCATAGGACAGACCCTCCCCTGCGATGAAATACGCGCTTAAAATCCTCAGACGCAAGGACTTCTTTTGGGGCTCCTTGGCAGATTATTCTGTGATCCACAAGGGCAACCTGATCGGCATAGAGATCCAGCATTCCAAAATCGTGGGTGGTCATAAGGATAGACAGATCATAGGTTTGGCGGATCTCGTCCAGCATATCCATAAGAGTGGCAATGCCCTCCACATCTACACCGGACAGGGGTTCGTCCAGAATCAGAATATTAGGCAGTGGCTCCAGGGCCAATGCCAAAAGTACCCGCTGTAGTTCACCACCGGAAAGCGTACCGATCCGTTTATTGATCAAATCCTCACTGTGAACACGGGCCAAACATTCCAGAACCTTATCACGCATAGCTTTTGAAAGGCCAAGAAAGGCAGGCCGTTTGCTCATGCAACAGGCAAAAAGATCTGCAACACTGACGCAGTCTCCGGGGTCGAATGTGGGACTTTGCGGCACATAGCCAATTTTTGGTTTACGGTTTCTTTCGCCGGGAACAGAGAAGGAGACAATTCCGCTATACTCCTGTTGTCCTAAAATTGCTTTCAGAAGGGTGCTTTTACCTGCCCCGTTGGGCCCAATCAGGGCAAGTAATTCTCCGCAGTGCAGGTGCAGATTTACGTTCTCGATAATGCAGTTCTTTCCGATTTTTACAGATAGGTCCTGGATACGAAGGCAGCAGGAATGACCGCAGCCGCCGCCGTGGAAACCGATATTCATTCCAATGCCTCCTTTAATGTGTCGATGTTATGATACATTGCTTCAAAGTAGCTCTCGCCCGACATTGCAGTATCCAGTCGGTAGACGAACGCGCCCGTCTCTGACGCAATAATAGATGCGGCAGAGGAACTGCCGTTTTTTTCAATGAATACTGCACCCAGCTGGTGTTTGTCAACCAACATGGTAAGTGCCATAAGCTCTGCGGCGGATGCTTCGCTTCCGGATTCTTCCTCGATGGAATGAATGATGTTAAGATCGAATGCTTCCGCCATATATGCGAACCCGTCATGAAAGGTGATAATCTCTCTGCAAGACAGGTTATTGAGTTCTGTAGACGCATAGGAATCTAGATCATCCAGTGACTTTATAAGGGTTTCAAGGTTTTTTGTAAATTGTTCTGTATATTCAGGGTATGCCGATAGAAGGCCCTGACAAATGTTTTGCGACATGGTTTTTGCGTTGGCAGGGGAGAGCCAGATATGGGGATCCTGGTTATGGGCGTGACCATGATTATCATGATGCTCATGGTCTGTATCCTCGCCGGAGCAAATAAGGGGTATGTTGGTGGATGCGTCAATTATTCTGTCATCTGTTGGTAATACATCCTCAAGAAAATCCTCCAGACCGGCCCCTGATATTACCACCCAATCTGCAACCTCCAGAGCCTGCATCTGACTGACTTGTAACGTATAGTCATGGAGGCAGGATACTTCCTCGTTGATTAGTCGGGTAACTGTGATTCCTGTGCCCTGGCAGAGTAGTGTAGTAAATTCATATACAGGCAGAGTAGTGGCGGCGATTTGTGCCTCCTGTGTCGTGCTTCTGCAGCCATAAAAGCAGAGGCATAGCAGGAGTATAAATATAATAATCAACCGGCATTTCATTACAAATCAACCTCTAAACAAAATGTTGTTCTTCACTATATAGAATACCATATTTGTCAAGAAAAAGGAGACTGCAGGTGCAGTCTCCTTTAAGGTAAGTTCAATGGGTATCCAGCCAATCGTTGACCTTGGTTTTTGCAAGGCGAATAATATCCTCCGTAGGATAGGGGGAGTTTTCGCCGCCGCGGACATACAGGAAATACAGACCGCCGGGAGTCTGGAAAAGGGTTTCCTCATAGCCTGCGGGGTCACCAAAGTAGCTGTAAGTATATTTCTTGATGAAAGTAGAAGTTTCGGTATCATACTCTTTCTTGCAAATGGTTTTCTTCACGATAATGGCCTCCTCGTATGTAAAGTGCATGGTAATTATAACTGTTTTTTTGAGAAAATCAAGATGAAATTTTTCGTTTTGTTGGAAAATTACGCCCCAAGAATCATTTTTTATGAAGTTTTAAAAGTAAATGATGGTGTTATGCTGGACGATGTCTTTCTTATATGGTATCATAACTGTGTTAGGGGTGGTGTTTGTGCAGGATATCTCTGTTTTCACTACTACAGCAGGTGTAGCAAGCCTGATACTAAAAGAAATTCCATACAAGAAGGAAGCGTACATTAAAATTCAGGATTCACTTGAACCGGAAAAGCTCCTAAAAGAATGTTACGATTTCTGCCGTGCTGTTGGCGCTGAGCGTATATATGTATCCGAGTATGATGGCCTACGTCATTATCCGTTACATGCTACATTGCAGCAAATGCGGCGTTCTTTGGATGGGTTACCACAAACCGATGCAGTAGCGGTTCCTGTGGAGGAGAGATCACTGGAGCAGTGGCGGCAGATATATAATACCTATATGCGGAATGTGCCGAAGTCTGCAACCATGACCATCGAAGAGGCGAAAAAACATTCATACAAGCAGGATGGATATTTCATTTATCGTGAAGAAATGTTGATAGGTATTGGTATAGCATCCGGACAGGGTATTGACGCTGTTGTTTCCTTGCATCCCGGTGCGGGACAAGATGTACTTGTTGCGCTGGCAGCTGTGCTTGTTGGGGAGCAGGTATTATTAGAGGTTGCCTTGGAAAATCACCGGGCGATTCATCTTTATCAACGCCTAGGTTTCGAAACAACCGGAGAAATAGCAAGGTGGTATCGGGTAGAATACTGATGTCACGGAAAAATACTTGACAAGCCGTTTGCGCTGTGCTATAATACCGCAGGTATCAAGGAAGAATCCTTGACAGGAGGTGCCCCATGGACGCAACGGAAATGATTCTGCTGTATGATTATTATGGCGATCTGCTGACAAAAAGGCAGAAAGAATGTTTTGAATTGCGTTATAATCAGGATTTGTCCCTTGGGGAGATCGGTCAGGAGCTTGGTATCAGCCGTCAGGGTGTGTTTGACAATCTCAGCAGAACAGAGGCACTGCTGAAGAATATGGAAGAAAAGACAGGTTGTGTGCAGCGGGATATTCGCTGCCGAAAGGCAATTCGTGCCATCCTAGACGCTGCACAGGCCCTGTCGGATAATCATGACAAACAGGTGTCCAAACTGGCACGGCAGATTATTGCTGCTGCCGAGGAACTTGAGGAGTAAGAAATGGCGTTTGAAGGACTGACTGAAAAGATTTCTGCTGCCTTCAAAAAGCTTAGGGGCAAAGGCCGCCTGAAGGAATCCGACGTAAAGGAAGCTATGCGGGAAATCCGCATGGCGCTTCTGGAAGCGGATGTAAGCTATAAGGTTGTTAAGGATTTTACAAAGGCTGTTACGGAACGTTGTGTCGGTACCGATGTTTTGGAATCCCTAAGCCCTGCGCAAATGATCGTGAAGATCGTTAACGAAGAATTGACCGTGCTTATGGGCAGCGACGCCAAGCATATTACCATCAATCCCAATGGTACTACGGTTGTTATGCTGGTGGGTCTGCAGGGTGCAGGTAAGACCACCAACGGAAGTAAGCTGGCCGGGCTGATGAAGAAACAGGGAAAGAACCCCCTTTTGGTGGCTTGTGATATTTACCGCCCTGCGGCTATACAGCAGCTTAAGGTCTGTGGTGAAAAATTGGGTATTCCTGTATTTGAGAAAGGGCAGTACGACCCCGTTCAAATAGCAAAGGAGGCTGTTAGTTTTGCCCGGCAGCATGGTCATGACATAGTGTTTTTAGATACAGCAGGTCGGCTGCATGTGGACGAAGCACTTATGGAAGAGCTTAAAAACATTAAGGCTGCAGTAAAGCCGGATGAGATTATGCTGGTCGTTGATGCTATGACAGGTCAGGACGCTGTAAATGCTGCCCAAAGCTTCAATGAGTGGCTGGATATTGATGCGGTCATGCTTAGTAAGCTTGATGGTGATGCAAGAGGCGGTGCTGCTTTGTCTGTGCGTGCCGTTACCGGCAAGCCGATTAAATTTGTCGGCATGGGAGAAAAGCTTGAAGATATTGAGCCTTTTCATCCCGACAGAATGGCATCCAGAATTTTAGGTATGGGCGATGTGCTTACCTTAATTGAAAAGGCGGAAAAGGCGTACGATGCCAAGAAAGCTGCCGAGATGGAGGAAAAGCTTAAATCCAACAAGTTCACGCTTCAGGATTTCTATGAGCAGATGGTTCAAATGAAATCTATGGGCTCTATGCAGGATATTCTGGCACAGCTTCCCGGTGGCGCAAGCTTAAAAAATGTCCAAGTGGACGAAAAGGCTATGGCCCACACAGAGGCAATTATATTGTCTATGACGCCTAAGGAGCGAGAAAACCCCAGCATTATCGGTGCCAGCCGGAAAAAGCGTATTGCCGCAGGTGCGGGTTTGAAGGTTGAGGATGTAAACCGTCTGCTGAAATCTTTTGAACAGATGCGCGCGATGATTAAGCAGTTTTCCGGTCCCGGTGCGGCGAAGAAAATGAAGCGTATGCGTGGATTTGGAGGCTTTGGGGGATTCCCCGGATTTTAAATTGTTCGCTGTAAGCAAATTGCTTTGCGATATAGAAAAAGTTTTACTTTGGAGGTGAAAACTCATGGTTAAGATCAGACTGAGAAGAATGGGTGCAAAGAAGGCTCCTTACTACCGTATTGTTGTTGCTGATTCCCGCAGCCCCCGCGACGGTCGTTGCATCGAGGAAATCGGTACCTACAACCCTTTGACTGAGCCCGCTACCATCACTGTTGATGCCGAGAAGGCTCAGACTTGGATCAAGAACGGTGCACAGCCTACCGATACCGTTCGCGGCCTGCTGAAGAAGGCTGGCGTGCTGTAATTTTCCCAAAGGAGTTACACAATGAAAGAACTTCTGCTGTATATGGCTAAGAACTTGGTGGACGATCCGGATGCAGTTACAGTTACTGAGTCTTGCAATGAGGACGGAAAGGTACTGGAGCTCCGTGTTGCCCCCGGTGACATGGGAAAGGTTATCGGCCGCCAGGGTCGAATCGCGAAAGAGATTCGCACCATCGTTAAAACCGTTGCGCAGCGCACCGGTGAAAAGATTACGGTGGACATCGTAGATTGATACGAATGGTTATGCGTGACGCATCGCGTCACGCATTTCTCTTTTTTAGTAAAATTTATCTGCAGGGCTTGCTCATGGGTGTAAATCCTGATATAATAGCCTAAATTTGTGCGCAGTACAGGAGGGTTGCCTATGAAGATCCAATTTTTACAGGCAGGTGAGATCGTTACAACTCATGGTGTTCGTGGCGAGATGAAGATACTACCCTGGTCCGATGGACCGGAGTTTTTGTTGGATTTCCGGCGGGTACAAATTGGCCAGACAGATTATACTGTTGAAAATTGTCGAGTACAAAAAAACTGCAATCTGCTGAAATTAAAGGGCATAGATACCGTAGAGGAAGCGCAAAAAATGCGCGGAAAGACTGTTAAGGTATACCGTGAGGATGCGCCTGGCGATGTGATTTTTGTGGCAGAGCTTATTGGAATTGATGTCTATAGTGAAGATGCACTGTTAGGTCAGATTGTCGATGTGTTGGATTACCCGGGAAATAAGGTTTATGTTGTTCGGGGTGAATGTGAATACATGATCCCGGCAGTAAAAGAGTATATATTAAGCACGGACCTTGATACCGGAGTAATGCAGGTCCGTATTATTGAGGGGATGCGCACAGATGAGAGTTGATATTCTTACACTATTCCCGGAAACGCTGGGAGATGTGCTGTCGGAAAGCATCCTGGGCAGGGCGCAGGAGCGCGGGTTCATTAAGATTGAAACACACCAGATCCGTGATTACACTGCCAATAAACAAAACCAGGTTGACGATTACCCTTACGGTGGTGGTCGGGGCGCTGTGATGACCGCAGATCCGTTATATCGGTGTTGGGAAGCAGTGTGCGACCAGGCTGGAGGAGCAGTGCATACCGTTTACCTTTCACCCTGTGGCCATACATTTAAGCAGGCTGACGCAATACGATTAAGCAAGATGGATAATCTTGTTCTTGTGTGCGGACACTACGAAGGAATCGATCAGCGATTTATTGACGAATGTGTGGACGAAGAAATATCTCTGGGTGACTTTGTACTAACCGGCGGTGAAATAGCCGCTATGGCTGTTACAGACGCTGTGTGCAGAATGGTGCCGGGTGTACTGGCAGATCCTGAATGTTTTGAGGATGAGAGTCATTACAACGGCCTTTTGGAATACCCCCAGTACAGTCGTCCTGCTGTATGGCATGGCAGACATGTTCCTGAAGTACTGCTTTCGGGAAATCACGAAAAGGTTGCTCAGTGGCGCAGAAAGCAGTCCTTGTTGCGAACCAGGCGTAGAAGGCCTGATATGTATAATAAGTTGGATCTCAGCGGAAAACAAGACCAGAAGATTCTAAAAGAGCTTGCGGAAGAAGAGCAATCTCTTGAATAAAAACATACCGGAGAATGTACCATTCTCCGGTATGTTTTTATTCCTGAACGGGGTTATAATTCACAATTATGCTTTGGTCGGTCAGAGGGGTAACATCTGTAACCTTCGTTGCGTATACATTTACCTCTATCAACACAGGGCATTTGACAAGAGAAGCAACAGATGCGATCTCTGTGTTGTAGTCCATATGCACATTGTTTAGATGCTTCAGGCCGCCCAATGGAGCCAGACTAGATAATTTGTTGTGAGAGCCGTTGATGGTAACCAAAGCACAGTCTTTTGTAAACGAAGGAATCTCGGTAACCTCATTATGGGAAAAGTCGAAATACATCAGCTTATCTAATGCAGAAAGTGATCCGATATCCTTCAGCTTGTTTGAGGAGATGTTAAGCTCCGTTAATGATTTACATGCAGAGAGCACCTTGATATCACTGAGTTTGTTGCCGGAAAGCGATAGATAGGACAAGGATGCGAGACTGTCGATGTTTCCAAGGGCGGTGATGCTATTTGAACTGGCATCTAACCAGTTAAGACCGGCAAGTACATTGATGGGTGCCAGAGATGTTATGGTATTGTTTGAGATATCCAGTCTGGAAAGGGCGGTGCAGGAGGCTAGTTTGGTAAGGTCGGATACTGCGTTGTGCTGCAGATTAAGATCCTTAAGCTCCTGCATGTTTTTCAATGCTTCGATATTGCGAATTGCATTGTTGCTGAGATCAAGCTTCAAAAGACCTGTTGCATCGGTCAAAGGCGCAATGCCGGATATCCCGCAATTCTTGAGTGTCAATTCCTTTAGCACCGGAAGGGAACCGATGGATTTGAGAATCTCCTGTGAGACATTGGTATCAGAGATAGTTAATTGTGTTAAGTTGGATAGATTTGCGATGAAATCCAGCTGATCGGCAACGCCTTTGGAAATTGTTAAATTTTCCAGGAATGTGAGATGCTTAAGGTCATCGTATTTCTTTGCTTTTGAGGGTATTGTAAAAGTTTTGATAGTCCAAAGATCATTTGTAAACAGTTCAGTTTCATCGCTAACATTTAAAAGCTTGCGGACCTCTGCCTCTATTGCGTCATCAGCAAATTCCATTTTTTCAATGACACCGCCCACTGTATATCCGAAGATCGATACAGGACTTACAAGTCCGTTGTTGTCCACAGCGATAGAGTATATTGTATTCTCGCCGTCGGCAAGAGAAATGGGGTCTTGGTAAGGATCGTTTGCTATAGATGGATAGTCGCCGTTATTTGTGGTGTAAACTTTTCCTTTTTCTGCCTGAATCGTAACAGAGATGTATTGATTGTAGAAACCAGGTTCGGGCAATGCAGTGGGAGCAGCAGGACGGAGCGCCTCAAGCTGTTCTTTAACATCAGGGTTTGTGATGTTGTTGAGCATGTTCACAGCGTCTAAAAGTTTGTCCTGTTCAACATAGGTTTTACACAGCGCAATGTAAACATCGATTCCGCCTCCATCAGCAATGGCGTTGGAAAGTGTGTATTCGGCTTTTGTGTAGTTGCCGCTTGTTTTATATTGCTCTGCAAGCTCAATAGCTACCGCGTCACTGTCGCCTGTCTGGGAATAGGCCTGGTTGTAGAACCAGGTTGCGATATTGTGGTTGCCCTGGCTCTCACTAAACCTTGCGCATCCTAACAGCATATCTCTGGTAAAATCTCGGTCATAAACAAAAAGGTACCAGAACATGCAAAGAATGATCGCAATAGCAAGCACTACAGGAACTAAAATTCGGATCGTCTTTTTCATTCTGTGCTCCGTTTCGATAGTTTTCGTACAATAAATTATACTTGCAGGGCGTTATGATGTCAAGTGTTGACATAAAATAGGAATAATCTTCCTGCATAAAACAGCAGAATCCGAATTGCTGCCTTGTTAGAATAATCCGGGGTGATTACGATGAATAAAAAATGGTTTGAAATTATTTCTACAATAGTATTTGCGTTGATTCTTCCTTGTGTTCTCTTTTCGTTTTCAAATGTTAGAAATGAAGAGAATGCAGATGGACCAGTGGAAACAACGCAACAGACTTTAGCGACCCAGGTAACTATATCCAATACTCCAGAGTTCCAGATTTCAGTGTTAATGGAGGATGGGGTTATTAAACAGATGGATATAGATACATATTTGACTGCTGTGGTTTTGCAGGAGATGCCAGTAGAATTTGAAATTGAAGCACTAAAGGCGCAGGCTGTTGTTGCGCGGACTTATGCCCTGAGGCGGGTTAAAACGGGCAGCAAGCACAATGGCGCGGCGGTTTGCACAAGATCCGATTGCTGTCAGGGCTATTGTGATGAAGATACCTATATAAAGCTAGGTGGTGATGAAACTGCTGTTGATAAGGTAAAAAAGGCTGTTGTAGACACAGCAGATCAGGTGCTTGTGTATGACGGTGAATTGATTGATGCTACATATTTTTCCTGCTCCGGTGGTATGACGGAGGATGCGGCAGCTGTGTGGGGGTCGGATATACCATACTTACAATCTACAAAAAGTCCCGGCGAGGAAAAATCACAGCACTATTCGGAAACAATTCGCTTCACTGCAGAAGCGTTTATGGAGAAGTTGGGTCGGAAGTTTATAGGTGCGTCAGAGAGTTGGATAGAAAATGTAGAATATACAGATGGTGGCGGGGTAGCAAAAATGGTGATTTGCGGGAATGTTTTTACAGGCACTGAGCTCCGCAGCCTGTTAGGTCTTCGGTCAACTTCCTTTGTGTTGACGGCCATCGGCGACACCATTACTGTTACAACAAAAGGATTTGGTCACAGAGTAGGCATGAGTCAATATGGGGCAGATGCTATGGCAGTGCAGGGGTGTACATATGAGCAGATATTGATTCATTACTATCAGGGAACAGATTTGGTGGGATATTTTGATGTGTGATTGACATTGGTGTTATTTTAAGGTACAATATAGCAAAATTTCAGTGAGGGGAGGGACAGCAATGCCAATCCAAATTCCAAATGATTTGCCCGCCGCAGGTACTCTGCAGGAAGAAAATATTTTTGTAATGACGGAGAACAGAGCAGTTGCTCAGGATATTCGTCCCCTTGAAATTGTCCTGCTGAATTTGATGCCTACTAAAATTGCGACGGAAACGCAGTTTTCAAGACTTTTAGGAAACACACCGCTGCAGGTTAAATTGGAGTTAATGCATACAACCTCCCATGTATCTAAAAATGTTGCGCAGGAGCACCTCCTGACTTTCTATAAAAGTTTCAATGAATTAAAACATCGTAAGTTTGACGGAATGATTATCACAGGAGCACCTGTGGAACATCTTGCTTTTGAGGATGTGGATTACTGGGACGAGCTCTGTCAAATCATGGAGTGGAGCAAGACAAATGTTCATAGCACTTTCCACATTTGCTGGGGCGCACAGGCGGGTCTATATTATCACTTTGGTATTCAAAAGCATCCGTTGAAGGAGAAGTTGTTTGGCGTATACCCCCATAAAGCGGATTATAAGCGCTCAATTCTGCTGCGGGGCTTTGATGATAAATTTTGGGTACCCCACTCCAGACATACCACAGTTTTACGGGAAGATATTGAATCTGTCCCCGGACTGAAAGTGATTGCGTCCTCTGAGGATGCAGGCGTATATGCCGTGATGAGCAAACAAGGTAGACAGATTTTTATAACGGGACATTCAGAGTATGATCCTGAGACTCTCCAGAATGAATACCTGCGTGATAAAAATCAGGGTCTGCCCATTCGTGTTCCTCAGAATTATTATCCTAATGATGATGACACTCAGGAGCCTTTGGTGCGCTGGCGTGGTCATGCCCACCTTTTGTTCTCGAATTGGTTAAACTATTTCGTATACCAGACGACGCCCTACGATATCATGAATGTGGGACAGAACGCTGCTATAAAGTAAAAAACTCCATGCTATTTGCATGGAGTTTTTGTTCTGACTTTTACTGTTAAGCATAGTATGTAAAGAATGGCTTTGGGATAATCGCTTTGCTTGCAATTCATCTGTTTTTGTGACATAATATGCTTGAAACTGAAGTTTGGAGATGGGCATATGAAACTGATGATTGATGGGCATGAAATTATAGCAAGGCCGGGAGAAAGCCTTTTGGAGTTGATTTGCTTACTGGGGTTGGATGATGCTGTTTTTTCCCAGAGGCCTATGGCGGCAAAAATTGCCGGTGAAGTATTTAACTTGAATTACATTCCAGTCCGTGTAAAAGACTCGGTGGCAGATAGGACATCTATGCGACGGGCTATGGCTGCGTCTGGTGGTGTGATCAGTTTGATTCGGTATAATGACCCTGTTGGACGTGATGTATATGCCAGAACAGCGCAATTTGTGCTGTTTCTGGCACTACACAGGCTGTGTCCAGAAGTCCGTGTAAAAATGAACTGTACCATCGGAAAGGCGCTATATGTAGAAGTTTTGGCAGATGATTTCTCTGCAGATGCATTGAAGCGGGAGGTTCGGAACATTGTTACTCGTGATATTCCGCTTTTGCGTAAGCGGTTGACTACTGAAGAAGCAGTACAGTTTTTCCGTGACAATGGGCAATTAGATAAGGCGAGGTTACTCTCCTGGCGCACCGAAGAATTTTTCGATGTATATACATTCGAAGATTTTGCTGATTATTACTACGGAGAGCTTGCACCCTCAACCGGGTATTTGCAGGTATGGAATATTCTTCCCGCGGAGGGTGGTTTTATGTTCCTGTTTCCGGATGATGACGCACCAGATGCTGTGGCAAATTATGAAGAAATGCCACATTTTCTCAGTGTATGTACAGAGGGTGAGCGTTGGTGTGAGCTTATGGAGTGCGAAACGGTTGCTGATCTGAATGACCTTGTTAAAAACGGAAAGATACGGGAACTGATCCGTGTCAATGAAGCGCTCCACGAAAAACGCTTTTCCCAGGTTGCCGACATGGTTTGCGGTATGGGGGCGAAGGCAGTAATGTTAGCTGGTCCCAGTTCTTCCGGAAAGACGACGTCTGCAAACAGACTGGCAACTCAGCTTAGAGTACATGGGAAGAAACCAATTTTGATGAGCTTGGATGACTATTATATCGACAGGGATATGATTCAGCCGGACGCGGATGGTGTGCTGGACCTGGAGCATATTAACACCATCGATACAGAGCTGTTTCGTACTCATTTGGATGCGCTGCTTGCAGGACAAAGGGTAGAACTTCCGACATTTAATTTTAAGACCGGGAAAAGAGAATGGCATGGAGAGAGTTTGCAACTTGTAACAGATACCGTAATTATTATTGAAGGACTTCATGCACTGAATCCTGTGCTTTTGCCTGACGGATTAGATAGTAGCATGATTTTTAAGCTATATGTCAGCCCTTTGCTGCCACTAAATCTCGACGACCACAACCGGATTCCCACGAGTCTTTTGCGCCTGCTGCGCAGGACGGTTCGGGACCACGAAACCAGAGGCGCATCCGTTCAACAAACAATGTCAATGTGGGACTCTGTACGCAGGGGAGAAAAACGGTGGATATTCCCGTTCCAGGAACAGGCGCATGTGATATTTAACAGCTCTACATTGTATGAGTTGGCCGTGTTAAAAAAGCATATATTCCCACTGCTGACAGAAGTTGAACCTGAGGATAGCTGTTATGATCAAGTAAGGTCCATCGTAAAAATCCTTAACTATGTGCAAGAAGCTGATGTGGATGATGAGATACCGCCAACAAGTTTGGTCAGAGAATTTATTGGTGGAAACAGTTTCTATCTATAAATGATGGCGGAGGGTGCGGACCTTCCGCCATTCATTGCAAGTTGAGGCAAGACGCATTGAGAAATTTTAACAAAAATACTGGAAAGCTATTGAAATCCTGTACCGAGTGCTTATAATGGAGGGAAGGACGGAGGAGGGGATTCAATGAAACAGAAACACACAATGGACCTGACCCATGGCCCTGTTACCAAAAAACTTATAGCTTTTGTTCTTCCGCTGATAGCCAGTAACATGCTGCAGCATCTTTATAATGCAGCAGATAAGGCGGTAGTCGGACAATTTGCGGGCAAGGTTGCGCTGGCAGCTGTGGGATCCACCGGCTCTGCGACAACGATGCTGCTGAACCTGGTTTTTGGTCTGGCTGTTGGTGCCAATATTATAAATGCGAACTTGTTGGGCGCTAAGAAAAATGCGGAATTGAGAAGGAGTATGCATTCCTCGATTTTGCTTGCCCTTATCTGTGGTGGCTTCCTGTGTGTTCTGGGTCTGCTGGCAGCGCGTCCTCTTCTGCAGCTCATGAGTTGTCCTGAGAATGTTCTTGGACCTGCTTCGTTGTATATGCGCATATTCTTCTGCGGCGTTCCTGCTTCTCTAATGTATAATTTCGGTGCTGGAATCCTGCGAACCCATGGCGATACACGGCGGCCCATGATCATCTTGGCTGTCAGTGGTCTTGTGAATGTTTGCTTCAATCTGGTTTTTGTTATCGTATTTAAGATGACTGTAGATGGTGTTGCGCTGGCTACAATCATTTCGCAATACATTTCAGCTGCATGGGTGCTGATTATTCTTTTTGACACTAAGGGGATATATCGCCTAAAATTTGATGAAATTAAATTTCACAAAAAGGAAGTAGTTTCGATCATAAAGGTTGGTGTTCCCTGTGGTATTAACGGTCTTGTCTTTAGTATATCTAATGTAACTGTTCAATCCACTGTGAACGGTTTTGGCGATACAGTTATTGCCGGCAATGTTGCGGCAGACAGCATAACTGGACTAATCTATCAGGTGATTGCCTCGTTCTATACAGCTTGTGTAACCTTTTCCGGACAGTGCTATGGTGCAGGAAAGTACGATAGAATCGACCACCTGCTTCTCAGGGGTGCAGGGATCTGTGTTGTTGTGGTGGTGATGGTATCCTTAGTGGCCACTTTTTTTCCTGGTGTTTTATTGGGGATTTTCAACAGCGATGCTGATGTAATAATTGCGGGCACACCCAAAATGCTTGTTATGAGCTGGAGTTATGTGCTCTATTCAATTTCGGAATCTCTGCTTGGTTGCCTCAGAGGTATGCGTAAAAGCGCGATACCAACATCTATCAATATTGTAGGCATTTGTGTGACCCGCGTGCTCTGGATATGTCTTGTTCTCCCGGCAGATCCTATGAATATATTCCTGCTTTATGCTTGCTACCCTGTTTCGTATGTAATCAGCGTGTCAGCTATGGCATACTACTATCTGTATTGCCGCAGGAAGTTAAAAATAAAAAGCGCTGCGCTTACAGCATAATTTAAAAGGCTGCCCTTGGGCGGTACGCCACAGTGATAAAACGCCTATAAATGGCGTTTATCCCCACCAATCCGCGTTAAAAATGCTCGCAATCCATAAAGGATTCCTGCGCTTTTTGCCTTGATCGGCAGGAATCTCCGCCCTTTATAGGTGCTCTGCAGCTTTGAAGTGACAACTTTTCTGCAAGATAAACAACAAAATTCCCGGAATGCTGTTGCATTTCGGGAATTTTTTGAGCAGTATTGCAGGAAAGGGGGCGTTCAAAACCGATTTATCACTATGGTGCACCGCCCTTAGGGCAGTCTTTTTGTTTCAAGTTTCGCTGTCTTCAGTGGCAGGTGTGTTCTGAGTTGTATCCGAGTAGGATTCGCTGTTTTGGGATTTAGCTTGTTTGTAAGGATTTGGTGAGGGGAAATTTAAAAGAAGGGAAAATAGAATGCAGATCACTATTGCAGCGGCGCTTGCGCTCATCCACAGGCTGCGCTCCCGCAGAAGTTCTTTAGTAAGATAGAGATATGCCAGGCATAAAGCGGACAGCATTATGGCAAGAATAGATAATATTACCTTTAACCAAATAATTCCGCATCCGGAGGCCACAAGGAATGCAATAAACAGCAGAAGGTCACCAGCCAAGATCAGTCCCATATAGCGTTCCATTTCTTTGTAACGGTTGCGTCGATTTCCCATTTTACCCGCCTCCTGTAATTTATATGTCTTTTATATCACATTTTGTCGCAAAAATCAAACATTTCTCGTAGTTCCTGTTTTTCTGTAAAATACTTGCGTGTTTTATAAATGGATGTTATAATACTAACGATTATACACTGATTATATTTAAGGAGTTGCTATGGGAGAACCGCAATACAGGCTGGAGGGCATCGTCCATACCCGAACCGAGATGATGGAAGATTTTGAAGGCCCTCTGGATGTTATTTTTCTGCTTCTTAGCAAAAACAAAATAGATATTCAGGATGTTTCCATAACCGCAATTCTTGAGCAGTATCTTGCCTATCTGGATGAAATGAAGCGGCTTGATATGGAAATTGCCAGTGAGTTTATCACAATGGCGTCCCATCTGATGCTTATTAAAACAAAAATGTTGTTATCTGCTGCGGAAGCGGCAGAAGCGGAGAGTGAACTCGATCTGCTGAGACAGTCATTGATAGAGCGACAGCGTCGTGATGCTATGGAGCAGATCCGTATAGCAATCGCAGTGCTGGAGCCGATGAACGAAATTGGTCGGTGTATTTTTACGAAGGAGCCTGAGCCTTTGCGTAGGGACAGAACATACCGTTATCGTCACGAAACCTGCGATATGCTTCGGGCTCTTGATGAGATTGCTGAGCGCAATCAGCGTCGTCTGCCTCCGCCTACAGTGAACTTTAAGGGAATCGTCGGTAAGGAGCCTTATCCGGTTTCTCGCAAGGCTGGGGAAGTGGTGCGCAGGCTGGTACTGCGAGGCATTGAACGGCTTAAGAATCTTTTCAAAGGGAACCGATCGCGTTCTGAGATTGTTGCAACCTTTTTGGCGATACTGGACCTGTGTAAAAATAATTCAGTCACATTGGAGGATGACAACTCCGGTGAGAACCCCAATGTAAGACTGATTAAGGAACCTGCTGATGAAAAGGAGAAGACCTGATGGACAATAATGAATTGCAAAGAGCCATTGAGGCGATCCTGTTTGCGGCAGGAGAATGTGTGGAAATTTCCCGGCTTGCTATGGCTCTGGATACCGGCGAGGATGAAATCGTAGCTGCTGTTAACGGCTTGGCAGACGAATTGTCCTTTAACCGCAGAGGTATTCGCATCCTGCGCCTTGAAAAAGGGTACCAGATGGTTTCTTCCGGCGAGATGGCAGATTATATTACAAAGGCGCTGGAAACCAGAAAGCCGCCCAAGCTGTCATCCTCTCAGCTGGAAGCACTGACTATTGTGGCGTATTATCAGCCGGCTACAAAAGCTATGGTTGAACAGATTCGCGGGGTAGACAGCTCCTATTCCATATCTGCCCTCATGAACAAGAAGCTTATTGAGGAAGATGGTAGATTGAATGTTCCCGGAAGACCTATTCTTTACAAAACCACGCCGGATTTCCTGAGAACCTTTGGAATCAGTTCCCTGGAGGAGCTCCCGACTATCGAAAAAGTAAGCTTTGGGGAACCTGAGCCTGCGGATGTTCCCCTGGAACAGAGCAGTGAAGCGCCTGCTGAGGTGACGGAGTGATGGGCTGGCTGGTTGGTGCCGCAGCGCTGTCGATATTGCTTGTTTTGCCTTTGAGACTGTTTGCAAAATATGATCCTTCCGGAGCCGGGGTTTCCGTAAAGATTGGACCTAAAAGCTTTATTTTGTATCCGAAGTCCCCCGCGGGAAGGATAAGTAAACATGAGAAAGGTGCATTAAACACAGGGGAACGATCAACAAGCAACCCGGATGATAACAATATAAGCAGCAGTTTTTCGGATTTTATGCCGCTAATTCGCACCATTCTGGAGTTGCTTAACGATATCAGGAAGAAAATTCGTGTTGATTATTTGGAATTGAGGCTGATTCTGGCAAATGATGACCCAAGTGTATTGGGTATTAACTATGGAAAGGCCTGGGCTGTTATCGGGAGTATAATACCTCAATTAGAGAATGTTTTTCAGATCAAGAAACGGAATGTCGATGTTTCTTGCGACTTTACTTCTATGCAAACGATTGTTTTTGCCAGGGCAGATGTGTCCATTACATTGGGACGGGTGCTTTGGCTGACTGTGATCTATGGAATAAAAGCGCTTAAACAGCGCTTCAAACTTATGAATCAAAGAAAAGGCGGTGCCAAAGTATGAGTAATGGTCTTCCCAATATGTTAGATAATACGATTGCAAAAATCCGTGAGATGGTGGATGTAAACTCCGTTATCGGTGAACCTATTGTGACGACAGACGGAATAACGATTATACCTGTATCCAAAGTGAGTGTAGGTTTTGGCGGCGGTGGATCCGACTTTGTTTCCAAGAATGTCAATCACCATGAGAATCCCTTTGGCGGTGGAATTGGAGCGGGAGTAAAAGTTACCCCCATTGCCTTTTTGGTTATTAAAGAGGGGAATGTTCGTATGATCCCTGTTGCTGCGCCTGCTAACACGACAGCTGACCGTCTTGTGGAAATGGTACCAGACACCTTAGACAAAATTGTAGCCTTCGTAGACGCACGCACAGAGAAAAAGGGCGAATAATTTGTATCCCCGGACACAAACTAGTTCGGGGGGATAGATATGAAACGCTTTTTTGCCGGGATGGCAGCTGCTTTGCTGGCTGCCGTCCTGTTTTTTCCTGTAGATGCAAACGCACTTTCTGCCCAAAGGGCTATTCTGTTGGATGCAGAAACTGGCAGGATTTTATATGAAAAAAATGCCGAGGAGAAAAGCCTTATTGCAAGCACGACAAAGATTATGACAGCTTTGGTTGTTTGCGAACAGTGCAATGTGCTTGACAGAATGCGCATACCTAAAGAAGCAGTAGGAATCGAAGGTTCTTCAATCTACCTCAGAGAAGGAGAAATCCTTACGATTCAGGAACTGCTATACGGTTTGATGCTCCACAGCGGAAACGACGCAGCTGTTGCTCTGGCAATTTACTGCGGCGGGACAGTTGAGGGTTTTGCGCAGCTTATGAATGACAAAGCGCACCGTTTGGGTATGAAGAATACCCATTTTGTAAACCCAAATGGACTTGATGATCCAGCTCATTATTCAACAGCAAAGGATATGGCAATTTTGGCCTCCTATGCCATGGACAATCCAATTTTTGCCAAGACGGTTTCTACTAAGACTGTCAGAGCCGGGGGGCGTAGTCTGCGTAATCATAATAAACTCCTGTGGCGTGTAGAAGGCGCTGATGGCGTAAAAACCGGCTACACTAAGGCTGCGGGAAGAATTCTTGTTTCAAGCGCGGTGCGACAAGGCAGACGGCTGGTAGCAGTGACTGTGAATGACCCTAATGATTGGCAGGATCATGAGCAATTACTTGTTAATGGGTTTGAACAGTATAATGTACAGACGCTGGTTTCCGAAGGCGATTGCCTTGGGTGTGTGGAGGTTGCAGGGGGAGAGCAAATCAGTGTGGAACTGATAGCAGATGATGATTTTTCTTACGCGCTTGCAGGCGGTGAGAGTGCTCAGATCATTTTGCAGGGACCGGGGTTTGTATATGCACCGGTAGTACAGGGGCAAGAAGCGGGCTTTGCTTATGTTTGTCTGGGATCAGCAGTTGTGGGAAAGATTCCGTTACGCTTCGGTCAAACTATTGAACAGCAAAAGGAACAAAAGCAGCCGATTCTGCAAAGACTGTTTGGAGGAAAGCAGCAATGAAAGAGCGGATACAAAAAATTTTATCAGCCAGGGGTGTTGCCTCCAGAAGACACGCTGAAGATATGATTGTTGCAGGAAGGGTGTCCTGCAATGGTCGAGTATGTAATCTTGGTGACAGAGCAGATGTAGAGGCAGATCTGATTTTCTTGGATGGGAAACCTATCCCATCCAAAGGAGAAAGTGTGTACATTATGCTCAATAAACCCAAAGGGTATGTTACTACCTTGTCGGATGAGAAGGGACGAAAGAATGCGGCCCAGTTGGTTGCTGATTGCGGACAAAGAGTATATCCCATTGGACGGCTGGATATGGATTCAGAGGGTCTGTTATTGTTTACAAACGATGGAGAATTCGCAAATAACCTGATGCACCCCAAGCATGAGGTAAATAAATTATACCGGGTTTTGGTCAAGGGATATAGCCAACAAGCTCTGGAAAAAATTAAACAGCCGATTGTTTTGGATGGCTATGAGATCCGAAAACCTTTCGTTGAACTTCTAATGAACAATCAAAATGATAACGGAAAAGCAGAGCTGCTTATCACCATTCACGAAGGACGGAACCGACAGGTTCGCAGAATGTGCGCTGCTGCCGGAATGTCGGTGCTGCGCCTTACCCGAGTAGCGGAGGGTGAAGTGAAGCTGGGAGAACTACAATCGGGTCGGTGGCGCTATCTTACGAAGGATGAAATTGAGGCGCTGCGAAGCGAAATTTGAAACTTTTATTATTTGCACTTGCAAAAATGTGTAAGGTTTGCTAGTATATGACTGTTGCGCTATGAAATACCATGCAGGAGGCAAGGTTAACATGAACAAAGACATTTTATCTCTGCTGCAGCAGAAAGCATCTACATTTTCGAAGGGACAGCGATTGCTTGCCAGATACATAACAGAGTCCTACGATAAAGCGGCATTTATGACTGCAAGTCGCCTTGGAAAGACAGTTGGTGTCTCTGAATCTACGGTAGTCCGTTTTGCTGTTGAACTTGGTTATGATGGTTACCCCAGTATGCAGAAGGCTATGCAGGAGATGGTTCTAAACAGACTTACTTCCGTACAGCGTATCGAGGTTGCCAGTGATCGCATTGGAAATCAGGATGTGGTATCTATGGTTCTACAGGCGGATGCTGATAAGTTGCGGCAAACAGCGGATATCCTTGATAGAAATGAATTCCGCGCCGCAGTTCAGGCTATATTGAAAGCTAAGCGTGTTTATGTTATGGGTTCCAGGTCTGCTGCTCCCTTGGCAAACTTTTTAGGATACTATCTGAACTTTATGTTTAGCAATGTTCATATTGTTACAGCATCCGGGGCCAGTGAGGTTTTTGAGAAGTTGATTGCTGCGGAAGCAGGCGATGCAGTGATTGCTTTTAGTTTCCCCAGGTACTCTGCTGCTACTGCCAAAGGCGCGCAGTACAGCCGTACAACAGGTGCAACAGTCATAGGTATAACAGATAGCAGACTATCTCCTGTGGGACAGCATTGTGACCATGTGCTGTTGGCAAAAAGCGATATGGTTTCATTGGTTGACTCTATTGTGGCGCCGTTGAGCGTGGTAAATGCGCTGCTTGTGGCACTGGCATCTGCTCAGGAACAGGTTCTGACTAAAACATTCCATACTCTGGAGCGGGTATGGGAGGAATATAATGTATATGAGAAGCGGATCGATAACGGATGATGTTTGATGGGATTGTAGTTGGCGGCGGACCGGCGGGGATGCTCGCAGCCGTTGTCGCAGCGCAAAATGGCAGCAAGGTGCTGTTATTGGAAAAAAATGAACGGCTTGGCAAAAAATTGCTGATTACCGGGAAGGGCCGCTGTAATGTTACAAATGACTGCACTGCCAGGGAGGTTTTGGAAAACATACCTCGTAACAGCAGGTTCCTTTACAGCGCCATGGAGGCATTTCCGCCTGAAAGCGCCATTCGTTTCTTTACTGAACATGGTTGCGGTCTGAAAACGGAACGTGGCAACCGTGTTTTTCCCACATCTGACAAAGCATCCTCTGTACTTGATTGCCTGAGAAATGTGTTACGCAAATCCGGTGTTACTGTCCGCACTGGACGTGTAGACGAAATCACCACAAAAGACGGAAACGTAAACGGTGTCAGGGTAGGGGCAGAAATTATTACTGCTAAGTGGGTCATTTTGTCCACTGGAGGTGTTTCCTATCCGGCTACTGGCTCAACTGGTGACGGGTATGTAATTGCAAAAAAGTTGGGGCATACCATTGTAGAGCCGGAGGGGTCACTGGTACCACTGGAAACGGAAGGTCAAGATTGCGGCGATATGCAGGGCTTGAGCCTACGGAATGTAGGCGTAAAACTCTTAAATTCCAAGAACAAAGTGCTGTATAAGGACTTTGGTGAGCTGCTGTTTACGCATTTTGGTGTCTCCGGTCCTACGGTATTGAGTGCAAGTGCGCACCTACGTGGAGAAGGTTGCAGACTGGCAATAGACTTAAAGCCTGGGTTGGAATTGGAGAAGCTTAATAATCGGATTCTTAGGGATTTGGAGCAGTATAAAAACAGAACAATGGAAAACGCGCTTACAGATCTTTTGCCAAGATCAATGATACCAGTGGTGCTTAGAAGGATCGGTGTAGACGCTCAATTGCAAGCCAATTCCCTGAGGAAAGAAGATAGGCGTAGACTGGTCGAGCAGCTAAAGGCTTTTTCTGTTACGATTACAGGAAAACGTCCTGTTGCAGAGGCAATCATCACATCCGGTGGAATTAAGGTTTCGGAGATTGACCCCAAGACTATGGAATCTAAAATTGTTAACGGGTTGTTTTTTGCCGGTGAGATCATGGATTGCGATGGATACACAGGTGGATTTAATTTGCAAATCGCTTGGGCAACGGCCTATGCCGCAGGGTCGGCAACAAAAACTTTCATTGACAAAAGGGCCTGACTGTAATAAAATACACTAAGGTATGGAACACAGAGAAAGATAATTTGGAGGTCAATCATATGTACGAAAAGTTGGTTTCTTATGCTGCGAAACAGCTGGAGCTGAATCCCGAAGAGATCACCCGGGAGAGCACCTTTGAGAGCCTTGGAATCGATTCACTGGATATTGTGGAAATGATTATGGATCTGGAGACCGAATTGGGCGTAGAGTTGGAGCTGGAGGACCAGAAGATCACTACTTTTGGTGAGATGGCCAGCTTTATTGAGTCCAAACTGAACTAAATTAATCAACGAATCTTTGTTATGGCTGACCGGCCTATAACAAGGTCGCACTAGTTGGGGAGATAGCGGTGCCCTGTTACCCGCAATCCGCTACAGCGGGAATGAATTCCCACACTCGGGCAAGTTTTGAGTATCGCAGGCCCATGTAAGCGGTGTTGACGGAACGGTCTCGCGCAATGAGATCCCGTGAACCATGTCAGGTGGGGAACCAAGCAGCATTAAGCGGATCTTCTCGTGTGCCGCGAGGCTGCCGTTCCTGAGCTGGCTGCGTGGATACCGGGTATTCTGCTTGTTCAAATGTGGGTGTGCGATCTTGTTATAGGTCGGTCTTTCGTGGAGGTTTCTTATGTATCAGGCTCTGTATCGAAAATATAGACCGCAGACCTTTGATGATGTGGTAGGTCAGATGGCTGTAACACAGACTCTGAAAACACAGGTTGGCAGCGGAAGACTTAGTCATGCATATTTGTTCACCGGTTCCAGAGGAACAGGTAAAACCAGCAGCGCAAAAATTCTGGCGAAAGCAGTAAATTGCGAAAACCCTCAAGACGGTAATCCCTGTAACTGCTGCGCTGCCTGCCGTGCCATAGATGCAGGTTCCTGCATGGATGTGCTTGAGATTGATGCTGCGTCCAATAATGGCGTTGATAATGTTCGGGATCTGCGAGATGATGCAATTTACACACCGTCGCAGGTGAAGATGCGGGTATACATCATTGACGAGGTCCACATGCTGTCAATTTCCGCCTTTAATGCGCTTTTGAAGATCATTGAGGAACCCCCTGAGCATTTGTTGTTTATTCTTGCTACCACAGAACTGCACAAAGTTCCCGCTACGATCCTTTCCCGTTGTCAGAGATTCTCTTTTAGAAGGATCAGTCAGGAAGACATAGCTGCAAGACTTCAATATGTAGCCTACCAGGAAAATATTGATTTGGACGATTCTGCTGCAAGGGTTTTAGCACGACTGGCTGACGGCGGCATGCGTGACGGACTGAGTCTTCTGGACCAGTGCGCTTCCGCAACGGACGGCGAACTTACAGCAGAAAGAGTTTATGCGTGTCTTGGTATTGCAGGTATACAGCAGTCAGGAGAGCTTATGGGGCATATTGCGGCGCGTGATACTAGCGCAGCGCTTGTTTTAATGAACAGGTTATATGCTGAGGGCAAAGATATGGCGGCACTGTTGGATGAGCTTGCATGTCTCACAAGAGATTTTATGATTTTGAAGACCGCCCCCAACGAAGGTATCAGTATGCTATCCGGCGTCGCGTCTGACGGTGATGTTAAGATGCTCTCGTCCAAATTCTCCAGCGGTCAGTTGGTAAGGATGATGAACGTTATCCAAAGCACAGTTTCCGGTTTTACCAGAAGCTCCAGCCGTCGTATGGACGCAGAACTTTGCATCGTTAATCTTTGCCAACCGGAGTTGGATATGGATACTCAGTCTTTGATTGCCCGGCTGACTAAAATTGAGGATCAGTTGCATTCAGGTTGCTTCGTTAAGACTGAAAACATCCCTGAATCTGTTGAAATTGCAGATGCACCAACGAAATCTCAGAATGTGTGCAGTTTTGAGCTCCAAGTAGCGGAGGAAACAACAGCTTCTGAGCCTATCGATGAAGCACCGGTAGGTTTCTGGACTGATGTTGCTGCAGCGGTGCGCAAAGAACTGAACCCGGCGCTTACCGGATTTTTTGCTACTACACCAAACGCTCCGCTGCGGGGTGTTCTTTGTGGAGAGAAACTGCGGCTGATATGCAACAATAAATTTGTCATGGAGATCGTAAACAAGCCAGATATACTGACGCTGGTCTCCAGAAAAGCATCTGCTCAACTGGGCAGACAGATTCGGGTGGAGGTTACAGACCAATCTGCAGCCAATGAAAAGAATGAACAGATGGAACAGCTGTTGAATTTTGGAAGGGCACACAGTGACCTAATCAATATTAAAGAGTAATAAGGAACAGGAGAATGTGAAATGGCTAAAGGTGGATTCAGAGGCATGCCCGGTGGCATGAATCAGGCTGCAATGATCAAGCAGGCACAGAAAATGCAGCAGGAGATGCTGCGTATGCAAGAGGAGATGGAGAACAAGACATTCTCTGCTACATCCGGCGGCGGAATGGTTAAAGCCACAGTGAACGGAAAACACGAACTCATGAATTTGGAGATCGATCCTGAGGCAGTGGATCCTGATGATGTGGATATGCTGCAGGATATGGTGATTGCCGCAGTAAATGAAGCAATGCGCGCAGCAGACGCAGATTCCGCAAACAATATGTCTCGCCTCACCGGTGGACTTAACCTTGGGGGCCTGTTTTAATGTATTATTTTCCGGCTGCATTGCAGGACCTTGCGGATCAATTTGCCAGGCTTCCCGGAGTTGGTGGTAAGACTGCCCAGCGATTGGCATTTTACGTCTTGGGACTGCCTATGGAAGACGCACAGGCTTTTGCGGATGCTATCATTGAAGCAAAAAATACCGTCCATACATGCCCCATATGTCAGAATTTAACTGATCGTGAAATCTGTCCGATCTGTAATGATGATATGCGGGATAAAGGGCTGATCTGCGTTGTGGCAGAGCCTAAGGATGTGATTGCAATGGAAAGGTCCAGGGAATTTTCTGGTGTTTACCATGTGCTTCATGGTGTAATTTCTCCGCTTAACCATGTGACACAGGATGATATTCGCATCAAGGAGCTATTACAGCGGGTTGCTGCGGGCTTGGTCAGAGAGGTGATCATGGCCACTAACCCTGATACAGAGGGTGAAGCAACAGCTATGTACATTTCCCGGCTTTTACGCCCAATGGAAGTGAAGGTAACCAGACTTGCTTATGGAATCCCTGTTGGAAGTCAACTGGAATATGCCGATGAGGTCACACTTTCCAGGGCGCTGGAAGGCAGACAAGAGATATAAAAAATCTCGTGCTTACTTGTTAAGCACGAGATTTTTATGTAATTAAAGGTCAAGTTTTAGATCATTTTCCTTGATCCAGCCCCATTTGCGGAGAATCTGACAGAAAAGCCAACTTAATATTGCAGGCAGAATAAAGCAGATTAAAACCAGACCAAGCCAATCGTTAGCTGTGATTGCAGTTTTTACACCGGTAGAAATGTCGTTGATCCAGCCAGTGTAGACGCCGATTTGTCCTACGAAGCCGCAGGTTCCCATACCGGAGGATACAGCAGAACCGTTCATCTCAAGCTTAAAAAGGCATGTTGCAAGAGGTCCGGTGATTGCGGATGCCAGTGTGGGAGGAATCCAGATTTTTGGATTCTTTACAATGTTGGGCATTTGGAGCATACTTGTTCCCACACCCTGCGCCACAAGTCCGCCCCATCGGTTTTCCCGGAAACTCATAACAGCAAAGCCGACCATTTGCGCACAACAGCCGGCAACAGCGGCACCACCGGCGAGGCCGGTCAAGCCCAGAGCTGCACAGATTGCTGCAGAGCTGATGGGCAACGTTAACGCAATGCCAATGATCACGGAGACAAAAATACCCATAATGAAGGGTTGCTGCAATGTAGCCCATTTTACTGCTTCGCCCACGGCGCTAGCTGCGGCACCAATGGGTGCTGCTACAAGGGAGGCAAAGCCTATGCCAACAAGAACTGTTACTATGGGCGTTATAAGAATATCGATCTTTGTCTCTTTAGAGACTAATTTTCCAAATTCTGAAGCGACGATTGCAACAAAGTAGACTGCCAGAGGTCCGCCGGCACCGCCCATTGCGTTGGCAGCGAAACCCACAGGGATCAGAGAAAAGAGGACCAGTGGGGGACAGTGCAGTGCAAATCCAATGGCAATGGCGATACCAGGGCCAACCATGGCGGAAGCAAGACCGCCGACTGTGTAGTTTACAGCGCCTTCGCCTGTACCTATTGTTGCAATCACAGCATTTAGGAAGCCGATGTTAAATTGCTGGCCGATGGTGTTCAGGATCGTTCCTACAAGAAGAGTGCAGAAAAGTCCTTGCGCCATAGCGCCTAACGCATCAATGCCGTACCGTTTACCGGAAAAAATAATGTCTTTCTTTTGCAGAAATGTGCGGATTTTATTCACGTTTTCACTTCTTTCTATTATTACAGCTTCGAGTATGTTTTTTCGAGAAATCGCTCTGCAGAGATCACAGCCCGTTTATGGGTGCCTTCGCCAATTTTACCGCTTTCGTCGTAAGCGGAAATTTGGAAGGTAATGGCGCTTCCTTCCACAGCTGTGACAACAGCTTCGGCTCTGACTTCCATTCCTACAGGTGTTGCGGATAAATGAGAGATGTTTAGCTCCGTTCCCACTGAGGTTTTACCCTCCGGAATGGCGTTGTTGATTGCTTCACAAGCTGCACCTTCCATCAGTGCAACCATACAGGGGGTAGCGTAAACGAGGAGACTACCGGAACCAACCTCGTAGGCGGTGTCCTCCCGTTCAACTAAGGCTGAAGCTTTACCTTTCATGCCAATACATATGTCCGTATATAACACTCCTTTGCTTAAGAGGATGAAGCATATCGCTTCACTGACTAACCACAATATAGAGCAAATAATGAGAAATGTCAATAAAAAAGGATTGCTATTTAGTATACTTGCACTTATAATAAGCTTATAAAATGTTGAGAGGTGTCATTTATGGCAAACGAAAAAATCAATCTGACAATGCTTTGCGACTTTTATGAATTGACCATGGGTAATGGCTACTTTTCAAAGGGTTATAAGGACCGTATATGTTACTTTGATGTGTTCTTCCGTCAGTGCCCCGATGGCGGTGGTTTTGCGATCGCTGCCGGTTTGGAGCAGATTGTCCAATATATAAAGGATTTACATTTCAGCGCGGAGGATATTGAATATCTCCGTGGACGGAATCTGTTTTCTGAGGAATTCTTGGAATATCTTGCGGATTTTCGTTTCAGCGGTGATGTTTGGGCAGTGCCTGAAGGCACCCCGATTTTTCCCAAAGAGCCTATTATGACCATCCGTGCGCCTGCTATCGAAGCTCAGTTAATTGAGACATTTATTCTTTTATCCATTAACCACCAAAGCTTGATTGCAACAAAAGCCAACCGGATTGTGCGTGCGGCCGGTGGTCGGACTGTACTCGAATTCGGATCCCGGAGAGCGCAGGGCGCTGACGCGGCAATTCTTGGCGCAAGAGCTGCATATATTGGCGGCTGTAACGGTACGGCATGCACAATATCTGACCAGATGTTTGGCGTCTATGCGGGGGGTACAATGGCCCATGCATGGGTTCAGATGTTTGACAGCGAATATGAGGCGTTTAAGGCTTACTGCGAGCTGTATCCCAATAATGCAACCCTGCTTGTAGATACTTATAACACCTTGAAATCCGGTGTTCCCAATGCAATCCGTGTGTTTAACGAAGTTTTGAAGCCTTTGGGTATCACGAAGTGCGGTATACGCCTGGACTCCGGTGATATTGCATATTTGTCACGGGAAGCCAGAAAAATGCTGGATGCCGCAGGGTGGACGGAATGCCAAATCTCTGCATCAAACTCCCTGGATGAATATATTATTCAAGGTTTGTTGCGCCAGGGTGCCCAAATTGATATGTTTGGCGTTGGTGAACGACTTATTACTGCAAAAAGTGAGCCCGTGTTTGGCGGCGTATATAAACTGGCGGCCGTGGAAAATCCGGACGGTACCATCACGCCTAAAATTAAGATATCTGAGAATACCGGCAAAATTACAAATCCCCATTTCAAAAAACTGTATCGTTTTTACGGAAACGATACGGGCAAGGCGATTGCAGACTACTTGTGTATTTATGATGAAACGGTAGACGACCGCGGTGAAATGGAGATCTTTGATCCGGAAGCAACGTGGAAGACAAAAACGGTTTACAATTTTACCGCAAAAGAATTGATGGTACCTATATTCAAAAATGGCGAATTGGTCTATCGATGCCCGGATCTTCAAGAAATCAGAGCCTACTGTATGGAACAGGTGGATACACTGTGGGACGAAGTGAAGCGTTTTGATAATCCCCACACGTATTATGTGGATCTTTCCCAAAAGCTTTGGGATGTAAAGTACGGATTACTAAAGGACAAGGGTGTAAAGTAGGCTGAAAGTATCTATGGAAAAGTCATGGACACTGTATATTCTTGAATGTAGTGACGGCACTCTCTATACCGGTATAACGGATAATCTGCAGCGACGCCTTGCAGCGCATGCTGCAGGAAAAGGGGCAAAATATACCCGTGGGAGAGGCCCTTTTAAACTGCGATATACTGAGTTGTGCGAAAGTCGCTCTCTGGCATCACGCAGAGAATTTCAAATTAAACATTTGGCCAGGGATGAGAAGATCAGATTAATCGACAGCTCATCAATGGCGAGGAGGAATAATTGAAATACTTTTTAGATACAGTAGAAACCGTTGAGGAAGGCTTAGGATTCTCTCATTTTAGCAGTTTGCATCTGATATGGTTATTGTTCTTCTTGGTTGTTACAGTGGTAAATTGCCTGTGGTACAGAAATATGGGTACTATAGGAAAGGACAGATGGAAGAAGACTGTTGCGTTTTTAGTTGTTGCGGATGAAATTTTTAAAGATATTATGCTGATTATTGGGGGCAGATACGATGTTGGTTATTTGCCGTTGCACTTATGCAGTATCAACATTCTCCTTGTCGCCATCCATGCCTGGAAGCCTTCTAAATTGCTGGGAGGTTTTCTTTACACAGTGTGTATTCCGGGGGCGCTTGCTGCACTGCTGTTCCCAACTTGGACATCTCTTCCAATCCTGAACTTTATGCATTTACACAGCTTTACGGTTCATATTTTACTTGCAATGTATCCCATTGTCCTTGCTATTAACGGTGAATTGTTGCCAAATATAAAGCAGCTTCACAAATATTTGCTGCTGCTGGTGATCCTTGCGATTCCGATATATGGAATTAATTTACTTTTGGATACGAACTTTATGTTCTTGATGTCAGCGGATCCCGGTAATCCTTTGTATTTATTTGAACAGCTTTGGGGTAATCACCTTTACGGGTTTCCTGTGTTGATCACGGCAGTAGTGATTGTTATGTATGTACCCCTTGAAATTTACAGAGCAATTAGAAGAAAGAAACGGTCATAAAATTATCCCCCATCTAATGATGGGGGATAATAGTTTCGTTACATATCGAATATACCCATGATGATGATACCGGTAACTGTAACTGCGATAGCGGCGTAATGTTTCCAACTGAGCTTTTCCTTCAGGAAGATACGACTCCAGAGAACGGACGCAATGCAGTAGGAGGAAATAATGGGGGCAGACATTGCCACATGCTCCGTATCGGCCAGTGCGTAAATATAAGCAAATTGTCCGGCTGTCTCAAATAAGGCACCCAGATATTTAGGGCGCTCAACATTTGCAACCAGCGGTTGCTTTTTAATAAGGACTGTATAAATAAAGCAGCAAACGCCTGCAGCAAAGAATGTAAGCTCATAAGCTACATTAGCGGAGTCCTCGTTCAGTGTTTCCAGGACAAGGGCATCAGCGAAAGTGCCTGCTGCATCCAACAGACAGTAGGCAATGGGCAATGCCAAAGCCAGCCAGGATTTCGCATATTTGTAGTTGGATGCCTCCTGGCGGGCTGCACGGATTTCGTTGTCTTCCGTTGCTTCTACGAACCCTAGACCAACTACGCCCAGGCAGGCTAAAACTACAGCCACATACTGCAAGGGATGATCCATTTCGGCAGTTCCCATGATTAGGCTGGCTACTGCAACCAGAGCGCCGGAAGCGTTGCAGATAGGGGAGGAGATAGATAGCTCTATGTAACGCAAACCAACATAGCCCAGTGCCATAGAACCAATATACAAAAGGGATACCGGCAGATATGTCCAGAGTACTTCCCAACTGATCTGGACACCGTTAATGATCTCAAACAGGGCATGAACACCCATTACAAGACCGACAGCCATGACCATTTTAAACTGGCTGTACTTGTCAGTGTTGTCACGGCAACCGATCTTTGAAAAGAAATCAGAACCGGACCAACAAAGCAGCGCAATGATTGCAAACCAAAACCAACTCATATGAAACCTCTTTCTTTTTCTTTATAGTGTTATTTGTCCGGCATCCACAAGCTTCTGTAGGCTCATAAGAATGCCAAGTTTAGCGTGTTGCCATGTGAGTCCGCCTTGGAAATACACGGCGTATGGAGGCCGTATTGGACCGTCAGCGGAAAGCTCAATAGAGGAACCCTGCACAAATGCACCTGCCGCCATAATTACTTTATCGTTATAGCCCGGCATGTCCCAAGGCAAGGGTGTAGCAAAAGAATCAACAGGCGCCGCAGCCTGAATGCCCTTGCAGAATGCTATCATGCCTTCCTCGTTTTTCAGTTCCACTGCTTGAATAATATCATGTCTGGATTCAGTGGCGTTTGGCACACAACGGAAGCCCAGCGGCTCATATAAATTAGCAGCAAAGATAGCACCTTTCTCAGCGCCCGCTACTACGGTCGGTGCCAGAAACAGCCCTTGGTACAGCGCAGGCATCAAACCAAGGTTTGCGCCTACCTCCTGACCCAAACCAGGGGCAGAAAGGCGATATGCGCAGCGGCTGACGCAGCATTCTGTGCCGCAGATGTAGCCGCCGATGGGCGCCAGACCGCCACCGGGATTTTTAATCAGTGAACCGACAACCATATCGGCTCCAACATCAGAAGGCTCAATGGTTTCCACAAATTCTCCGTAGCAGTTATCTACCATACATATCAGATCCGGCTTAATTGCTTTCACAAAAGCAATTAACTCGCCGATTTGCTTTACAGAGAATGTGGGGCGTGTGGCATAGCCTTTTGAACGTTGAATGGTAACTAATTTTGTTTTGCGGTTGATTGCTTTGCGTATCCCTTCATAATCAAATGTTCCATCGGACAGAAGGTCTACCTGGCGATAGCTTACACCGTATTCAGCGAGGGAACAGGGACTTTCACGGATACCGATTACCTCTTGCAGCGTGTCATATGGCAATCCAACAGGAGAAAGCAGTTCATCACCGGGCAGCAGATTTGCAGACAGTGCAACCGTAAGTGCGTGTGTGCCACATGTAATTTGTGGACGCACAAGGGCAGCTTCTGTATGGAAAACATCGGCGTACACACGCTCCAAATTATCACGGCCAACATCATCATAGCCATATCCGGTTGTTGCGGCAAAGCATGCAGCAGAGACGCGGTTTTTTTGCATTGCTGCGAGAACCTTGGCTTGGTTGTATTCGGCAATCTTATCGATATTTGCAAATCTTTCTGTAAGCTTTGCAATTGCGTTTTCGCCATATTTGTAAACAGCAGTGGAAATTCCCATCTGATTATAAAGTTGTAATAATTGTTCCATCTCACTTTTCCTCTTTCTTTACTGATTCAAAAAGTTTATTTGCGATATCGCTAAGCACCTCGGGTTTAGACACAATCAAACCCGCGTCCTCTTCGCCAAGAATAAGAAGCGTATCGCCAGGACGGATGCCAAACAGATCTCTTGCCTCCTTAGGAATTACGATTTGTCCCCGGTCTCCTACCTTGGCTGTTCCAAAGACCCTGCGTGCATTTCCTTTTCCAAGAATGTGTTTGCCGGCCGCCATCAAATCACTACCTTCCTACTTTTCATACATTTCACACAGAATTTAGTATATTGAACTCCGCCTCGATTGTCAATACCGAAGCGGAGCAATGTGATAAAAAATTAATTACGTTTGCGTCGACCGCCGCCAAATATTGCGATCAATCTCACCAGTTGGGCCAAAGAGACTGCCGTGGCTGCAACATACGTCATAGCAGCAGCACGCAATGTTTTTTTTGCACCCATTTGCTCTTCATCAGTCAGAAGGCCACCTTGTTCGATGGCCTCAATAGCCCTACGGCTGGCGTTAAATTCCACAGGCAGCGTAACAAGCTGAAATACAAGTGAAAGGGCGAAACAGGCAATACCAATATAAACGATGGTGTAGGATACAGATCCCAGGGCAGTCAGCAGAAAACCAAGAAGTATCAGCGGCATAGCAAGTTTGGAACCAAAGTTCGTGATTGGAATAATGGCAGCGCGTAGTTTTATTGGAGCATAATTATGCGCATACTGTACTGCGTGGCCTGCCTCGTGACACGCAACGCCGATTGCGGCTGTTGATGCATTATCATATACATTGTCGGAAAGTCGAATTACATTTGTTTTTGGATCGTAGTGGTCGGTAAGTTTTCCGTTTATACGCTCGATCCGTACGCCGCTGACACCGTTGCTTTGCAGCACACGTTGCGCTGCCTGAGCGCCGGTGATCCGCCTGGAGGAGATCTGTTTGGAATATTTTTGGAATGTGCTGTTTACCCTTGCACTGGCCCATAAAGAAAGGAGAATGCAAGGGAGAACAAATATAATATATGTCCAGTCAAAACCGTAATAATACAGTGGCATAGTTGCCCTCCTTACTGGATCTGTATAGGATCCATCGCATAATGCAGTTCGTCGGTAATTGCTCCGCGGAAGATTGGGTAGGCTTGTTTGTGCAGTGTTTCAAGTGCACCTGCGGAGTAATTCACGGGTATATTTCCTGTCATAAAAAGATCCTGATCGAAAATGAATCTTATTTCGTTATCAGTATGCCCATTTTGTTTTACAATACCGGGTCCGGCGTGAATTTTCGCGCGGCAGCCTCCCTGAATTGAGAATTCTGCGTCTACACAGTTTCTGCTGGTTTCCTGCTCATATATTTCTCTATCATTTAATATTCCCAGATATGCGGGTTGAAACAGTTTAGAAAAGGGTATGGATTCCAGATCCAAATTTTTTCTTGAAATGAAATTCATATAACGCAAACCGATCCGCTGAAAATATGCAGGTTTATAGACCTGTATGAAGGATACAAGAGGTTTGTCAAGCTTCTTTGCAAATTCTTCCCAACATGTGTAGTTCGTGCAGGCAAGGGATATGAAGCGACTGGTAAGGTTGATGCGCCACATGCCGTCGGCAGAAACAAATTGATAATTTGGGGTAGGCTTTTGGTTTTCTATATGGTAATTTCCCGGTATACCTGCTATTCTGGGAGCCGGGGTTTCCGCTCTTTCTGAAAACTGGGGAAATTCGTCTCGGATAAGGTCCTGGAACACTGCAGGTTGATTGGCGTTTATAGTCAGTATATCCGGAAACCGCAGTTGGCAAATCACCTCAGCAACCTGGTTTTTGCGGTAGATACACCTTGTTTCTGTTGAAAACATAATGCTCCTCCGATCCTGTTATATAGATTATTATACTTGGTAACATTTCAAAACGCAAGGTGCTAAGGTGTAGACATCTCGTTAAATGGGATGTATAATATAGAAAACACTGGTATAAGGAGAAGGTACATGGAATTTCTGTATTTACTGGAGAAGATCCGGATGCCGGTTCTAAATGATTTTATGCTGCTTATTACAAGATTGGGAGAGGAAACTGCCTTCTTAGTCATCGCGTTGATTATTTTCTGGTGCGTTGACAAATATAAGGGATATTATATTCTTGGTGTAGGATTTTTAGGTACCATCGCTAACCAGTTTATGAAATTGTGGTTCCGAATTCCCCGTCCCTGGGTCATGGATGAAAATTTTACCATTCTGGAACAGGCAAGAGAGGCTGCCAGCGGTTATAGCTTCCCCAGTGGACATACGCAAAACGCTGTAGGAACTTTTGGCGGATTGGCTTATACGGCAAATAAAAAATGGCTTCGTATTGTAGCGTTAGCCATTGCTGTGTTAGTGCCTTTTTCGCGCATGTATATTGGCGTACATACTCCTTTGGATGTGTTGGTAGCTGCTGCAATGGCGGTGTTGCTTGTTCTGCTGTTAAAACCATTTGTGTTAGGGGACGGTAAGAATAATATTCCTGTCCTTTTGGGAATTATGACGGTTCTTGCAATTAGCTTCCTTTGCTTTGTTGAATACTATCCGTTTCCTGTTGATATTGATCAGCATTACCTTGAATCCGGATTAAGTAATGCCTATACTTTGATGGGCGCAATATTAGGACTTATGGCTGTGTATATTGTGGATGAAAAGTGGCTAAATTTCTCTACAAAGGCAGTGTTCTGGGTACAGGTAGAGAAGGTGTTATTTGGTCTGGCCTTGGTCCTGGCTGTCAAAAGCGGATTTAAAACACCCCTGAATATGCTTTTTGGTAATTATATTGGCAGGGCAATTCGCTATTTTTTGGTTGTAGTTGTAGCTGGTATCCTTTGGCCCTGGGTGTTTGATAAAATATTAAAACTTGGTTTTAAGGAGTAATACATGCCATTTATCGTGTTTGTCGCCGGTGCGATTTTGCTATTGGTACTCGCCAGTGGTGGCTATGTCTTCTGGGTGGGGTGTGTCCGCAGGAAGGATCTTCTTTGGCTTGTGGAAGAGGAGATCAGAAAAACAACATACGGTAAGTACTATGAAAATATAGTAGAGGCAAATCAGTGGTTGATGGATCACAATGCCCAGGATGTTTATATCAAAAGCTACGACGGATTAAAGCTACATGGATTATGGATCCCTGCAGAAAATCCAAAAGGAACGGTCTTGTTTGCTCACGGCTATCGCAGTACAATGCTGGTTGATTTTGGCCTGGCTTTTGACTTTTATCATCGCTATGGGCTGAATCTACTGATTCCTGAACAAAGAGGTCATGGAAAAAGTGAAGGTAGATATATCACATTTGGCGTAAAAGAAAGCAATGACATGCTGCAGTGGATAAAATTCCATAACCGGGAGAACTGTTGCGTCCCCGTTATTTTGAGTGGGCTTTCTATGGGCGCATCCACAATGATGTACCTTGCCGATGAGGAGCTCCCGGTTAATGTGCGGGGCATCATCGCCGATTGTGGTTTTACCTCTCCTAAGGAAATTCTGACTTCTGTTTTTAAGAGAGTTATTCATTTACCTGCAGCCCCCACTATCTGGGCTACTGATTTGTTCGCAAGACTATTTGCGGGATTCAGCCTATCACAGAAGGATACCAGAATTACGCTCTCAAAAAATAAATTACCCATTCTTATGGTGCATGGAACGGACGATGACTTTGTTCCTTGTGAGATGACAAAGGAAGGCTACTCTGTCTGCACAGGCCCTAAGAAGCTCCTTTTGGCAGAAGGGGCGGATCATGGCACCAGCTTCTTAGTGGCCCGGGAACGCTATACAAAAATGATATTGGATTTCTTAAAAGAAACACTGGTTTTAAAGAAATAGAAGGGAGAAACAATTATGGGACCCATACATGTTAAGAGGTTAAATAACAATGCAAAACTTCCGACATACGGCTCGGTGGAAGCCGCAGGCGCAGATCTCTATGCCTGTCTGGAGGATGCAGTGGTTATTCAACCCGGCGAATCCGCTTGGATTCCTACCGGAATATCGTTGGAGGTACCTAAGGGCTGCGCTGGCTTAATATTTGCCCGGAGTAGTATGGGGATCAAGCGTGGTTTGGCACCTGCAAATAAAGTTGGTGTAATTGACAGTGACTATAGAGGTGAAATTAAGGTGGTTTTGCTCAATCACGGCAGTGAACCTCAGGTCGTTGAGAATGGCGAACGAATTGCTCAGTTTGTTATCACACCCATACTTACGCCCGCGTATATCGAGGTAGAATCCTTATCAGATACCGAGCGGGGCATAGGCGGTTTCGGTTCTACAGGAAAATAATAAAGGCCCTCCGGATTGTATTCGGAGGGCCAATTCAATTAGTAGAATAAAAGATCAGAGTAAGTAGGATATGGCCAATAGGATTTTGCGGTCAGCTTTTCAAGAAGATCGGCGTACTTTCTTACAGACTGCATACCCGGGATGATTACATCACTGTAATATTCCATTGCCTCGCTGCTGTCTGCAGGAACGGCTTTTAGATGCGCATAAAGCATTTCGCTTTGTTCATATAAATTGTCGCAGCACTCAGACAGGCGCTTGACGAGTGATGTTTCGGTTGCGGCCTTAATTGCAGTTCCTACAGCCTCACGCTTATTGTTAATGCCGGCAGCAAGGTCTGAAGAATAACGCAACGCTGCGGGTATGATCTGATGCATTACCATATCCACCATAGTTTTTGCTTCAATATTGATCATCTTATTATAGGTTTGAACATGGATCTCGTGACGGGCCTTAAATTCAGACTCTGTAAAGACTTTGTGTTTGGTAACAAGATCGATATTCTTTTTTGAGATGTAGTGAGGGAGGGCTTTTGCGGTGGAGGGTAGATTGTTTAGCCCGCGCCGGGCTGCTTCCTCCTGCCATTCCTGAGAGTAACCGTTTCCGTTAAAGATGATCCGTTGATGCTGCGTGAAGGTATCACATACAAGCTTCTGCAACGTGGAATCAAAGTCATCGGCTTTTTCTAATATATCAGCGAAGATGCTGAGTTCTTCAGCCATAATGGTATTCAGTGCAATGTTAGGGCCGGCAATGGATTGTGAAGAACCCAACATACGGAACTCAAACTTATTGCCTGTAAAAGCAATTGGAGAGGTGCGGTTTCGGTCGGTTGTATCCTTTGGGAGTACAGGTAGTACATCAACGCCGATCCGCATCAGGCTCTTGTCAGGATCTGTGTAGTTTGTGCCGTTTATAATAGACTCAACCACAGCGGTAAGCTCATCGCCAAGAAAAACGGAGATGATAGCCGGGGGTGCTTCGTGGGCACCCAAGCGGTGGTCATTACCGGCAAAAGCAACAGAACAACGCAGGAACTCCTGATACTCATCGATTCCTCTGATGAAGGCTGCCAGAAATACAAGAAACTGTGCATTTTGTCTGGGGGTTTTTCCTGGCTTAAACAGGTTTTTTCCGGAGTCGGTACATAAAGACCAGTTGTTGTGCTTACCGGAACCATTTACCCCAGCAAAAGGTTTTTCGTGGAGAAGACAGACAAGATCATGTTTTGCGGCGCATTTTTTCATGACCATCATTGTCAGCTGGTTGGCATCGCAGGCGCTGCTTGCGTCAGAGTAGATCGGGGCAAGCTCATGCTGACAGGGAGCACCCTCGTTATGCTTTGTCTTAGAGAGGACACCAAGTCGCCAAAGCTGCTCATCCAGGTCTTTCATAAAGGTGGAGACCCTGGTGCGAATGGTACCAAAGTAATGGTCGTCTAATTCCTGGCCCTTTGGTGGCGCTGCGCCAAACAGTGTGCGTCCCGTCAGGCGCAGATCTTCTCTTTGTGCGTAAATTGATTTAGGGATCAGAAAATACTCCTGTTCCGCACCAACAGAAACCTGAACATGTTTTGTTTCATTATCGCCAAACAACCTAAGAATGCGTACAGCTTCCTTAGAGACATCATCTATTGATTTCAGCAAAGGCGTTTTCTTGTCCAGAGCATCTCCTGTGTAGGAGAAGAAGCAGGTGGGGATGTACAGGCTGCTGTCCTTAACAAAGGCAAAGGCGGTAGGGTCCCATGCAGTGTAGCCTCTGGCTTCAAATGTGGCACGAAGGCCGCCGGAAGGGAAGGAAGATGCGTCAGGTTCGCCGCGCACCAGTTCTTTTCCGGAAAATTCCATAATAACTTTTCCGTCTCCTGCCGGAGTAATGAAAGAATCATGTTTTTCGGCAGTGATTCCAGTCATAGGTTGGAACCAGTGGGTGTAGTGGGTTGCACCCTTTTCAATCGCCCAGGTTTTCATAGCCTCAGCAATTTCATTTGCTACATTAAGGGGAAGGGGGGAATCATTTTGGATACACTCTTTCCAGGCGTTGTATGTACCGGGTGCCAGGCGCTGCTTCATGGTGGATTCATTAAAGACATCGCTGCCAAAAATTTCCGGAACGCATAAGCTCTGACTCATTTACAATCCGTCCTTTCTGTGGGGTTAATATCCTAAAAATTTTCATAATAATTTTATGTCAAATTCTTGCAGTTTTCAAGAGTTCAAAATGCATAAAAATGAAAGAGGGGATGCATTTTCCTTGTATATTGCTACGAAATGAAAAAAGAAGTGTTGAAAAATGATAAATAATTGTTGTGTTTTTGCATAAATGGAAATATAATACTCTCAAAGCATAAATGAAAGGATGATAACTATGCAGTATTCTACCGCAACCAAGGCAGAACTGGAAAAAGAATACCAGAGTGTTATTGCGCATTATACAGCCTGCAAAGCTAAGAACCTGAAGCTTAATATGGCCAGAGGTAAGCCTGCAAAGCAGCAGCTGGATGCTGTGGCCGGCATTCTCGATTATGTTCACACCCCAGAGGAGTGTGTAGTGGACGGCGTCGATGTCCGTAATTATGGCGAGCTTTCCGGCTTAAAGTGCGCGAAGGAATATTGGGCAGACGTTCTTGGCTGCAAAGCAACAGAGGTTTTTGTTGGCGGCACATCCAGCCTGAATCTGATGTTCGACATTATTTCCCGGGCTTACAGCCATGGCTTGCAGCACAGCCAGCGCCCTTGGTGTAAGGAAGAAGCTGTTAAATTCCTGTGTCCCAGCCCCGGCTACGACCGTCACTTTAAGGTTACTGAGTTCTTTGGCGCTGAGTTAATTACAGTTCCTATGACTGCTACAGGCCCCGATATGGATGTTGTCGAGGAACTGGTAAAGGACCCTCAGGTGAAGGGTATTTGGTGTGTTCCTAAATATTCCAACCCCGATGGTATTATTTACTCTGATGAAACCATCCGTCGGTTTGCTGCACTGAAGCCTGCCGCACCTGACTTTACCATTATGTGGGACAATGCATACTGCATTCACGAATTCGAGGGTGAATTTGTCCCGTTCCCTGATATTATTTCCCTTTGCGCGGAAGCAGGAAATCCTGATATGGTTTATGAGTTTGCATCCACATCTAAGATCACATTGGCCGGCGGCGGTATCTCTGTTGTGGCATCCTCCGAAGCAAACATTGCTTATATCACGAAAATGTTTGGTATTCAGATGATCTCCTATGATAAGGTTAACCAGTTGCGCCATGTCCAGTTTCTGAAGAATAAGGCAAATACTATCGAGATCATGAAGTTGCATGCTGCTATCATGGCCCCGAAATTCAAGGTTGTAGCTGAAATGCTTGATAGAGAGATCAAGCCTCTGGGCTTCGCTAATTGGAACCCACCCAAGGGCGGTTACTTTGTTAGTTTCAACGCAATGCCCGGAACTGCAAAGAGAGCCCTTGCTCTCTGCAAGGAAGCTGGTGTTGAAATGACACCTGCCGGCGCTACATATCCCTATGGCAAGGATCCCCAGGACAGCAATATTCGCATTGCGCCCAGTCTTCCTCCTGTAGAAGAACTGGAGCAGGCTATGGATGTTTTCTGCACTTGTATTAAGTTGGCTGCTTTGGAGAAGCTTCTTAATAAGTAAAATACATAACTGCGGGGATTTCCCCGCAGTTGTTTTTTTGCCGCTAATGTGGTATACTGCAACCGAGGTGTATGAATGTGCTACACAAGATAATTGATTATATTAAAACGAATCATATCATTATGTATCTTTTTTTGGGTGTATTGACAACATCTGTAAATTTTTTAGTGTACTTCTCTTTGTATAATGTGTTTGCCTTTTCAGCCACAGTGAGCAATATAACTGCTTGGGGAGCTGCTGTAGTTGTTGCGTTTGTTACGAATAAACCATTGGTATTCAGAAGTGTTGACTGGTCGGCAAAGCTAGTGATTCCTGAATTTTTGAAGTTTCTTGGTTGTCGTTTGTTCTCTGGGGTTTTGGAAACAGCAATAATTTATTTAACGGTTGATTTTCTGTTGTGGAATGGCAATCTCATGAAACTTCTGATTAGTGTTTTTGTTGTGATATTTAATTATGTTGCAAGCAAACAAATGGTTTTTAGTGAAAGTTAAATATATAAACACCACCTTAGCATCAAGACATCTAAGGTGGTGCTATTTTATACCTTTACATTCGGATCAGAGAATTCTTTCAGCCGCTGCTCATACGCTGCCATAGCAGATTGTTTATAAGCTGCTTCTGCATTAGTCCCGGTAAGACTGACCAGATATTCACAGAACAGAGGGTTCAAGGGAAGGATTGGTCCTAAGATCTGGGTGCAAATTAAATTATTCAGGCGCATTCCTTCCAATTTGCTGTCCCGGTTGATGCCGTCCCCACGTGAGCATTTTACAAAATAGTTTTCGGAGTTATCTCCGTAAAGTAGACTGAATTGGGAGCGGAAGCCTACCATCGTCATATCCTGGAACTCACCGAGGACCTTACCGTTGTACCGATCAAACAGATTGGTCTTAACATTGATATCAAAGAAACCCAGAGCATCAACAGAGATGTTTTCTGTTATATAATCGATATGCTTACAGAATACTTCTCCTGCATTACCTGTGGCAAGAATCGGAACATTTTGTTCGATTAATTCCTGAATGCGGGTTCTGTAGGGAAGAAGTTTCTCAATGACTCTGCGCTGAATAGATTCACTCATGGAGCCAATGTAAATTAGATTCGGCGTATTTTCAACAAAATAGGGTTTATCAGTTAATGCGGTAAAAACAAACTGGGCATCCGGCAGGGTAGCTTGCAGATAGGTTACATTCTGGCCATCGCCAAAGAGGTTGCAAGCTTCGTTAAACAGAATTTCTACAACCATTTACAAACCACCTTTACTCATTGCTATCAGCGCTTCCTTAACAGCCTTTGCGTCATTAGGACGATACAGCTCATGAAGCACATAGATGTTTTTGCACGTTTCCACATCAATCAATTCTGCGGCGGTAGAGGAATCCTCACAGATAGCGATTTTAGACACATCCACCCCGGCAAGCTGTGCTCTAAGAATATGGTCCTTGCAGCGGGGACCACCAAAAACTATTTGCTTAATGGATGGGTCAGCCAGGGAGGAGTAATCGCAGTCATAAAGCCAGCAGGTGCTTTCAGAGTTGTTAATGTTGTCATCAAGATCGTCTACAATAATGATGGCGGCTTTGTCGGTTCCATCTGCTTTTGCTACATAATCGTAGCATCTTGCGCAGGCGATTGGGTTTTGACCCTTTGCCATCAGCATAGTAATATTTAAATCACCGGATATGATTGATTCAAATCTCGTTTTGACAATCTTGGACTGGGAAAAGCCTTTGGAAATTTGATCGTAGTTTAAGCCCAGTTCGTGCAGTAGCGCAATAACAGCGCCAAAATTATAAATATTAACGATGTTGTCGTTAATGAGTGTGTAAATCTCTTTGGTGTCATGGTATTCGACGGTGAAGGAGTTGTCGCTGCGATCAATGTCCGTAATTGTGTAATCAGGAATAGGTGATATAAAATCGCATTCAGAACAGTAATGTCTGCCAATATGATTGTAGCGCACATATTCAGATTTTAGAAGAGCGCCGCAACTGGGACAGTATACAATATCTCGAATATGCTGAGGAACATTGATTTCCGGCTTTTCTGCCTCTAATCCAAAATAAACCCGATTGTCGTTATTTGGACCAAGGGTACCGGCAATAATATCATCAGCATTTAAAATCAGTTTTGTGGAATCAGGCAGTGCGCTGTTGATAATATAGCTGATGAATTCTGTGTGTGCGTTTCGCTTCAAAGAGTCACGCATTATGTTATTGCACACCAGATAATCCGGTTTCAGCTGGGGATAGATCAGCAGGGAACTACGCTCATCCACCTCTAAAACAGCAATATCCTTTTTCGGCTTACCCAAAAGTGTGGTATCTTCAATTAATGCAGAGATGACACCTGCCTGTACATTGGATCCAAAGCTGTTGTTGGTGATGGAATAGCCGTTCTCAGTCAATATGGATGAGATCAGGTTGCTAACGGTTGTTTTGCCGTTAGTACCGGTTACTGCGATGACAGTCTTTGGAGGAGTGATGTGGGCTAAAAAATCTTTACAAAGACGAATAGCAACTTTTCCTGGAAAAAAGGTTGCATTCCGACCCAATAGCTTTAATAGGTTCTGAGCTGCTTTTGCAGCATATAAGGCGATAAAATACCGTATTTTTCTCATGCTCTATCTTCCTTTTTGCTTTAGTAAGGGCAGTCACATACGCGACTGCCCTAATAAAGTTTACATGATTTCCATAAGTGATTTTTTAATGATGTTAAGACCCTTCAAAAGAAGTTCGTCCTCAATAACCAAGGGAGGCATGATCTTAAGCACATTATTCTCACGGCCAACGCGCTCAATAATGAGGCCGTTGCGGAAACACGCCGCAATCAAAGGCTTAGTCATATCCTTATCAAATTCTGAGAAATCTATGCCCCAGATCAATCCAATTCCACGAACCTGGATACGTTTGTCCATAGTTACGATATCGTTGTTGAGGTAGTCCTCTACGATTTTAGCCTTACGCTGGACTTCGGCTTCCAAGTTTTTGGTGGTATAGGTTTCCAAACCGGCTTTGCCTGCTACAAGGGATAGCTGATTGCCACGGAAAGTGCCGGTATGCTGTCCGGGCTCCCAGATGTCCAACTCAGGCTTAAACATAACAAGGGCAAGGGGCATACCACAACCACCGATAGATTTAGAAACAGTGACAATATCAGGAATAATATCGGCTCTCTCAAAGGAGAAGAATGTACCCGTACGACCGTTACCAACCTGAATTTCATCCGCAATCAGCAGTAGATCGTATTTATCGCAGAATGTGCGAAGTCTTTGCAGCCACTGTGCGCTGAAGACATTAATACCACCGTCTGCTTGAACTGTTTCGAGAATAACTGCCGCAGGTTTTTCAACGCCGGAATGATCGTCTGTGATCAGACGCTCCATATAGGCAATAGTATCAAGCTCGGGGAACATATCAGGCGCAGGAATGTGGGTCACATTCTGCAGTGCCTGACCAGCGCCCTCACGGGAGGAACGGTCGGTGGTCAGAGCAAGGGAGCCCAGGGTCATTCCGTGGAATGCGCCCATAAACGCAAAGATGTTTTCACGCCCCTTAACCTTGCGTGCAAGCTTAATAGCGGCTTCGACAGCGTTTGTGCCGGTGGGACCGGCGAACTGGATCTTATAATTGAGACCTCTGGGGGCCAAAATGTTCTCCTGGAGATATGTCAGGAATTCGCGCTTTGGAGCAGTGTACATATCCATGGAGTGAACGATGCCGTCGGACTGCAGATATTGAATGAGTTTCTGATTGATTGCATCAGGATTGTGACCGTAATTCAAGGCGCCAGCGCCGGCAAAAAAGTCAACGTATTCCTTGCCGTTCTCATCGATCATAACAGAACCTTTTGCCTTAGTGAAAACAGTGGGGAAGCTGCGACAATAGGACCGAACATTGGACTCGATATTCTCAAAAACAGATGTATTCATGTATAATACTTCCTTTTGCGTTTTTTACGTGTTAACTATACCATAAGAGCGCTGCAAAATCAAGGGTAGATGTAATGCTGATTGCTAATAACATAGAATGAAAAACTATTGACAAACCAAATAAGACAAGGTATAATGCAGAAGATGTTTGCGAGAGTGTTGGAATGGTAGACAAGCACGTTTGAGGTGCGTGTGGTTATCGCCGTGTGGGTTCGAGTCCCATCTCTCGCACCACAAGAATGCAGTCTCCGCTTTCGCGGGGGCTGTTTTTTATATTAGAACAATATAATTTTAAATACATGCAGAGGTAAGCTTATGACACGTTTTTTTGTAAGTCCCGAGGAAATACAATCGGATTTTTTTGTCCTTACTGGGGAAAATGCATCCCACGCAAAAGTATTGCGCCTAAAGTGTGGTGAAAAAGTGTCTGTCTGCGACGGCAACGGAAATGAATGTGTTTGTACGATTACCGATGTCAGCCAGGATCAGATAAGTTTAGTTGTAGATAAACGTATGATTTCGGAGTCTGAGGCTAGGGTGCGTACAAGCGTATATATGGCATACGCAAAAGGGGACAAGCTGGAGCATGTAATTCAAAAAGCGACGGAATTGGGTGCATATGAGATTGTAGCATTTCCGTCTGCCCGTTGCGTATCGAGGCCCGATGAAAAGAGTATTCGCAAGAAGCTTGACCGCTGGCAAAAAATCGCAGCATCTGCTGCGGAACAATCAGGCCGTGGAAGGATACCGGAGATAATTACACTGTCCAGTTATGAGTCTGCACTGAACCGAGCAAAACAGGCCGATATTGCTGTTTTGTTTTATGAAAATGAACGAGCAACGACTTTGCAGGCCACTTTAAAATCAAAAGGCTACACTACTGTCAGCTTGATGACCGGACCGGAGGGCGGATTTGAGCAGGCTGAGGTTGAAAAGGCTATCAATGCCGGATTGTCTGTCTGCACATTGGGCACCAGAATTTTGCGGTGTGAAACCGCACCGCTTTGTGCGCTGTCAGCAGTAATGTATGATTCCGGTGAGTTTTAATAAAATTGACCGCCCGTAGGCGGTCAATTTTATTCCTCTTTTTCTTTGTAAGATAAAATCTCTTTTGCAATATATATGGGGCGATTTTTACTTTGCTCAAATGTCCTGCCTACATATTCGCCAATGATTCCAATGCAGAACAGCTGCATGCTGCCCAAAAACAGTATCAAAACGATGATTGTTGCATAGCCGGGGATATCTATTCCCATAATCAATTTTTCCAGAATTACGATCAACAGGTAAATCATTGCCGCGGCAGATGTTACCATTCCCAGTACCGTTGCAATCCGCAGGGGGGTGGTAGAGTAGCCGATTATGCCATCAATGGCATAATTCAAAAGCTTCCTGAAATTCCATTTACTTTTACCGGCAGACCTTTCCAAAGCAGTATAGGGGATAAAATGTGTATTATAACCTACCCAGGCAAAAAGGCCTTTTGAGAAGCGATGATATTCTCCCATCGAGAGAATGCTGTCAGCTACGCTTTTGCGGAAGGTCCGGAAGTCACTGGCATCCGCTTTCAGATTAATGCTGGAAAGTTTGTTTATGATCTTATAGAACGTTTTTTTGAAGAATGACAGAATCTTTCCTTCGCCCCGGCGGTCTTGATATGCAGCCACCATATCATAATCCGGATTCTCATCCAGGATCTGCACCATGTTTCTAACAATTGAGGGATGCTGTTGCAGGTCAGCGTCGATTAGGGAAATATATTCGCCGGTAGCATGTTTAAGGCCGGCATACAATCCGGCTTCCTTCCCAAAATTCCTGGAGAAGCTGACTACCTTTACAGGGCATCGCTGTTCGTTAAACAGTTTGCGCAGCTGATAAAGTGTTGCGTCGGAGCTGCCGTCATCTATAAATATAATTTCATAATCATAGCCACATCCGGAAAAAGCCTGGATCGTGGTATCTTGAAAATTAGATACATTTTCTGCCTCATTAAAGCAAGGTACGACCAAAGAAAGTTTCATTACAATCAACTCACTGTTTTAAATTTGTTATATTATATGCCATAAGGGGAAATCAGTCAAGAATTGTACCTGTTATTTTGGGTTTTTGGTTGACAGAAACAGTAAAATGTGATATTTTTACACAAGTTAAATGTGTTGACAGGGAGTTATGTGCCCAAAAATCATTTTAGAGAGCACACGGTTGGTGAGAGTGTGTATGATTTGGTTCATTTGTCGCCCTTGAACAGATTGCCTGAAAGGAGTAGGGCAGTACGGGAACGCCCGTTATAGCGGATTGAGTGCCCGGTTACCGGGAATTCAGGTGGTACCACGGAAAGTAATTTTCGCCCTGAGCTTTTGCTCGGGGCTTTTATTTTTTAAAGGAGTGTTTGCTATGGCCAGAGAACTGCCTAAGGTTTATGAACCGCAGCAGGTAGAAAATCAGATCTACAAAATGTGGGAGGAGAATGGATACTTCCGTCCTGCACAGAACAAGGACGCAAAACCTTTCACCATTGTTATGCCGCCCCCTAATGTTACCGGTCAGCTGCACATGGGACATGCAATGGATGCAACGCTGCAGGATACACTGATACGATTTAAGCGTATGCAGGGATACAATGCGCTGTGGGTACCCGGTGTTGATCATGCGGGCATTGCAACCCAGATTAAAGTAGAAGAAGAGCTTCGTAAAGAAGGTCTGACCCGTTATGACTTGGGCCGTGAAAAGTTCCTTGAGAAGGTATGGGATTGGAAGCATAAATACGGCAATCGTATTGTTGAGCAGCAGAAAAAACTGGGTGCATCCTGTGACTGGGAACGCGCAAGATTTACAATGGATGAGGGTTGCTCCAACGCGGTCCGCGAAGTCTTTGTTTCCTTGTACGAAAAGGGTCTGATTTACAAGGGCAGCCGTATTATTAACTGGTGTCCTAACTGCGTAACAGCACTGTCTGACGCCGAGGTTGAGTATGTTGATAAACCCAGCCATCTGTGGCATATTCGCTATCCTCTGGCGGACGGAACAGGTGAGGTTGTTGTAGCAACAACCCGCCCTGAGACTATGCTGGGTGATACAGGCGTCTGCGTTAATCCCAATGACGAGCGTTACACTGCTATTGTTGGCAAAAATGTTATTCTGCCCCTGGTTAATAAAGAGATCCCTATAGTTGCCGATGATTATGCAGAAATGGACTTCGGTACCGGCTGCGTTAAGATGACACCCGCACACGACCCCAATGACTTTGAGGTTGGCCTGCGGCATAACCTTGAGATCATCCGTGTGCTTGATGACAATGGTGTTGTGAATAACTACGGCGGTAAGTATGAAGGACTGGACCGCTATGAAGCCCGGAAGCGGATCGTTGCGGATCTGAAGGAACAGGGTTATCTTGTTGAGGAAGAAGAATATTCCCACAATGTGGGTACTTGCTATCGCTGTCATAACGATGTTGAGCCCATTATTTCTGCTCAGTGGTTTGTTAAGATGCATCCTTTGGCAGCGGAAGCAATTCGTGTGGTTAAGGAAGGGGAGACCAAGTTTGTCCCCGACCGCTTCAGCAAGACATATTTGAATTGGATGGAAAATGTGCGGGACTGGTGTATCTCCCGGCAGCTTTGGTGGGGACATCAGATTCCCGCATGGACCTGCGAGGAATGCGGTCATATTACTGTTTCTCGCGAGAATGCCTGCCAATGCGAGAAGTGTGGCAGCACAAAGATTGAAAGAGATCCGGATGTGCTGGATACTTGGTTCTCCTCTGCACTGTGGCCCTTTGAGACCCTGGGCTGGCCTGAAAAGACGGAAGATCTGGAGCGTTTCTATCCCACAGATGTGCTGGTAACGGGTTATGATATTATTTTCTTCTGGGTTGCCCGGATGATCTTCTCCGGCTGCGAGCATACAGGGGAAACGCCCTTCCATACAGTGCTGATCCATGGTCTTGTCCGTGATGATAAGGGCCGCAAAATGTCTAAATCCCTGGGTAACGGCATTGATCCTCTGGAAATGATTGAAAAGTATGGCTGTGATGCACTGCGTATGAACATGGTTACCGGCAATTCTCCCGGAAACGATATGCGTTTCTACGTGGAACGCTGCGAAGCAATGCGCAACTTTGCAAATAAACTGTGGAATGCTTCTCGCTATGTTATGATGAACCTGAACGAGGGTGCAAAAAATGGATTGCCTGCAACCTCCTGTCTGGAAATCGCCGACAAGTGGGTCCTGTCCAAGCTGAATACGCTGATCGCAGAAGTGACGGATAATCTTGAGAAGTACGAGCTTGGCGTTGCTGTTCAGAAGGTCTACGACTTTATTTGGGACACCTATTGTGACTGGTATATTGAATTGACAAAGGCCCGTCTGTATTCTGAGGACACAGAACGCAAGCAGACAGCAATTCAGGTTTTGGTGTATGTTCTGGATCAGATTCTTCGTCTGCTGCACCCGTTTATGCCGTTTATTACGGAAGAGATCTGGCAGTCAATTCCCCATGACGGTGATGCGCTTATCGTTGCAAAATGGCCTGAATTCAGCCAGGATCTCACATTTAAAGCAGAGTGCGATCAAATGGAGTCTGTCATGGCTGCTATCCGCGCTATTCGCAACCGCCGGGCTGAAATGAATGTTCCCCCCAGTAAGAAAGCAGCATTGTATGTTCTTACCGCTAAACCTCAGGTATTTACCGAGGGTGAGGGTTTCCTGCAACGCCTTGCCTATGCTGATGCTGTGACAATGCTGAGCACCGAACCTGATAATCTGGACGGAATGGTGACAATTACCACTGCTGATGCCAAGCTTTATATCCCTATGGGACAGCTGGTTGACGTAGCTAAGGAATTGGAGCGGATTGGAAAGGAATTGGAAAAGGCTAGAAAAAGCCTTGCCGGCATTGAAGCAAAGCTTTCTAACGAAAACTTTACTTCCCGCGCACCTGAGAATGTTGTCAATGCTGAGCGTGAAAAGGCAGCAAAAGCCCGGGATTTGATCATGCAGCTGGAAGAAAGTGAAACTGCTCTTAAAAATATATAAATTATAATAACAGGAATGGCTTATAAACCACGGGTTTGTAAGCCATTCTTTTTTCTTGTCCCTGATTCCGACTGCAAATGATTTCGGGAGTTTTTATACTAATCCTGTAATTACGGAAGGAGGACGTTTTATGCGATTTACAAGTTTTTTGCAGGATGGACAGTTAACCGTTGTGCTCACCGGTGAAATCGATCACCACTGCGCTAAAAACTATATTTGCTCTATTGCTGCAAAAATTGAAGCCTATACACCCAGGGTGTGTGTTCTTGATTTTCAGGAAGTAACTTTTATGGACTCATCCGGTATTGCTGTTGTGATCAATGCATTACGGAATATGACACGGATAGAGGGTCAGTTGGTTTTAACCGGACTCAACGATCAACCGTTAAAGGTATTCCGGACATCGGGTATCGATAAATTAGTTGAAATTAAGGAGGCAGTAAAATGAAGTTTGAAAACTATATGATTCTTGAATTTCCCAGTAAATCCGCAAACGAGGCATTTGCCCGATCGGCTGTTGCCTGTTTTGCAGCGCAATTAGATCCTACCCTGGAGGAATTGGGTGATATTCGTACAGCGGTTTCCGAAGCAGTTACCAACTGCATCGTACATGCATACCCCAACGATCTAGGTATCATAACATTGCGTTGTCGAATTTTGAAGGACAATATGCTGGACATTGTGATTAAAGATAAAGGTGTTGGAATTCGTGATTTGGATCAAGCCAGAAGACCAATGTTTACTACCGGCGGCGCGGATCGCAGCGGTATGGGATTTACAATCATGGAAAGCTTTATGACCAGTTTTTCTGTTACCTCTGAGGCAGGCAAGGGAACGACTGTACATATGCGCAGAAAGCTGCAGCGACGCAAATGAGCAGGACGGAGGAATTGATTTCCCGTTCCCAAAAAGGCGATGACGGAGCAAAAGAGGCCCTTGTACAAGAGAATTCCGGCTTAATTTGGTCTGTAGCCAGAAGATTTGTTGGGCGAGGTGCGGAAGCGGAGGATCTGTATCAACTTGGTTGTTTGGGTTTCCTAAAAGCCGTGGATGGTTTTGATTTGAATTATGGGACACAGTTTTCAACTTACGCAGTACCAAAGATATCCGGAGAAATCCGGCGCTTTTTGCGGGATGATGGCGCCGTGAAGGTGTCCAGAGGCATTAAAGAGCGGGCGGCAACAATAAAGATTGCACGCAATCAATTAGTTAATTCTCTCGGCAGGGAACCGACAATTCAGGAGATTGCTGTCCAAACAGGCTTCACTCCGGAAGAAATTGCCATGGCGGAGACGGCAACAGCTTGTGTGGAATCTATACAACAAGAAACTGGTGAAGATGGTTTTAGCCTTGAAAATATTCTTACTGACACAGAAACAGAAGAAGTTATGCTGGAACGCATTTCACTTCGTCAAGGCATTGAACGACTTCCGGAACGGGAGAAAACAGTCATACACTTGCGTTATTTTCATGCATTGACTCAGGATCGTGTTTCTAAGGTACTTGGCGTGAGTCAGGTGCAGGTATCCAGAATTGAAAAAAAGGCGTTAGCAAGATTAAAAGAGCTTTTGCGTTAGTTTTTCTTCTTTACCTTTTGTCTAAAATGCTGTAAAATGAATATAGATTACAAATGATAGACAGGTGTAAAAATGACTGAAGATATGCAGCAACGTTTTATAGCCGCAAGACGGCGTTATATAGAAATCCAGTTTCAAAATCTGAATCAAATGCAGCGAAATGCAGTGCTGGCAACGGAAGGACCGCTTTTGCTCCTTGCAGGCGCAGGAAGCGGAAAGACAACGGTACTTATTAACAGAATTGCAAACCTGATCCGCTTTGGACGGGGCAGCGACAGCAATGAGATTCCCGACATCGTTTCTGATGAGGATATTGAGTTTCTGGAATCTTTGGGAGAATTCGCGACAACGGAAGAACTTAGAAGGGCAGATTACCTGTGCGCTGTAGAGCCTGCTGCTCCGTGGAGCGTTTTGGCAATTACATTTACCAACAAGGCAGCAAATGAACTGAAGGATCGTTTGAACGATTTGTTGGGCGATTGTGCCCAGGATATCTGGGCAATGACCTTCCACTCGGCATGTTGTCGGATTTTAAGACGGGAAATTGAGTGTTTGGGTTATAGCCGCAGCTTTACAATATACGATACAGCAGACTCGGAAAGGCTCATGAAAGGGATCATCAAGGATATGGGCCTTGATGACAAAACGTTTCCTGCAAAGTATGTCCTTTCCATCATAAGCAGACAAAAAGACAAGATGATTGGTCCCCAGGATATGCTAGCGCATATCCATGAGACTAATGACTTTCGCCTGCGTCATGTTGCAACAGCATATCAAAAATATCAGGCAAAGCTAAAGGAAAACAACGCCTTGGATTTTGATGATATTATATTTAAGACTGTTGAGCTCCTTCAGGAGAACGAAGATGTCCGCACATATTATCAGCGAAAATTTCGATATGTTCTGGTTGACGAGTATCAGGATACAAACCATATGCAATATTTGCTCACATCACTTCTTGCAGGAGGATATGAGAATATATGTGTGGTTGGCGATGATGATCAGAGTATTTACCGTTTCCGTGGTGCCACTATCGAAAATATTCTCAGTTTTGAGGAACAATACCCCGGATCACGGACGATTCGCCTTGAACAGAATTACAGGTCCACGCAGGCAATCCTGAACGCAGCAAACGCAGTCATTGCCCACAATCTTGGAAGAAAAGGCAAACGCTTATGGACAGCAAATGATGGAGGGGATCCTATCACTGTTTATGAGGCAAGCAATGAGAGCACTGAGGCCTCTTTTATAGCAAGTAGAATTATTTCTGCAGGGAATAACAGTAGTTTTAAGGATTATGCCATACTGTATCGCACAAATGCCCAGTCCAACGCTTTGGAATTTGCCATGAAAAGAAGTGGAATACCTTATCGGGTGATTGGCGGAACGCGCTTTTTTGATCGTGCAGAAGTAAAGGATATGCTGTCGTATCTGTGCGTGATCAATAATCCTACTGATGATCTGCGCCTGAGACGGATCATTAATAATCCGCCCAGAGGATTAGGCGCAAAAACCGTCGAAACAGCTGAGCGCATGGCTGCAGCGGAAGGCCGTGGACTGTATCACGTAGTATCTGATCCAGACTCCTACGGTCCGCTACAGAAAACATCTTCCAAATTCAGGCAGTTCACAGGTATGATCAGCGGACTGGCACAGTTGCTGAAGGACGGTATGTCCTTGCCTGAATTCTATGAAGAGGTTATGATTCGTACCGGATACATTGAAATGCTCCAGTCAAAACCTACCGAGGAGAATATCACACGTCTGGAGAATATCAGAGAACTGAAATCCAGCATTCAAACCTATGTACTGAATGCGGAGGTCCCGACTCTGGCAGGCTTCTTGGAGGAAATTGCTTTATACACCGATATCGAACAGTATAACGATGGTGATGATGCAATTGTGATGATGACTATGCATACCGCCAAAGGTTTGGAGTTTCCCCATGTGTTTCTTGCAGGATTTGAGGAAGGCCTGTTTCCTGGTATGCGTACCATTGGTGATCCTGAGGAAATGGAAGAAGAGCGTCGTCTCTGCTATGTTGCAATTACCAGGGCTAAGAAGACCCTCACGATTTCCTACGCTAAGCAAAGAATGTTGTATGGTAGAACAAACGCATCCTTACCGTCCAGATTCCTGAAGGAAATCCCAGAGAGTGTTATTGTTCGGAAGGGTGGTTATCATAACGCAACTGCGGCAGCATCAGGGTTCGGTAATGACTATTCCTATAATAACGGTTATGCTCCTCAAAAAACCAACGCAGTAATCAGCGATTTTGCCAGAACACCAACTCCGGCGCAAAAGTCAGCCTACATAGAACTGAATAAGGGCGATATGGTACAACATACGGCTTTTGGTAAAGGAATGGTGCTGTCTGTAATGCGCATGGGCGGTGACGCCCTTTTGGAGATCGCTTTTGATGATATCGGAACAAAAAAGCTGATGGCTAAAACAGCGTCTGCCCATATGAAGCGGCTGTGATTTAGCCTACACAAATGCATATACTCCCTTGAGGGGGGATTTTATGCGTCGAGCGTTAAAACGTCTGTTGCGTTTAGTGGCTGTTTTGATGGTATTAACGCTGGCATTGTTGCTATTTTTTCGTTACAAATATAATGCTGCTATACGCGGGCTTGCAGAAACACAAGTCAAGAATACCACATCTGATTTGATAAATGACGCTATTGATAAGCAGATTGAAAAAGGAGATATTCAATACGACCGCATTGTTTATTTCGAGAAGGATCTTAACGGCAGGATCACTGCGTTAAAGACGAATATGGGCGAAGTGAACAGGTTAAAGACGGATATACTGAATATCATTAATGACGAAATTTTAGCATTGGATACATCTGACTTAGGGATACCTGTAGGTAGCCTGGTTTTGCCTGAGTTTATGGCAGGGAAGGGACCGTCGATTCCTGTACAGGTCCTTTCTATCCGTAATTCGGAGGCTTCATTCTCAAGCGGCTTTACAGAGGCGGGGATTAACCAGACACTTCACCAGATTAATATGCATGTCAGTGTTGATGTGGCTGTTTTAGTTCTGGGGCAAACAAATTACTTCACAATTTCCAGTCAGGTTGTTATAGCAGAAACAATCATTGTAGGGCAGGTGCCTGAAACTTTATTTCAAACCGGAGGACAAAATGGACCCTAAAGAAAGAATCGAGTCATTGACCCAGATGTTAAATGATGCGAATTATCGGTATTATGTGATGGATGATCCTACAATGCCTGATTTTGAATATGACCGGCTCCTGCGAGAGTTGGAACTGTTGGAGAATGCGCATCCAGACCTTGCAAAACAGGACTCTCCCACACAAAGGGTTGGGGGCGAGGCCCTCAGTCATTTTGAAAAAGTGACTCACGCCGTTCCGCTTATGAGCCTTCAGGATGTATTCTCCATGGATGAGCTTTGTGATTTCTTATCAAAGATCTATGATAAATATCCACAGGCAGAATTTACTGTAGAACCTAAGGTAGACGGCTTGTCTGTTGCTCTGGAGTATGTCGACGGCATATTTGTTCGTGGCGCTACCCGGGGGGATGGGGTCGTAGGCGAGGATGTCACAGAGAATCTTAAGACGGTTCGTTCCATACCCATGAGGATACCGGATGCTCCGCCAAGACTGATCGTACGGGGCGAGATTTTTATGCCCAAAAAAGTTTTTGAGAAGCTAAACGCAGAACAGGAAGCCGAGGGTAAACCTTTATTTGCCAATCCCAGGAATGCGGCCGCAGGTTCTCTGCGCCAGCTGGATCCTAAGATTGCTGCAAAGCGTGGTCTGGATATTTTGGTGTTTAATGTTCAGTTGGCTGAGGGTGTTGTTTTTAAATCTCACAGTCAATCCTTGGATTATCTGAGAAAGCTTCAGTTAAAGGTAATTCCATATAGTACACTCACCTCTGTCCAGGACATAATGGAGCGTGTTGCGTCCATTGATGAGAATCGCCAGAAGCTGACCTGTGATATTGACGGCTCTGTTATTAAGGTTAACGATCTTTCTATCAGGGACCAGTTGGGTGCAACTGCAAAATTCCCTAGATGGGCTGCGGCATATAAATATCCTCCGGAGATCAAGCCCACCGTTGTTGAGGATATTGTGGTGCAGGTTGGTCGCACAGGTGTGCTGACGCCAAAGGCTGTTGTGCGGCCAGTAAGATTGGCTGGTACGACTGTAACCAATGCGACCCTTCACAATCAGGAATTTATATCGGACCGTGATATACGAATTGGCGATACCGTGCGTATTCGCAAAGCAGGAGAGATTATTCCGGAAATTTTGGACGTAGACTTTACCAAACGACCGGCTGATACAAAGGCATATACGCTGCCTAAGGTTTGTCCGGTGTGCGGCGCGCCTACCAGAAAGGATGATGACGGAGCGTTTCTGCGTTGTACCGGAGTTGCTTGCCCTGCACAGCTGTCCAGGAATATTGCGCATTTTGTGAGTAGAGATGCTATGGATATTGAAGGACTGGGCGGCGCGATCGTAGATTTGCTGATTGATAAGCAACTCGTTACTTCACCTGCGGATATTTACTATTTGACGCTGGAGGAAGTCAAAACCCTATGGCAAAAGGGAGATACAGCGGCAAAAAAATTGTTGGGTGCGATAGAGGAAAGCAAACAACAGGATGTAAGCAGGTTGATTTTTGCCCTTGGAATCCGACAAGTTGGCGCAAAGACGGGCAAGACACTTGCGGGTGTATTCGGTTCCCTGGACGCTCTGATGTCTGCAACAGTTGAGGAACTAACACAAATCCAGGATATCGGTGAGGTAACCGCAGTGTCTATTGTTGACTGGTTTGCGCAGCCTCAGTCTAAGCTTATGATTGAAAGGCTTCGCCAGGCAGGCGTTAACTTTGAGAGCAAGCGGGTTGTATCTGATACGCGTTTTGTGGGAAAGACCTTTGTTCTGACAGGAGCTCTAAGTAAATTTACCCGTGAAGAAGCTACAGAAAAAATTGAGTTACTGGGAGGTAAGGCTTCCGGTTCAGTTTCTAAGAAAACAAGCTATGTTGTGGTTGGCGAGAATGCGGGATCAAAAGAAAGGAAAGCAAGAGAATTGGGAATACCCATTCTCAGTGAAGACGATTTTCTGGAAATGATTCAATAAATGATAGCGCCGGAATGTACGCATACATTCCGGCGTTTTATTACAGGGAAAAATCTCCACTGTCATATTTGTTAAAATCAGAGGCTTTTGGTTTTAAGGGGATCCGTTTGCAGGGGTCGTAAGTAAATTTTCTACATGATTTATCGATACGCACAATTCCCTTTTTTATACAGAGCACTTCGTCGTCGTTGATTTTTGTGCCGTGGATACAATAGCTGCATGAACGGGGAAGTTTTTTACGAAATAACATAAAATACCTCTGAAAGTATAATTTTTGTTCATTATACACCAACTATCTGCAGATTGCTACAACTTTTTTTCTTTTGTTCAAATATAAAGTAATCGCAAGTATAAAACATATGGGAATCGGCAGACAGATGGGGGGGATTTGCATTATCTGGTTGGCTGGGAATAAAACATATTGGCAAATGACGGACAGTATAAAGGATATTGCGCATTGCAGAAGTTTTCCCGGGAAATAGAAACCACGACCGGTTTGTTTTGTTACTGCCACAGTTTGCATGGCAACACAAATTCCGCCAAGACTGAGGAAACAGGAGGCAAAAACAAATCGCATTCCATTGCTAACGATAGAGCCCAATGCATGACTGCCGTTTGACAGCTCAAGGATTCCAGTTATAAAGACCTGTATTTCATGTGGAAGCAACCAAAGAATCCACCTTTGGAAATAAGCAAGCATAACGCGGAATAGAACCACCCAGCTGCATATGTTTGCCATTGTGCGAAGGCTCTTTTCGGCTGCATCAATGATAGAAAAGACTTGCGCACCGCTTATCTTGCATCGATCTGCTGTGTTTCCTGGAAGGAGAATACCGACAGTTATGGCGGAAAGAATCTGGATAAACCACAATATCCATGCTGCAATCGAATTGGGAAATAAACCACCCATCATCCCAAAAATAAACGCTGGACCAGCATTGTTGCAAAAGCCAAGCATACGTCTTGCGTTTTGATTGGAAATTTGACCTTTTTTGAATGCGCTGTTAATGCACTGTGCGCCAATTGGATAACCACCAAGTAAACCCAGGATAAAAATTGTTTCTGCCCCCTCCGGTATTTTACATAGTCTGCCAATAGGATGCAGAATACGGACGGACTCCCCAAGGATAGTTGAAACGATGATAGATGAAAGGATCAGGAACGGAAATAGTGATGGGATAACGCTGTTTAAGCAAAGCAGGATACCCTCTTTGGCACCGCCAACAGCGGTTTTTGCATCCAGTATCAGAAATGCTAGAGTGATCACGGCAATGATGCTTGTCCATAACCTTCTATCGCGCCTCATAAGAACCACCTCAATAAGAATCTATGTGATTGGGTTAAAAACATCACATATATCTCATAGAATACAAAAAAAGGAGGTACGGCAGTGGGCAGACGAGGAAATTTTTTTGATCGTGCTGCGTTGGGGGCTGATTTGCCGGCAGAGACTGCGCCTACGCAGACGTTGATAGAAATTGCTGGAGAACACAGAGTCTTAGTAGAAAATCACAAGGGAGTTACGGTATACGGTTGCAACCGGATTCATATAAAGTCCACATATGGGTTGGTTTGTGTTTGTGGAAATAATCTTAAACTTGCCCGTATGACAAAGCAGCAACTTGTGATTACAGGCAGAATTGAGGGCGTTTCATTGCTGAGGGGGCAAAACTAAATGGGGATCCTGGGTTCCTTAATGGGAATATACACGGTTGAAATAACAAGCGCAGCTACCGCGGAACTGTTAACAGCGATCAATGACGTAGGAATCATATTTCTTGATATTATACAAACCGGGCAGCTAACTCTACAGGGATCAGTCTATATAAGTGATTACAAACGCCTGTGTCAATTAGTCCAGTCAAGAGGGGAAGAGGTAGTACTCCTAAAAAAACGGGGGCTGTATTGGACACTATTTCGTTTGAAAAAACGTCCGATCCTTTTGGTTGGCTTGGTTATTTATGCCGCATTGATATTTTACATACCAACACGTGTGTTTGTGGTCAGGGTTGAGGGAAATAAGACGATACCAACACAAAAAATACTGGAGGATGCAGAGCGTTGTGGAATATATTTTGGTGCACTAAGACGGGATGTTAGAAGTGAAAAAATGAAAAATGCCTTGCTCGCAGCAATTCCACAACTGCAGTGGGCTGGAGTCAACACAATGGGGTGTGTTGCTGTAATATCTGTTGAAGAGAAGACGATCCCTTCAGAAAAAGAAGCAGATGGAGCCGTCAGCAGTATTGTTGCAAGACGGGATGGTATTATTTCTGAAGTTACTGTAATGCGGGGAAATGCTCTTTGTAAGGTGGGTCAGGCAGTCCATGCAGGGCAAGTGCTGGTTTCCGGCTATACCGATTGTGGCATTTCAATTGCGGTTTCAAGGGCTCAGGCAGAAATATATGCGCAGACCAGGCGTGAAATTGAAGCCGTTACACCGACTTCCTACATCAAAAGGGGTGAGTTCAAGGAAGAAACAACACGGTATAGTCTGCTTCTTGGAAAAAAAGTTATAAATTTATTTAAAGATAGTGGAATTTCAGATAGTAGTTGTGTTAAAATGTATAAAGAGTATTATTTGACATTACCGGGTGGATTTCAACTTCCGGTTGCGTTAATGCGTGAAGATCTGATATATTATGATTTACAGACCGACAGTATTTCACAGTCGAATGAATGCTCATGGCTGGACAGTCAGTGTGAAAAATATATATTGGATCAAATGGTGGCCGGAAGGATACTAAACAACCATAAGGTCACCGAATATCATGAGGATATTGTTTGCCAATATAATCAATACGCCTGTGTAGAAATGATCGGTCAGGTTCGCAGCGAGGAGATAATTAAAGGGAATGGAACAGGGAATTGAACGCATTGTCAATGCCGACAGGGTAGAGGATATTATCTCTGTATTTGGCTCCTTTGACGAGAATATTAAGAGAATTGAAGAAGCGCTTCAAGTTAGTATTATTAACAGGGGAAACGAACTAAAGATCACCGGCGATGTGGAGTCTACTGATAAAGCATGCCGAACATTGGAGGGACTTTTGTCTCTTGCTGCAAAGGGAGAAACCATTGATGAACAGCGGGTGCGTTATTTAATTACCCTAGTAAAAGAAGGTAACGACGCGCAGGTAGAGCAGATGGCCAAGGATGTTGTTTGTATCACAGCAAAAGGTAAGCCTATCAAGGCAAAAACCGTTGGACAGCAGAACTATATGAAGGCCATTTCTAAGAATACCATTACAATTGGCGTTGGTCCTGCCGGTACAGGCAAGACATATCTGGCTGTTGCTGCTGCCGTGGCAGCATTTAGGGCCCGTACAGTCAACAGGATCATATTAACACGCCCGGCTGTGGAAGCCGGAGAGCGGCTTGGTTTTTTGCCTGGCGATCTGCAGAATAAGGTTGATCCCTATCTGCGCCCTTTGTATGATGCGCTTTACGATATGTTAGGTGCCGAAACCTTTCAAAAATACCAGGAGCGGGGTTCTATAGAGGTTGCGCCCCTGGCATATATGCGCGGCAGGACATTGGACGATAGCTTTATAATCCTGGATGAAGCACAAAATACTACAAGAGAACAAATGAAGATGTTCCTGACGCGTTTGGGTTTTGGGTCAAAAATTGTTATAACCGGTGATGTTACACAGATCGATCTGCCCCGGGATAAAGTTTCCGGACTTAAGGACGCTGTCCGCGTTCTTGATGGCGTGAAAGATATTGCGATCTGTAGGCTGACATCTGCAGATGTTGTCCGCCACGCCCTTGTCCAGGAAATTATAAATGCCTATGAACGATATGACAAGAAGAAAGAAATCAAAAAACCTGACACCCAATTGCATGGGCGTTTTCAAAGGAAGAAATGAATATGCGAAATAAGATAAATATTACTTTTTCCACATTTACAATTCAGCAGTACGTTGTTTTGTCCATTATTAAGAAGTGTATTAATGCCACCCTTGCTGCCCAATCGGTTCCTGTTCCTTGTGAGATCAATGTGCTGGTGACTGATGACAAAGGCATTCACGCTATCAATAAAGCCAGCCGTGATATTGATCGCCCAACAGACGTACTAAGCTTTCCTATGTTTTCTTTTGAAGCAGGCATCTTGCCGGATGAGTGGTCAGAGTATATTGACCCCGAAACCGGTCTGTGTCCTTTAGGTGATATGGCGATTTCGCTTTCCAGGGCCATTGCCCAGGCGAAGGAGTATGGACACAGCGCGCGGAGAGAATTGGGCTATTTGACAATTCACTCGATGCTTCATTTGCTTGGTTATGACCATATGGACGAGGGTCCGGAAAAAGCAAAAATGAGAAGTCGCGAAGAAGAAATAGCAAGCAATATCCGTGGATTACAGAGAGGTTAATATAAAAAGGAGAACAGCATGGCTACAAAAACTGCTATGATTACAATTGCGGGTCGACCCAATGTAGGTAAATCGACCTTAACGAATTACTTAGTTGGAGAGAAAATTGCGATTGTTTCCAACAAGCCCCAAACAACCCGTAACCGGATATGCGGCGTTGTGACAAAAGGTGACACCCAGTTTGTTTTCGTAGACACACCGGGCTTCCATAAACCCAGAACAGTACTTGGCGATTATATGGTTAACATCACAAAGAATTCCATTGCAGATGTGGACTTGACTGTGCTGGTTGTGGAGCCGATAGCTACGGTTGGATTGCAGGAGCAGGGACTTATTGAGCAATTGTCCGCACGAAAATGTCCCGCAATTCTTGCTATTAATAAAATTGATACTGTTGAGAAAGACAAGCTGTTGGAAGTGATCGCTGTCTATTCGGAAGCAGGTCACTTTGTTTCAATCATCCCTATCTCGGCCAAAACCGGTGATGGCGTGGATGCACTTCTTGCCGAGTGCGCTAAGTATGCTATTGAGAGCCCGTTTCTGTTCCCTGAGGATGCCACTACAGATCAGCCGGAACGCCAGGTGATGGCAGAAATTATTCGAGAAAAGCTATTATGGTGCCTTGACAGAGAGATCCCACACGGCACAGCGGTTGAGATCACAAAGTTTTCTGAAAGAGATAATGGCATCATTGATATTGATGCTACAATCTATTGCGAAAAAGCAAGCCATAAAGGTATTATTATCGGAAAAAAAGGCGAGATGCTGAAGAAAATATCCACTATGGCGCGAACCGACTGCGAAGAATTTATGGGTACACGGGTGTTTCTTACCACTTGGGTAAAGCATAAAGAGAATTGGCGGGACAATAACTTCCTGGTAAGAAATTTTGGTTATAGAGAATAATTACCACGAGTATCCCTTGCAGGTTAGGTAAATCCTAACTCTGGAGGGATGAGAATGAATGCACAGTCTTTTTGGCAGCTGTTTATAGAAACCGGTGCGCCCGAGATGTATTTGCTCTATAATAAGGCGCGGAAGATGGAGGATATCCATGTATTTGACGACACGAGGCTTGGTGCTTCGGGTAACTGCATACAATGACACAGACGCAATTCTGTCCGTGTTGACACCATCTCGGGGCATGCTTACCGTAAAGGCCAGGGGATTGCGCAGAAAAAACAGTCCCCTTACTGCACCCTGCCAGCTGTTAGCTTACGGCGAGTTCACGCTTTTTGAAAACAGAGGAATGTACACAATTAACGAGGCTCAAAGTATTGAATTGTTTCAACAATTGCGAAGGGATTTGCAGAAGCTCTCGCTGGGTACATATTTTGCACAAGCGGCCGAAGTGATCTGTCAGGAAGATATGCCTAATCCTGAGTTGTTGTCATTGGTTCTGAATTCCTTGTATGCATTATCAAAACTGAGTATTAGTGAGCTTCTTGTGAAAGCGGCGTTTGAATTGCGGGCAGCCTGCCTTGCCGGGTATACTCCAGATCTATCTGGCTGTAGTTGCTGCGGAAATGCGTTTCCAGATCGATTTGATGTTTCCCAGGGACATCTGGAGTGTGGGATCTGCGGCACATCAGATTCTCATGGAATAAGAATGCCGATCACACCCGGTGCGTTAGAAGCAATGCGGTATATATGTTCTTGTGAACCAAAGAAGTTGTTCCTGTTTCAAGCAGGTGAGGAGACAATATTGTGCCTTTCCCAGGTTGCGGAAACCTATTTTTCTACCCAGTTAGAACGGGGTTTTTCTTCTCTTGATTTTTATAAATCATTATTTGTGCGGTTTGAATAGGAGAATTTAATGTCAGAGTTATACGAAAGATCGTTATTAAAACTAGAATTGGACCAGGTGCTTATGCTTCTTGCGTCACACGCGGGAAGTGAAGAAGGTAAGCGTGCTTGCATGCAGCTAAGGCCTACATCGGATCTGGAGGATGTAAAGCAGATGCTTGCACAAACCACTGCCGCATCCAAGCTTTCTACATTGAAGGGAAGACCGGGTTTTCGAGATGTGAAAGATGTTGGTCCATCCTTAAATCGCGCCCATATGGGTGGCGTTTTGCAACCTAAAGAGCTACTGACAATTGCAGGTGTATTGCGCTGCACCAGAAATGTGAAGGCATATACAGGAGATGATCAAGAGACGTCTGTGTTGGATTCACTATTCTCCTCCCTTGTGCCCAATAAGTATCTCGAAGATCATATATATAAGTGCATTCCTTCGGAAGAGGAAATCGCTGATACCGCAAGCTCCGAACTTGCGGATATTCGTCGTCATATGCGTATCCAAAGCGGAAGGATCAAGGACAGTCTGCAAAAAGTGATCTCATCTGCGCAATACGCCAAGTATTTGCGAGAACCGATCATTACAATACGACAGGGTCGCTATGTAGTGCCTGTTAAGAGCGAATGTAAAAATGATATTCCTGGGCTTGTTCATGATGTTTCTGCTACCGGTTCAACATATTTTATAGAGCCGATGAGCGCAGTGGATGCCAATAATGCGCTACGTGAGCTTGAATTGCGGGAAAAAAAGGAAATTGAACGAATTCTTGCTGAGTTGTCAGCTGAGATTTCCGGGTATGCAGATACCATTAATGACAATACCTCTGTGCTGATTCAGCTGGATGTGATATTTGCAAAAGCCAATCTAGCCTACAAGATGAATGCATGGGAACCGGAGATGAACGATCAAGGTGTGTTGGAACTGAGAAATGCCCGTCATCCTTTGATAGATTCAAAAAAAGTTGTCCCCATATCATTGCATCTTGGAAAGACCTTCGATACAATGATCATCACCGGACCTAATACAGGCGGTAAAACGGCTACCCTCAAAACCATCGGTCTTCTCACTTTGATGGCTGAGTGCGGTCTTCACATTCCTGCCGGGGACGGGAGTTGTTTGTCTACCTTTGATGCGATTCTTGCAGACATAGGCGATGAGCAATCAATAACGCAGAGTCTGTCAACATTTTCCAGTCACATGCGAACAATTGTTGAGATTGTTAAAAAATGTGACAGTCGCACCCTTGTGCTGTTCGATGAACTAGGGGCAGGCACAGATCCTGCGGAAGGCGCAGCATTGGCAATCGCACTTATTGAATTCTGCAGAAAGACAGGAAGCCGGGTTGTTGCTACTACCCATTACGCAGAACTAAAACTTTACGCCATGCGTACGGAGGATGTTGCAAATGCATCTTGCGAATTTAATGTCGAGACACTTCTTCCCACATACAAACTTTTAATCGGTATCCCTGGAAAGTCCAACGCCTTTGCCATATCTAAGAAATTGGGTTTACCTGAGCATATTCTTAAGGAAGCAAATGATCTTGTTGGACAAAGCGATAAGGATTTTGAGGATGTATTGAATCAATTGGAGCGACAGCGCCAGCAGATGGAAGCTGCCCGTATGGAAGCAGAAAGACTACGGCAGGAGACGGCTAAAATTAAGCAGAAAAACGAGGAATATGCTGCGCAAATTGAAAAACAAAGAGAAAAAGCTCTGGAACAGGCCCGAGCCGAAGCACAACGGATCATTGAGGATGCGCGCATAACTGCGAACGCTGCAGCAGAGGAAATTAAGTCCATTAAGAAACAGCTCTCAGAAAATTTGGATGTCCAAGGCATCAATCAGAGACAAACGCAGTTACGCAGAAGCCTAAATGAGGCTGAGGACAAGCTTAGAACTGCCAGAAAACAGGAGAACAGGCCTGAGCCAAGCAGGAAAATTATCATTGGAGATACCGTCGAATTATTAAAATTGGGTACAAAAGCCAATGTGATAGGGATTAACAAGGATGGCACGTATGCGCTGCAGGCTGGCATTTTGAAATTAAGTGCAAAATCGGATGAAATCTATTTGCTCGAAAGCGAAAAGCCCTCGAAGCCTAAGAATCCTCGTCCTGCGCATTCCGGCAGGGAAATGAAGCTTAATTCGTTGGCCCAGGAGATTGATCTCAGAGGCATGGACAGCATTGAGGCAATTTGTGTGCTCGACAGGTATTTAGACGAAGCTATGAGATCTAATCTTCCCACAGTGCGGATTATTCATGGAAAAGGTACCGGAACTCTTCGCACCGCCGTTCAGCAGTCTTTGCGGATGAACAAATTTGTTAAGAAATTCAGACTTGGACTTTATGGAGAAGGAGAAGACGGAGTAACTATAGCTGAATTCAAGTAATATAGTTTCTTAAAGTCATGGAATTATTTCAATTTCTCGTATGTCCGTGGAGAAAATCTTAAAATATGTTGACTTTTGCTTTAGATTTGCTATCATATATGCATGAAGCTGCGCCCGTCTTTGGGCGCAGTATTAAGGAGTGTTACTTATGTTTAAGAAGGAAATTGTAGTTCGTTGCGAATCCGGTCTTCATAACAGACAGGCTACATATTTTGTTCAGAAAGCCAATGAGTTTGAATGTAATATTTGGCTTGAATCCGGGAATCGTAAAATGAATGCTAAAAGTCTGCTTGGGATCATGTCGTTGGGGATCGTTACCGGTGTAACAGTCACGATATCTGCCAATGGCACCGATGCTGAGGCAGCTGTGACTGCTCTGGAGGAACTTCTCCAGCGGGATGTTTATTGATATTTAGTATACGCCTCAGTGCAGTAAATACGGCATTGAGGCGTTGCTTTTTGGAGTATAGCTATGGATGTAGAAGCATTGAAGGAAAAGGCGCATTCCTTACCTTTGTCACCGGGCGTTTATATAATGAAAGATCTAAAAGATCAGGTCATCTATATAGGGAAGGCAAAGAAGCTTAAAAACCGTGTGAGTCAATATTTTCAGGATACAGCGTCCCATAGTCCAAAGACAAGGCTGATGGTGAGTAAAATCGACCATTTTGATGTAATCGTTGCAGCCAGCGAATTTGATGCGCTTGTGTTGGAATGCTCATTGATCAAACGCCATCAGCCGAAGTATAATATTCTTCTTAAGGATGACAAGGGGTATCCTTATTTACGGTTGGATATGAAGGAATTGTACCCTGCAATTACAATGGTAAATAAGGTAGCTAATGATGGCGCAAATTATTATGGACCGTTTGGCAGCAGAGGTGTTACGCACAACCTTATAAAAGCTGTGTATTCAGCTTTAAAGCTACCCACATGTACAAAAAAATTCCCGCGGGATGTGGAAAAAGACAGGCCTTGCCTGAATTATCATATGAAACAATGTGCCGGATGGTGTAAAAAAGGGGAATCAGTAGAGGAATACCGTAACATAATGGAACAGGCCCGTCGGCTGTTACAGGGAAACTTTAAAGAAATTGTTGAAGAAATACGTGGTCAAATGTTAGCAGCTGCAGAAGAACTTAATTTTGAATTGGCTGCCTCTTTGCGGGATCGCCTAAATGCTGTTGAGACGCTTAGCAAGAAACAGTTGGTAACAGCAGCTACAATGGCAGATACAGATGTGATCGGATATGCCCAGACAGAAGCTAAGGCCTGTTTTAGCGTTCTTCATTTCAGTGGAGGCAATTTGCTTGATAAGGACTATGAGATTTTTTCGTTGGATGAAAAACCTGACGTTGCTGTTTCTGCACTTATGAAACAGTTTTATTTGAGCCGGGGTTTTGCGCCAAAAGTAATTTTGCTTCCCTTTAATGTGGATGATAGTGAGTTGTTTCGACAGCTGCTACAAGAGAAATATGGCGTAAGTGTCCGGATCAAGGTGCCTCAGCGTGGAGATAATGTAAAGTTAGTTGAGCTAGCGTCAAAAAATGCCCTTGAAGAGGCAAAAAGAGCTACAGACCGTGACGAAAAGATAAATGCAACACTTTCCAAATTAGGTAAGATGTTAGGCATTAAAACGCCAAAAAGAATTGAATCCTATGATGTTTCCAATTTGTCTGGTACAGATATCGTGGCAAGTATGGTGGTGTTTCAGGATGGTCGTTACCAAAAAAGTGAATACAAACGATTTAAAATTCAAGGATTAAATGATCAGGATGATTATGCATCTATGGCGCAGGTGATAAGAAGAAGATTTAACAGCTATCTCCAGGGTGATAAAGGGTTTCAACAGGCACCTGATCTGGTGCTGATAGATGGGGGCGTCACACATGCCCGGGCAGCTGAGCAGGTCCTTTGTGAACATGGATTGCGTTTCCCTGTGTTTGGTATGGTGAAAGATGAACGTCACCGTACAAGGGCTTTGGTGACCTCTCATGGGGATGAAATTCAAATTGACAGTCAACAAGCGATCTTTTCGCTTATTGGCAACATACAAGAGTATACCCATAGTTTTGCGATTGGCTATCACCGAAAGTTGCGACATAAGCGGCTTAGGTATTCTGAGTTGGATACAATCCCGGGAATTGGTCCTAAGAGAAAACAGGAATTGCTTAAAAAGTTCAAATCAATTCGTGGGATTGCTGAGGCAGATTTATCTGAGTTGGAACGGCTATTGCCAAAAGACGCGGCCTTTGCTGTGTACAATCATTTTACAGATAAGAAAGAGGGATAAGCCAACCATGCGTGTAATTACAGGAAAGGCCAGGGGAGTAGTACTAAGGACGCCCGATGGTATGAAGACCAGACCGACAACAGACCGGGTAAAAGAAGCACTGTTCAGCGTTATTCAGTTCGATTTGCATGCATCTAATGTACTGGATCTGTTTGCAGGCACAGGTCAGTTGGGGATAGAAGCGTTAAGCCGCGGCGCAACATCTGCTGTTTTTGTTGATTATCAGGAGGATGCGTGCCGTTTGATTAAGGAGAACTTACGCAGAACGAAATTAGAATCATGCGCAAGGGTAGTTCGCAGCGACTATATGGCGTATCTTAGAAGCACACATGAAAAGTTTAGTATTATTTTCTTAGATCCGCCATATTCAGAAGTTTTTTTAGAAAATGCGTTAAAAATGATAACAGAAATTGACATTTTACAATCTGGTGGTATAATAGTAACTGAACGACCTCGAGGTAAAGAATTAAGCTGCGATTTTGAGGGGTTTATTCGCTCGAAAGATTATAAATACGGAAGCACACTGATCACGCTTTTTCGTAAAGAACGTGTGGAATGAAGGAATACCATGAAAATTGCAATTTATCCCGGTAGTTTTGACCCAGTCACCAGCGGCCACCTTAACATTATCCGCCGAGCTGCCAAAATTTTTGATCGTCTTATCGTGTGTGTTATGGTCAATTCCGGCAAATCTCCCATGTTTACATGTGATGAACGAGTTAATATGATCCGCAACGTTGTTGAGGGCATTGATAATGTAGAGGTTGATTCGTCTGATGAGCTTCTTGCTGAATATGCAAAACGCAAAGGGAGCTGCGTAATCGTCAAAGGATTGCGTGCCGGATCTGATTTTGAGAATGAATTTCAAATGGCGTTGATTAACCATAAGATCAATCCTGGTCTGGATACAATGTTTTTAACAGCAGAACATCAATACATGTATTTGAGTTCCAGCACGGTCAAGGAATTGGGTAATTATGATGTTGATTTGTCCGATTTCTTGCCGGAACAGATAATCCCGGAATTTAAACAGCGGATCGCTGTTATACGTCAAGGAGGAAACAGATAATGAACGAACAGAACATCGAAGATATCATTTCAGCGCTGTATGACATGGTGCAGGACGCACGAGCTTTACCTCTTGGTGCAGATAAGTGCATCTTGGAGCGCGACAAGGTCCTTGATATGCTGGATGAGATTATTGCGCAGCTTCCTGTTGAGCTGAAACAGGCTCGCACTATTGTTGAGTCCCGCAACGAACTCATTGGTCAGGCCCGCCGTGAAGCAGAGGGCTTGATCCGTCAGGCACAAGAAAAGGCTGAACAGATGGTTGAGGAAGAGGCTATCTATCAGGAGGCTAAGCGTCAGTGCCAGGAACTTGTACTGCAAACTCAGAGTCGCATGTCCGAACTCCGTAAGGCAAGTAACGATTATATGGATGATGCTCTTCGTCGCACTGAAGAGGCTATCGCTATGTCTCTTGAGGATGTACGCGACACACGGACTAAGTTCAAAGCACTTGTTGAGAGCCAGGAGAAAAAGGCGAATTCTGCTGTTCAGGATTCTGAAGTATAAATACAGAGAAAACAGCTCAAAACTTGTTTTGGGCTGTTTTTTTGGAATATTAAAGGAGGCAATATGGATTATTTAGAACGCTATAATTTTTGGTGTAATGCAGCGCTGCCTGGCGAAGTAAAGGCAGAGCTTGCATCGGTTCAGGACGATGCTGAGGAATTGAAGAGTCGTTTTGGCAGTGAATTACAGTTTGGTACCGCTGGTATGCGGGGGGTAATGGGCGCAGGTAGTAATCGGTTGAATCGTTATACTGTTCGCAGAGCGGCGCAGGGTATGGCCACGTGGCTTTCTTCTTCAGAACTTCCCCAGAAGGCAGCTATTGGTTATGACTCACGTCATAATTCACAGCTTTTTGCAGAGGTATGTGCTGTTGCGTTTGCTGAAAAGGGAATCCAAGTGTACCTCTATGACAGACTTGCTCCAACACCGATGCTGTCGTATGCCGTCCGTGAATTGGGCTGTGGCTGTGGTATTGTGATCTCTGCCAGCCATAATGCGGGTGAATATAATGGTGTAAAGTGCTATGGTCCTGATGGTTGTCAGATGACGGATGAACCGGCTGCCATCGTTACAAAACTAATCGGCGCAGTTCCTTACTTTGTTGCCGAGACAAAGTCCTTTGCGGAGTTTATGAAAGATGGTCTGATCACCTATATTGGACAGGATATTTGGGATAAGTATTACAACACTGTTTTGGCAGAGGCTGTGAATCCCGGTGTTATTCGCGAGGCTGATTTAAACGTCGTTTACACACCTCTCTGTGGTACCGGTAACGAACCTGTTAGAGAGGTTTTAGGAAGATTGGGTGTAAACATTGCTGTTGTAAAGTGCCAAGAAAACCCTGATGGCGACTTCGCAACCTGTGAATATCCCAATCCTGAGACGGATGCTGCGCTGAATGAAAGCTATAAGGTAGCGGATAATAACCCTTGTGATGTTATTCTGGGGACGGATCCTGACTGTGATCGTGTTGCAATTGCTGTTCCGGATGGGAAGGGATACCGCAAGCTTACGGGTAATGAGTTGGGCTGCATGCTTATGGACTATATTCTACGCGCAAGAACCGAGCGAAAGGATATTCCTGAAGGCGCTATCGTTGTGCGCAGCATTGTTTCATCACCGTTAGCTGATCGTATTGCGGAGCACTATGGAGTGACGATAAAGGCTGTTCTGACAGGATTCAAGTATATCGGTGGCGAAATTCTTGAGTTAGAACAAAATGGACAGCAGGAAAGATTTGTCTTCGGTTTTGAGGAAAGTTGTGGCTATCTGAAGGGTACCTATGCCCGCGATAAGGATGCCGTGGTTGCATCGATGCTGGTATGTGAGATGGCTGCTGCTCTAAAACTCCAGGGCAAAACGATTCTAGATGCGCTGGATGACTTGTATAAATCCTACGGCTACTATCTGGCTTATGTCCAAAGTATCGAATTAACCGGTGCTGACGCCATGGAAAAGGCTGCAAAAATGATGGCAGATCTGCGGGAAACGATTCCTGGTTCTATTGGTGGAGCGAAGGTTACAATGGTCCGCGACTATAAAACCAGTGTAACAAAAGATGTCATAACAGGCAAACAGACCACCATTCATCTGCCTAAATCCAATGTGCTTGAATTTGTTTTAGGGGATAGTGGTAGTGTGATTGCTAGACCCTCCGGTACGGAACCGAAAGTAAAACTCTATTATACTGCAGTTGGTGCGTCTGAAAATGAATCCAGAGCACTGTTGGATGCGATGATCAAGCAAATGACCTCATAAATAACATTGCTAACCGGGACGAAATTTATTCGTCCCGGTTATTTTTTTATCCTTGTCCGAATAGCATGAAGTAAAAGGGGAGGGGATATGCGTGCAGAAAATACGACGCTCAGTAAAAGAGATAACGTTTATAAAGGCTTGTTTGTTTGGGGTTGGACTAGCTATACTAACAGCAGTTTTGGTAGCAATGCTAATCGCTGCTATAATTTCAGGTGAGTATATTGAATTAAATTTCATTCAATACATAACACCACTTGGGATGCTGCTTGCAGTGGTTTTAGGATCTTTAACAGCTGGTAAATTAGTTACACAAAAGCGCGCGCAGTTGTGTGCTGTTGTAAGTGGAGTGTTTGTGATACTTCAATGTTGCACTGCATTATTGTTTTTTGATGGCATTTCTACATCGTTTTTTATAGGGTTTGTCGCATGCTTACTGGGGTGTATAATTGCAATTTTTCTTAGTGGCGCAGGGAAAAACAGTGTCAAGCGTACAAGAAAAAGAAGACATCATCGTTAAGTTGTACAAATTTAGCGTATAGGTAAATAATATTTACCTATACGCTAATAAAACGCAAGAAACGCTTCAAAGCAACATATAGTGCTCGTGTGCGTTTTTTATGCCCCACATGTTGTTTTTGTGACATTTTCAATGCTTTATGGTTTCTTTAGTTAACATAATCATGTTAACATAAAAATAGTCATAATTCACAAAAATCGTAAAAATATCCAATTTTACTTGCTTTTGATAGGGCTTTGGTGTATAGTATTCGTGCATTATGTTTATTTCTTTGTAATTTGCACAGGATGTTATGTCTTAATGAATCCAGAGCCATGGTTTACTTTGGGAGGATTTATTATGCAAAACATTCGTTGTTTAACTTTAAAGATTGGAACTAACTCTGCATTTTGCAAGTTTATGCTTGTTATAGCATGGGGCATAGGCCTCCTTGCAGGCATATACATTGCATATAATGCGCCGGCCACAACACTTTCTATGATGCGCATGTGTTATTTTCCACGTGTGTCGATCATTGGCTTTGTTTTGATCCTAACTTTTCCTCTTATACTATCAGTTATCGCAATCCGCCTACACATACCGTTTATGTGTTATTTCATTGCTTTGTTAAAGGCGTTTTGCTTTTCCTACAGTACGGGCTGTATCATCATTTTGTATGGAAGCGCCGGTTGGTTAGTGCGTTGGCTGTTAATTTTCTCTGATTCCTGTACGGTTGTTGTTTTATTTTGGTTCTGGTTTAGATACGTAAGCGGAGACAGAGAAGTAGGCAAAAGAGATGTAGTGATATGTATTTTATTAACAATACTCATTTGCTGCGCTGATTATTATATTGTATCTCCATTTGTAGAAATACTTTTATGTCATTAGAAGAGGAAAGGTATTCATGTTGGATTTAATTCAGGCCTACGAAAATTACCTGTCAAAGGTAAAACAGGCATCCGACAACACAATATCCTCATACATGCGCGACATTCGCCAATTCTCGCAATGGCTGCGCACCAATGAGAATGTAGATGTAGTTGATGCTACACAACTGAATATCAGCGAATATCTTTCTCATTTAGAGAAGGAAGGGCGCACAGGTGCAACAGTTTCCAGAAGTTTGGCCAGTTTAAAAAACTTCTATGCTTATGTCGTTTCTTCAGGTTTTTTGGAGAAGACTCCGGTTACTGATATACGTATCAATAGGGGAGAGAAGAAGCTTCCCCAAATCCTTACCGGTAGAGAAATTGAATTGCTGCTGTCCCAGCCGGTGTGCGTTGATGCTAAGGGTTACCGTGACAAGGCTATGCTTGAGGTAATGTATGCTACCGGAATAAGGGTCAGTGAGTTGATCGAGTTAGATATCGATGATGTAAACATTGAACAGGGGATTATTAAATGCAGTAATGCTAGAAAATCCCGTGCAATTCCGCTTTATCCCGCTGCGCTTAAGGCACTCAGTGTTTACATTCGTGATATTCGCGACAGCATGACCGCATCTTCTGATGAGCGTGCACTGTTTGTAAATATAAGCGGGACTCGAATGAGCCGCCAGGGATTCTGGAAAATATTAAAGCATTATCAAGCTGCAGCTCATATCGAAAAGGAGATCACACCTCATACGCTGCGTCATAGTTTTGCAGTTCATTTACTGGAGAATGGTGCTGATTTAGGATCGCTGCAGGAACTGATGGGGCATAGTGACATATCATCGACACAGCTTTACACACAAATGATCAATCAAAGGATTAAATCTGTGTATGAAAAATGCCACCCCAAGGCATGATATAAAAACAATCCGTTGACCCATAGAGGTCAACGGATTGTTTTATTATTGTTGCAGTATTAGACAGCACGTTTCAAATCATAGGAAGCGAAACAAAACCATATTGTTTTGTGGGGCAGGGCCCCGGCTGCGTTCATTGGCTGACAACAGCCAGTGATATATTTTTGAAACCAATGAACGCAACAAAATAACCCTTTTATTGCGTATCAAAATCAACCGAATGCAGAGACTTAACAAAATCAAGGATTTTACCAGGTATTTGCTTTATCCAACTAATAAATTTGGAATACCTGATTTTCTTTATATAACCTGTCTTTTCTTTGTTACTCTTGATTATTTGGTCATCAATTACCTCATAGTATGGTTTATATTTTGCAGGAAGAGGATCAAAGCCTTTAGGCCTTTCCCAGGAATCAAAATACTGATATAATCTTGGCCTATAAAGCCATGGAGAAAGAAGTCTTATAATAAAATTGGGTTTACAATAGCCTTGTACTATTTCACCAAGCTTAGGACCATCATTTTTCCGGGGATCAGGAATGATAACCCCATAGGGAATACGGTAATACCGGGTAAACCATTTACCAAGGAAAATACCTTTATAGACATAGTAAACACGATCAGTAATAACACGGATCTTCCGATCCACACCATCCCACTGCTGCGTAAACAAAACAATATCAACATTGAAATGCCTATGCTCCAAAAAATAAGTCACTTGACCCAAAGAGAAATTCTTATGGTCTCGACTATCAGCATACAAAGAAGCCTCATCAATCAGAATCAAAGCATCCTCTAGAATGTATTTACCAATACACTCATTTTTGATATATGTAACACCAAAAATTTTCAAAGGGACATTAGAATAAACATTTCTATACTTACCACTCTTGACAGCCTTTAAAGCCAGGGAAGTAAGGAGCGTTGTTTTACCACAACCAGGCAAACCAAAATAAAGAGAAACAGCCATAATAGTATCCTTTCTAGACAAGCCCCCCGGGTGCGGTAAACCGCGTCCGGGGGACTTTTGTTAATGAGCAGGATCAGGCACCCCAAGTCATAGACTTAACAGCCTTAATGCCCAGCAGGAGCAGAGAAACACCGATACCGATAACGAACACCGGCAGCAGGTCCTTCAATGCACCGCTAGCGCCGGTAAGAGCAGTGACAAATTCACCAACCCAGCCGATAACGCCAGTGAAAGCTGTACCAATAGCTTCAATCATGGGAAATCTCCTTTCTTATGTAATAATATCAATTTCCGGTTATTTCCAGAAATGCGATACACAACGGTAAACAAGATCAATTACAACAACAGTCAAAATGATAACCAAAGCACAACATGTAAAATACACATACTGCTGCTCAGAAGAACCGGTAACCCAATTATGGTCAATCAGGTTAGATACAAGATCATACATAAATCAAGCCCTCCAAAAGAAATGCCGAAGTACACAAGGAATAGTGGCAGCCAAAGCTAAACAGAATATTGGGTAAAACCAAAAATCAGCCATAGACTGCATATACATAGAAAGAACACGAATCACAAAATCAAGCACGACGTTCACGCCCCATCCGTAAATAGATCATCACCAAGAGACCTATTACAACTAAGTAATATAAATTTGCCATAACTACCTCTTACTTTTGTTTATGTCCACGATCATGGTTATATCGTTTAGCAGCCATATCTTTTCGATAACGCTTAGCAGTGTCTTTAACTTGTGCTTGGTCAGACTGACCAGAAAAGGTTACACCAAGCAGAGGCCCAAGCAAGAACCTGGAGAGCGCAAAAATCACAAAGATTGTAAAAATTGTGTTCCAGGCACCGGGAGCAGCGTCCAGGATCTGCTGAAACCAACCAAAAGCGGAGACCACAGCACTATAAACCAAGTCTAGTACATTTTGCCACATTATCCTTCACGTCCTAAAAGTTTATATATCAAAACGATACCAAAAGTAGTACCCACTAAGGTAATACATGCACTAGGCAGCCAACCAATCATATCCGAAACACGAATAATCAAACTACCAAGCAGTGTCACTATATAAAGCAAATCCTTAATGAGACCAAAAAGGAAATTTATACCAGCGAGTATAATGCCACCAAGACCTATCAAAAAATCAAGTATCGCACCCATACGCTACCCCTTTTTACCAAAGAATACATAGCCACACAAAGCAAAAGTAAAGACAACAACCAACATAGCCGTTACCTGACCGTTGGACGTTATTGCGGATAGAATTTTCAAACCACCGGTATCATATGTGAGAATATCACCAAAAAGAGAATCAGGATCAACCGAGGGCTTATCAACCGAATCTAATTGGTCCTGGGCTTGGTTCATACTGGCAGCCTGGTCTGACATAGCCTGACCGGCATCTTTCAAGGCGTTATTCTGTGCAGAATTACCGGTAAACGCTGAGACAATTTTATCAGCTGCAGAGGAGACAGCAGAATTTACCTTAGTTGTTACAGAATCCCACTTAGTAGAAATCCACTTCCACATCTGCGAATACCAGGGCACTTCAACATCAGGGGTCAAGTAACAACTAACCAATTCATAATTAAATTCTTTGGTAACAGAATCAGCAAGGGCAGGAGTTCCTACAAAAGACAATCGAATCGTTAAACCAGAAAGACTATATTTTGATAAGTCTGCGCTAATTTGCCAGTAATTACAAATTTGATCATGCACATTACTTATTGAAACAGAATTACCTGGAGCAGCTAAAATATCACAAGGGACGATTGCAACCAAATCTTTACTAGAGTTAAACAATTCTAACTGAGCAGTTGAAACAACACCAGAAGTAGCATAC
>JAZSDS010000080.1:0-30638 GCA_045531275.1 Faecousia sp.
TGGCTTATTCTGCTGGTGCTGTTTCTCGTTGCTGAGGGGGCTACCGTTACGGTCACTACCATCTGGTTTGCGGCAGGGGCACTGGCAGCATTGGTTGCCACTATGCTGGGAGCAGAGCTTTGGCTCCAGATTGTGCTTTTCTTTGCCGTGTCCGTATTGCTGCTGATCTGCTTGCGGCCTTTGACAAAGAAGCTCTTTACCCCAAAAATCACCCGCACCAATGTGGATGCGGTGGTAGGCACCAGAGGCGTGGTAACAGTTACCGTTGACAATGTCAGCGCCCAGGGCCAGATCAAGCTGGGGGCTATGGAGTGGACTGCCCGCAGTTCCTCCGGCCAGATAATTGAGGCAGGAACCCAGGTGACGGTAGACAGGATCGAGGGCGTGAAGGTCTTTGTTACCCCGGTGCCTGTAGAAAGCAATGTAATGTAAATAAGGAGGTAAATCAATGGAGGGTATTATTATTTTAGCGGTTATCGCACTTATCTTATGGATCATTATTTCCAATATTTTCGTTGTGCAGCAGTCCCGGGCTTATGTTATTGAACGGCTGGGCGCATTTAATGCGGTCCAGGGCGTTGGTCTGCATTTCAAGATTCCCTTCCTGGATCGGATCGCCCGCCGGGTGAGCCTGAAAGAGCAGGTTTTGGACTATCCTCCCCAGCCTGTTATCACCAAGGATAATGTTACCATGCAGATCGATACCGTTGTGTATTTCCAGATCACCGACCCTAAGCTGTACACCTATGGTGTGGAGCAGCCCATGGCGGCTATGGAGACCCTTACCGCAACCACCTTGCGTAACATCATCGGCGACCTGGAGCTGGACCAGACCCTTACCAGCCGTGATATTATAAACACCAAGATGCGGGCCATTCTGGACGAAGCCACCGACCCCTGGGGCATTAAGGTCAACCGTGTGGAGCTGAAGAACATTCTGCCTCCCCACGATATTCAGAGCTCCATGGAAAAGCAGATGAAGGCAGAGCGTGACCGCCGGCAGGCGATCCTCCAGGCGGAGGGTCAGAAGAAGTCCGCGATCCTCATTGCCGAGGGCGAGCGGGAATCCGCCATCCTCCGGGCAGACGCTGAAAAGCAGGCAGCTATTCTGCGGGCTGAGGCAGAAAAGGAAGCCGCAATTTTGAAGGCAGACGGTGAAGCCCAGGCTATCCGTACTGTCCAGCAGGCTATGGCAGATTCTATGGCAATGCTGAACGAAAAAGCACCCAACGACCAGGTTGTGAAGCTGAAAGCGATCCAGGCTATGGAAAAGGTAGCTGACGGAAAGGCCACCAAGATCATTATTCCCTCTGAGATGCAGGGCCTTGTAGGCATGGCTAACGGTCTGGTAGAAGGCGTAAAGGAATAAGGTTGTATAGTAAAACCGCCTCCGGTGATCACCGGAGGCGGTAATTTTTATGTTTCATGGAACAAAGGCTTTACTTTTCTGCGGTAGATCCGGCTGAAGAGGAACAGCGTAACTGCAGCGCTGACCACCTCCGCAATAGGGAAGGACCACCATACAGCATCCACAGAGCCTGTCAGACTCAGCAGGTATGCCGCAGGCACCAGGGCTACCAGCTGGCGGCAAACAGAGGTGATTGTGGAGTAAATACCGTTGCCCAGGGCCTGGAAGCTGGCACCCAGGGCGATGCCTACAGCGGCAATGGGGAAGTGGATGCTGACAATGCGCATGGCAGTGATACCCATTCGCACCAGCGCCGCGGCGCTTTCGTCACCGGAGGAGCCGAAAATCTGCATCAGCTTGTCCGGCATGGCCTGAAACACCCCAAAGCCCAGCAGCATGATTACCAATGCCGCCCCCAGACCGCATTTCAGGGTACCGGTGATCCGTTTTGGCAGCCGTGCGCCGTAATTATAGGCAATAATAGAAATAGAGGCGTTGTTGATGCCAAACAGGGGCATAAGGAAAAGGCTTTGCAGCTTAAAGTAAATACCAAATACATTGGCAGGGGTCTGGCCGCAGGTGTCCGAGAAGCCCAGGAATACCTGGTTCATGCAGAAATTCATTACAGAACCAATGGCCATCATAATTATGGAGGGGATGCCTACGGTGAGGATCTTTCCGACAATGTTTTTTTGCAATTTCAGGTAGCCAAAACCAAATTTTACATCGGGATTTTTAAGGATGTTGAAGATCACCGCCATAATGGCAGCCACCCACTGCCCGATCACCGTTGCAATGGCAGCGCCGGCAACGCCAAAGGCGGGGAAAGCAAAGGGAAGCTTTATGCCATATCGCTGCTCCAGGCCAACAGAGCCCAGAATAAACAGTGGGTCCAAAATGATGTTCAGAACAGCACCGGTGCCCTGGGTAAAGAGGGTGTAGATGGTTCTGCCGGAGGCCTGCAGCAGCCGCTCGCCCATTATCTCCACAAAAATGCCTGCGGTGAAAATGCAGCAGATGGCGGTGTAGGAAATGCCGTACTGCCGGGTGGTTTCGTTGATGTGGAACATGCTGTAGTATGGCTTTGTGCCGAAAGCGCCAAAGAGCATAAACAGGCCGATAATAATGGCCATCAGCACAATGCCGTTGCCGGCAGCCCGGTTCGCCCGGTCCCGGTTCTCCTCCCCCAGGGATTTACTCAACAGGCTGTTCACACCCACGGCGATACCTGTGGCGCAGCCGATCTGCAAATTCTGGATGGGGAAAGCAAAGGAAAGGGCGCCGGTGGCGTCGGTGGACACAAGAGAAACAAAGTAGGTGTCCACGATGTTATAGAATGCCTGGACAAGCATGGAGATAGCCAAGGGCAGGGCCATGGTAAACAGCAGCCTGCCCACAGGCATGCTACGCATCTTGTTGGTCCCCGACAGGGGTAATTTGTTCTTTTCTTCCATATGGATTCCTCGATTCTGCTTTAACCATGCTATTATAACGCCAAAAGACTGTTTTCGCAAGAGGAAAAGGTGTGCAGCAAACCGTACTCCAATGAAAAAAGCCGTCATTGCGAGGGGCTTTAGCCCCGTGGCAATCCGTTTTTTTGCGCTGCAAAGCAGCGCATTGCCCCTAGAAGGCAATAGGAGAACGGATTCCCACGCCAGTGTGCGCACTGGCTCGGAATGACAGCGTATTTTAGGACAGTCAGGCGTTATTATTAACGGTGTTCACCCAGGAAGAAAAGCGCCAGGGTGCCGGGACCGGAGTGGGAGCCGATGACCGCGCCTACATAGTAAATGAATACATTCTTTACGCCATATTTTTCCTTGACCTGGGCGGCAAGATAATCGGCATCAGCCTGACACTCGCCATGGCAGATAAAAACCGTATCATTGGAACCTGCAATACCCTGCTGGCCTAGCTTGGCGGCCAAGGCGTCGATGGAGGCCTTTCGTCCCCGGGCCTTTGCCACATTGATCAGGTGTCCTTCGTCGTCCACATGGAGCACCGGTTTGATCTGCAGCATGGTTCCCAGAACAGCGGTGGCTGCGCTGACACGGCCGCCCCGCTTCAGGTACATCAGGTCATCTACGGTGAACCAGTGGCACAGGTGGAGCTTGTTTTCCTCGCACCATGCAGCCAGGTCCTCCAGGGACATGCCCTGATCCCGCTTCTGGCAGGCGTACCATACCAGAAGGCCCTGACCCAAAGAAGCGCACAGGGTATCCACCACCAGGATCTTCCGGTCAGGATACGTTTCCTGCAGCTCCTGGGCGGCGATCATAGCGGACTGATAGGTGGTGCTGAGGCCGGAGGAGAAAACAAGGACCAGAGCGTCCTGGCCTGCCTGCAGCACCGGCTCAATGACAGATGCCCAGCCCTCAGGGTTCACAGCAGAGGTGGAGGCCTTTTCGCCGTTGCGCAAGCCGTCAAACATTTCCTTCAGCCACTGTTCGGAATATTCGTTATAATTAACACCTTTGTAAAGAACGGACAGAGGCACGACCTCAAGATCCAGGTCCTTATACATCTGGGAGGGGAAATCGCAGCAGGTGTCGGTGATGATTTTGTAGCTCATAAGGGTTCTCCTTTATACATAAAATGCTGGACAGCGGGGCCGCTGTGGGATATAATACATAATCGTATTATACAGGTTTTTCTAAAAGAAATCACCCCTTTTTTGGAGAAAAGCGGGGGTCGAAAGGCTATTTGGGGTAGAATTGGCAATTCTACTGGCGGTAGAGAGGCTGCAGGAGGTGCTTGTTTTGACAAAAATACTTCTAAAACGGTTTGTTCCCAACCATCATAACACCCAGGACCCGAAGGTGCGGGCAAAGGTGGGAAAGCTGTCCGGCTTTGTGGGCATTGGGTGCAATGTGTTGCTGTTTGTGGGCAAGCTGGTGGTAGGTACCCTGTCCGGGTCTGTGTCCGTTACGGCAGATGCTATGAACAATCTATCCGACGCCGCCAGCGCCGTTGTGACGCTGCTGGGCTTCAAGCTGGCGGAAAAGCCGGCAGACAGCGAGCATCCCTACGGACACGCCAGGTTCGAGTATCTTTCCGGCCTGGCGGTGGCAGCTATGATTATTGTCATTGGCTTTGAGCTGGCGAAAACCGCCTTGGGGAAGATCATTGCGCCGGAGGCGGTGACACTTTCCGGGCCTATGGTGGCAGTGCTGGTGGGCTCTGTGGCAGTAAAGCTGTGGTTGAGTCTGTTTAACCGGCGGCTGGGAAAGCATATCGATTCCCAGGCTCTGCTGGCTACGGCGGCAGACAGCCGCAACGATGTGATCTCCACAGGGGCTGTTCTGGCAGCGGCGGTGGTGGAGTATATTACCCATTGGCGTATTGACGGCTATATGGGTCTGGCAGTTGCCCTGTTCATTCTCTACAGCGGCGCTTCCCTGGCAAAGGAGACCATCAGCCCTCTGTTGGGTGAGGCGGCAAGCCCGGAGCTGCGGAAGCTGATTATCGAAATAGTAGGCAGCAACTGCCGGGTGCTGGGATACCACGACCTTATGGTCCACGATTACGGACCCGGGCAGCGGTTTGCCAGCATCCATGTGGAGATGGACCAGCGGGAGGATCCCCTTTTGTGCCATGAGATCATTGACGATATGGAGCGGCTGTGTCTGGAAAAACACAATGTCCATCTGGTGATCCACTATGACCCTGTGGTAACAGACGACCCGGAGATCCAGCGTATGCGGATCGCCGTGTGCCAGATCCTCCACACCATAGATAAAAGGCTTTCTGTCCACGATTTCCGTATGGTCAAGGGAGCGGGACACAGCAACCTGATCTTTGATATTACCACCCCCAGAGAGCTGATGGGCAGCACCGCCCAGATCCAAAAGGACCTGGAAAGTGCCCTGGCTGCAATGAACCAGGGCACCTATCATACGGTTATCGTCTTTGATCCCGAGGATTTTAACAACGATTAATTACTGCTTTTTACCCAGAAAGGTGGCGTAAAGCAGGCAAGCCCAGAGGAAAAGGCTCAAAGGGGCAAACTGGCTGCACATCATAGGCACGGAAACCAGGTTCAGCCCGTGATGCAGAGCCACCCCGACTGGGTCGGACAGCCGCACAGAGGCGATATTCAGGATAACAAACGCCACAGTCAGCCCCAGAGAAAGGCCACTGATCCACCGCAGCACCACCAGGGTCTTCCGGTCACCGGAGCGCAGGGCATTTGCCAGGAGAAGGACCCCGGGCACAAAGAAAAGCAGGGACATGATCACAAGAGCCGCCAGTTGGGCGCCCTGGGGGTTTTCCGCGTTTCCCAACAGAAAGCACAGCACATAAAGCAGCCCCCAGCTGCTGTATAAAACCGTCTTTTTCATGGTTTTCTCCTTTGGAGTTTTTCTTATTGTACCGCATAAGCCGGGGAAACACAAGGAAAAAAAGCTGGACAGTGGCGGGCGTTTTTGATATAATAAACCAAATAAGCGTGGAAATGGAGTTGATTATCCATGAAATGTCCTTTTTGCGGTGATCAGGAAAGCAAGGTTGTGGACTCCCGCCATTCTGAGGATGGCCTGAGCATCCGACGCCGCCGGGAGTGTCTGGCCTGTCAGCGCCGGTTCACCACCTATGAGATCGTGGAGAGCCTGCCTATTATCGTAGTGAAGCGTGACGGCTCCCGTCAGGCATTTGACCGGAATAAGATTATGCAGAGCATGGTCCGGGCCTTTGATAAGCGACAGGTGGAGACTGCGGATCTGGACCGCATCACCACCGAGATCGAGCAGACCATTCAGAATTCCCTGGAGCGGGAGGTCAGCACCGACCGCATCGGCGAAATGGTCATGGAGCGTATCAAGCCCCTGGACGAGGTTGCCTATATCCGCTTTGCCTCTGTGTACCGCCGCTTCCAGGATGTGAACGGCTTTATTCATGAGATCAACAGCTTTTTGGGCGAGAAATAAGGAGCGAAAACCATGGACCAGATCCTGTCTTTGCTGAAAGAATTTGATATCGCCAACCTTTTGCCGGAGCTGGAGGTCTTTGGCGTGCAGCTGGAAAAGATCATGCGTGTTATCGTTCTGGCAGGACCCTTGACCATCCTGGGACTGGGCCTGTGGTATTATCTGCTGCCCCCCAAGGAGGCCAACCATTCCGCAGGCTTCCGCACCTACTTCGGTATGGGCAGCATTGCCGCCTGGCGCTACACCCAGCGGATCGCCGGCACAGGCTATAGTATTGCTGGTTTTGCGCTGACGGTGATTATGGCGCTGATCTGTAACGGCTACCGGGGCATGGACCTTATGGACATGGCCGTGTCTGCCTTTGTGTGCGTCATTGTGGAGCTGGTGCTGATCCTGGGCGTATGGGCCGGCATTCAGGTCATGGTATACCGCAAGTTTGATAAAGACGGCAAGCTCCGTCAGTAAAGTGAAAAAGGATACCCCCATAAGCAGCTGACTGCCGCTTATGGGGGCTATTTGTATGGTATGGGGGCTTCGTATTAAAGGGCGTGTGGCTTCTGCCACACGCCCTTTGGGTATTGTTCGGTTGTCGCCGATTCAGATTACATATCGAAGGGTTCCATGCCCAGAACGGGGTGGCCAACATTGCCCAGGAACTCCAGCAGCTGCTCGGGATCTTCCTCGCAGACGGTCTCGTCGGCGATCATGTCGGTGAAGTTCTCAACACCGTACATCTCCAGCGCCACAGCGTCCAGCTTCTCCCGGACCTGATCCTTCAGATCCTTGGGCATCCAGACAATACGGCCGGGGCCGCCTTCTGCCTTGATGAACTTCTTGGAGAAGATGAACTGCTTGCCGTGACCCATGAAGCCGGGGGTCTGAACGCCGCCGCCGGTCATGGAAGCCATGTCGGAGAAGCTCATGCCCAGGGGGGTCATGCCAGCGTGCTCACGGGTGGTGATAACCACGCCCATGGAGCAGGGCTCCACGCCGCAGATACACTCGAAGCAGCCACAGGAGGTCATGGGATCCTGGAACAGGGAGTACAGAGTGATATGCTCCAGAGCACCGTGGGAGTACTTCTCAATGGCCTCATCCACGTCCTCGTAACGGCCCAGAGCCTCGTCGATGCAGCGCTCCTTGGGAACGACCTGGCAAGGACCGGTGGGATCCAGCTCGTTGGTAGCCTTGGCATCCAGCCAGCTAACAGCGCCGCAGAGACCCAGACGCTCGGGGGTAACGATACAAACGTGGCTGGGGGAGAAGGCCTGGCACATAATGCAGGTGTAGTAAACAGGCACAGACTCGTCGGTCATGCTGCTCAGACGGTCGTCACGCTTGGAGAAGACCTCGTTGGCAGCGGCGCGCAGAGCCTTGTTCTGCTCAGCATCCACAACGATCTTGACCTGGCACTTGTCCACAACTGCCTCAAACTCGCTCTTGATCTTGGCGTAGAGAACCTCGCCCAGATGACGGAACTTGAAGCCTGCCTCGAAGTCAGCCTTGCTGATACGGATACGGATCATATCACGCTGACCGGTGTGCATGACACCCTCGATGCAGTTCAGGTAAGCATGGAACTTACGCTCCATGACGGACTCAAAGTCAGGCTGCATAGCCTTGCCGGCAACCTCCACGGTGTAGGACAGGGAGATCTTGGAGCCAACCTCGATGTCGTCGATCTCGGGTCCGATGACCTCGATCTTGTGATCCTCGATCTCGGCAGCGTCCTTGGTCTGAACCAGCTCGAAGCAGTCCACACGGGAGCCGTCCACTTCCACCTGCATATCGCCCCGGCGGATGATCTCGCCTTCGAAAGCGGTAGCGTAGGAAACGGGGATGTCGATGTTGGTGATCTTGATCTTGATGTCCCGGGCTTCCAGAGAGGTGGTGTTCCACTTGGAAGTATCCAGCTGCTGGATCAGGCTCTTGGGAACACGGAACATGTTCTCGGTCTCGTTGGAGACAACGGGGAAGCCCAGGCAGATAGCGCCGGCACCGTAGGAAACGGTCTCGTCGGACAGGGGCGTGTAAGCATTGACGAAGGCGCGGACACGGTCCATGGTGTACTTAGCCAGAGCGGGGAAGTCACCGGGGGTGATGTTACCGAAGATCAGCGCAGCGCGGACAGCAACGGAAACAACATGGATAACGGACTGCATCTCGTAGCCCAGGGGGCAGACGCGGACGCCTTCACCGGTCTTCATGCCGGCGTCAGCAACATGCTTCACAGCGTCGCCGGTGAGGGTCACCAGAATACCCTGATTCTGATAGGACTTCACCAGCTCCACAGTCTCAGCGGGATCCTCAGCACCACCGATAATAACGGCAACGCCGGGGATGTCGCCGGTAACCAGAGGAACACCCAGGTTACGGACGAATGCGTCGGTCAGGTGGCCCATCTCAGGCTCGGTGTAGGGGGTAGCGCCGTGGAGATACTTCAGGGCTTCCAGGAACTCTGCGCACAGAGCGGAAGCGATGCCGCTGTCAAAAGCGTCCTGCAGGCGGCTGTTGCGGGTCATCATGCCCTTAATGGTGGTCATAGCGACCTTCATCTCACCCAGGTTGGTGATCTTAACGCCAGTGATACCGTAGTAACAGGGCAGGCTGTAAGCAGTGTCGGGGAATGCGACGGGCTCGGACTCGCCGTACTGGGCGATAGCCGCGTCGATTGCAGCAACGGTACGGTCATAGTTGTAGTCGTTACCGCCGAAAACTCTGTCAAAAAGTGTCAACGTATTTTCCTCCTCGTATTTTTTATCAACAGCTATGTCATTGCGAGGAGCGCAGCGACGTGGCAATCTGTATACCTGTCGCCCGCTGGGCGACGTGCTGCTTTGCAGCACAAGAGAACGGATTCCCACGCCAGTGTGCGCACTGGCTCGGAATGACAGGGTTTGTTGTGTGTTTTATTCACGATCCAAAATCGCTTTGATTTTACGAATCTCTTCAATAGCTGCGGGGCTGAAGTCATAGGGCGATTTTCCCTGGCGGTCCGCATCGATAATGTCGGGGTTGTAGTGGATGAAGCCCAGAAGATCCTCTGCGGGAATTGCGTTGCGGATAAATTCCTCGTCGCCTTCGTCCCGGATCTTGTTGGCTACCACCCGAACCTGCTTTACCCCCAGGTCAGAGGCCAGGCGCTTCACATTGCGGTAGGTCTGTACAGACCGGGCGCCGGGCTCGATGACCACGATGAACTGATCCATATTGGCTGCAGTGCCTCTGCCCAGATGCTCCAGACCTGCTTCCATATCCATAATGACCACATCATCCTTGCGGTAGGTCATGGCGGAGAGAATGGACTTGAGCATCACATGCTCGGGACAGACACAGCCGCTGCCGCCCACATCCACAGTGCCCATCACCAAAAGCTTTACGCCGTTAATCTCCTTGGAGAAGGTGTCCGGAATGTCGGAAACCTGGGGATTCAGCTTGAAAAACTTATTGGCGGCGTTGGCGCCGGTGCGTTCTTCCACAAGGGTACGCATTTTGGAAATGGGGACGATCTGGTCCACTTCTTCCTGGGAAAGACCCAGGGCCAGGCCCAGATTGGCATCAGGGTCCACATCGGCAGCCAGGACGGTGCGTCCTTCATCGGCATAAAGCCTTGCCAGGGTGGAGGACAGGGTGGTTTTACCCACGCCGCCCTTGCCGGTAATCGCTACTTTCATTGGAAAATGACCTCGTTTGTTTCGCTGTAGCCGTTCCTTCCAATACTCTTTGCGGCGGGAGCAAGCCCCCGCCCTACGATCTTGTAGGGAAAACGGCAACAGGAAATATTATTTAGATACCCAGAGCTGCGCGCTTGGCTTCGATGCAAGCGATCATCTTGTCGCCCAGAGCATCAATGTTGGTGTCAACAACAAACTTTGCCTCGACCCACTTATTGATGCCGTTCTCGCCCTGGAGCAGCTCAGTGACTTCGGAAGAGCCCTTGGAGTAGGGATCCACGCCCAGGAAGGTCTCAATACCGGTAGCCACAACGTAGTTACCGATGGAAACAGCCTTCTCGGACATCCATTCGGGAGCGCAGCCTACAACGGGAACCTGGGAGATGTTGATGCCCCAGTCCTTGGCAATGTCGGAAGCCAGAACCATCATACGGGAGATATCAACACAGGAACCCATGTGCAGAACGGGAGGAATGCCTGCCAGCTCGCAAACGCGCTTCAGACCTGCGCCGCAGTATTCCTTAGCCTTCTCGGGATCCATCAGACCGGCCTTGGCAGCAGCCTGGGCGGAACAGCCGGTGACGATCAGGATGATGTCGTTTTCCAGCAGCTTCTTCATCAGGCCGATGTGAGCGGAGTCGGGACGGACCTTGGGGTTGTTACAGCCAACCATAGCCACAGCGCCGCGGAGGACACCGGAGTGGACACACTCGATCAGAGGCTTGGTGGTGCCGAACTCGTCAACCTGAGAGTTTGCAACGCCGTCCAGGACCTTCTTGATGGCCTCAACAGAGTAGCCAACCCGGGCCTTCTGCTTCTGGTCGGGGATGTTGACCAGCTCGGGAGTACGGTTCTTGAAGTTCTCGATAGCCATCTTCACGATCGCCTTGGCGTTTTCGCCGGCAGTCTCGGCGCTGAACTGGATGAACTCGGAGTCGGGCATCCGGGCGATGGGGGAGGTGGTGATGAACTTGGTATGGAAGCACTTGGACAGAGGGCCCAGTGCGGGGAAGATGCACTGCACGTCCACAACAATGGCTTCGCAGGCACCGGTAAGTACAACATTCTCCTGGTTTAGGAAGTTACCGGCCATGGGGATGCCGTGACGCATGGTGACCTCGTTGGAGGTACAGCACACACCGGAAACGGTGATGCCCTTAGCGCCCATGGACTTGGCGTAAGCGATCATCTCGGGATCGTTTGCGTAGTAAACGATCATCTCAGACAGGGAGGGATCATGGCCGTGGACAACAATGTTCACGTTCTCCTTCTCCATAACGCCGATGTTAGCCTCGGTGTCAATGGGCTTGGGAGTACCGAACATAACGTCGGAGAACTCGGTGCCCATCATGGAGCCGCCCCAGCCGTCAGACAGACCGGCACGGAGGGACTGACGGATCAGAGCCTCGGGCAGGGAAGAACAACCCATGTGGGTCATGTGCATAGCGGTGGCGATTTCCCGGTCGATAGCCCGGGGGGTGATGCCAGCCTCGTCCCACAGCTTCTGGGTGTGCTCGGGTGCGCGCTTTGCGAACTTCTGAGTGCCGAAGGGGAAGCCGTACTCCAGCAGGCCGATCTCGGCCATTTCGTGGGCCAGATCATAGATGTCCTTGCCCTCGGTTTCTACGCCCCATTCCTGAGCGATCCGGAGCAGCTTCTCGGGATCCTTGACGGTGTAGTTGCCGCCTTCCTTGGTCTGGTGCAGGGTGTGCATGATCTCACGACCGTGGTCGGAGTGCGCTGCGGTACCGCCAACGGTGAAGCGCAGGTAGTTACGGGCGACGATGCCGTGAACATCGCAGCCGCAGATGCCGCGGGGTGCCTTAGGGGTGATGCGGCAGGGTCCCATGGAGCAGATACGGCAGCATGTGCCTGCTTCGCCGAAGCCACAATGGGGGGTCTGGTTCTTGACACGCTGCTGCCAGGTGTCAGCGCCAACCTTGCTGGCAGTTTCCAGCAGGGAGTTGGTTGCAGCTTCCATCTCTTCGATGGTAGTTGTAAATGCCCAATCCTTCAATCTTGGTTCCTCCTAATTATTGATTATTGGTACGCACACTCGCGTACGAGTGCTAGTATATCAGTATTATTCTACTCCTTTCCGGGCCGAAAGTCAATTGGAGTTTTGCCCACAATTCGACTGGAAAACCATATCCCCCAGAGGGGGATTTTGGAAATTTTCATAAATTGCAGACTACAGGACAAAAAAATTCCTGTTTGTCCCCGGAATCTGGGGACAAACAGGTTGGGAAGCAGGTCCGGAAAAACAGGGAACAGCAGGGCAGTGAGAACACCGGCAACCGCCGGAGACAGGCTGCTTACAGAATATACTCCGGCTTTGAAAGGCCTGCGCACAGAAGCGCAATGATATATTTCAAAATACTACCTCACAAGGACATGACGGCAGCTGCCAGGGCGTCCAGGTCCGTGTCTGACAGGCCGGAATAGTTCACCACAAGGCAGTGGGTGTCCTCCCGGGGGAGGGGGTCGTGGTAATAGCTGCCCAGGCTCCGGACCCGGATACCGGCGGCTAAGCACCTGTCGGTAAGTGCTTTGTCGGAAAGCCGGGTATCCACCTTTACAAGGAAGTGCAGACCCGCGTTTTCCTCCAGAATGGAAAGCCGGAGGGACAGGGGGCAGCCTTCTATGATCTGCAGCACCCGGTTTCGGCGGGCTTTATAAAACTTCCGCATCCGGTTCAGGTGCTTTTCGAAATGGCCGCTGGTTAAAAAACGGGCAAGGGTGTACTGCTCAAAGCTGGGAACAGTGCAGCTGTAAAAGCCCAGCGTAGCCTGGAACTGCTCCATGAGAATCCTGGGCAGCACCATGTAGCTGATGCGGATAGAGGGGGCAAGGGTCTTGGAAAAGGTGTTCATATAGATCACCTTGCCGCCGGGATCCATGGACTGCATGGTGGGCATAGGGTGGGCGTTGAAGCGGAATTCGCTGTCGTAATCGTCCTCGATGATCCATCTGTTGGGAAGCGCTTTTGCCCAGTTCAGCAAAGCCTGCCGCCGGGCTACAGGGGTAATGATGCCTGTGGGGAAATGGTGGGCGGGGGAAATGTGGAGCACCTGGGCATCCCCAAGAGCCTGGGGCAGTACGCCCTGGCTGTCCATGGGGGCGCTGATGCACTCCACGCCGCCGGCGGCATAGATCTTGCGGATCTTACTATAACCCGGCTCCTCCACCGCATAGCGCTTATCTCTGCCCAGAAGCTGGATCAGAAGATTATAAAGAAAGTCTGTGCCTGCGCCAATGAGGATATTTTCCGGAGAAACCTGCATGCCACGGAATTGCAGCAAATGGGAAGCAATGGCTTGCCGCAGCTCCCATAAGCCCTGGTTGGGCAGGGGCGCCAGAAGCTGCTCTCCCAGATCCAGCATCACCTCTCGCTGGAGGCGGCTCCATACGGAAAAGGGAAATTTTGCCGGGCCATTAGCAGCCAGGTCAATATAGTGGCGCTCCGGGGCAGGTGCCTGAGGCTGGGTAAGGGGACCTCTGGTGACCGTCTCCACAGCCTCCACAAAATAGCCCACCTTTTCCCGGGAGCAGATATAGCCTTCTGCCAGAAGCTGGCCGTAAGCCCCCTCTACGGTGATCTTGCTGACCTCCAGATTGGTGGCCAGGGCCCGCTTGGAGGGGAGCTTGTCTCCGGCCCGCAGGCGGCCGGAGAGGATGTCCTCCCGGATGCAGCGGTACAGAGACTCGTAAAGAGGCACCCCCGGGGCTTTTTTCAGTTCATAGGTCAGCACGGCGATTACCTCCTTATAAGGGAAGATCAGATGTTCCGTAGGGCGGCGGGACCAAGGCCCCGCCCTACATCATACGCCAAAGGCGTATATCATTTTTTAATGTGGGCGTATATTTTGTCGCCCCAGTCGAATACCCGCCGGATACAGAAAAATACCGTCGGGGACATCACCAGCAGGGTGAACATCACAAGCCGTACAGCGGTGCTGCCTGCCCGGAGCTCCAGGAAGCTGCCCAGCAGGGTAAAGCACAGCACAAGGGCCGCCAGCATTGCGCCCCAGATCAGCTTCCGGAACTTATCAAAGGGCATACATGTTTGGTACAGCACCAGCATACCCACCACAGCCAGAATGGCGGTGCAAACGGTGCTCATTTGGTCCAAAGGCAGGGCAAAGACTGTCATAAATGCTTGGGCGGCAAGGATGACAAAGAGATTGCTTAAGCCGCCGGGGAAGGCCCTGCGGAGCACTCCCGCCAGAAACCGGCCCTGTACCCGCTCGTAGTTGGGTTCCATGGCAAGGAAGAAGGAGGGAACGCCAATGGTCAGGGCGGAAATAATGCTCAGATGCAGGGGGGCAAGGGGGTAGGGCCAGTCTGTCAACAGGGATACCAGAGACAGACCCAGAGAGAAAATATTCTTTACCAGGAAAAGGGTGGCTGCCCGCTGGATATTGTTAATGACCCGGCGGCCCTCGCCAACGATGCCGGGCATAGCGGAAAAGTCCGATTCCAGCAGCACCAGCTGGGCCACTTGACTGGCAGCCTGAGCGCCGCTTGCCATGGCGATGCCGCAGTCTGCCTCCTTCATAGCCAGCACATCGTTTACGCCGTCACCGGTCATGGCAACGGTGTGGCCCTTTTGTTTCATAGCCCGGATGAGGGATCGCTTTTTCTCCGGGGTCACCCGGCCAAATACGGTGTAGAGTTCTACAGCATCCAGGAAATCTGTCTCTGTTTCCAGAGCGGTGGTGTCAATGAAAAGATCTGCGTTTTCGATGCCTGCCCGGTGGGCTACCTGGGATACAGTCACCGGGTCGTCACCGGAGATCACCTTTACAGCCACCCCCTGGGCGGCAAAGTAGGAGAAGGTTTCCGGGGCTTCCGGGCGGATCCGGTTGGAAAGCAGGATCAGGGCAAGGGGCGTCAGAAGCTCCGGCTGCAATGCCCCGGGAACAGGGTCGTCTGCGTAGCCTGCCACCAGCAGCACCCGATAGCCCTGGGATGCCCATTGGGTGACGGTATCCCGGAGAGCGTCGTACCCGGAGCCCATAATAGAGCCGGGAGCGCCGATGACAAATGCTCCATGGTCTTCGAAGACAGCCCCGGTCCATTTAGTATCGGCGTTAAAAGGAATATAACGGGTACAGACCCAGTCTGTGCCCCCTTGGAACATCTCGTAAAGGGCTTTGCCGGTGTCGTTTTCCGGATCCCGGCAACCGTACATGGCAGTGAGAACAGCTTCCAGATGCTCCGGGGGGTCCTGGGTGAGGGGCAGCACATTTGCCACCTCCATGGAAGGCTCGGTGATGGTGCCGGTTTTGTCCACGCACAGCACATCCACCCGGGCCAGCGTTTCGATGCAGTTCATGTCCTGCACCAGCACCCGCTGCTTTGTCAGCTTCAGGGCTGATGCTGCCAGGGCGATGCTGGTCAGCAGGTAAAGCCCCTCGGGGATCATGCCCACCAGGGCTGCCACAGTGGCTTCGGCGCTTTCCTGCAGGCCGAGCCGCAGCACCGAAAATTCCTGGTGGAACAGAATGATACCAATGGGGATCAGGGCAAAGCCCACTACCTTTATCAGTTTATCCAAAGAGCGCATCATTTCGGACTTGGCTACCTTGGGATTTTTCTTGGCCTCGGCGGCAAGTCTGGCGGCAAAGGCATCATTGCCCACCTGGGTCAGCTGGGCGCTGCCCCGGCCTGCCATTACAAAGCTGCCGGACCGGAGGGTGTCCCCCGGGTTTTTCTCAATGGCATCGGCCTCGCCGGTAAGAAGGGATTCATTTACAAAAAGCTGACCGGTCCGCAGCTCTGCGTCGGCGCAGATCTGGTCTCCGGCGGAAAATTCCACAATGTCATCCCGGACCAAAAGGTCAGAGACCACAGACACGATTTCTCCCTCCCGGATGGCCCGGACAGGCCGGGCGGCCACCAGGGTCAGCTTGTCCACAGCCCGCTTTGCCCGGATCTCCTGGACACAGCCGATGACGGTGTTGACGATGACCACCACCAAAAAGGTCAGGTTTTTCACCGACGAGCCGGCAAGCAATAGCAGCACCGCCAGAACGATAAACACCAGGTTGAAAAAGGTCAGACAGTGGGACAGAATGATCTGGCCCTCGGTGCGTTTGGATTGGTCAACTACTTTGTTATCCCAGCCGCCGGCCAGCCGCTGGGATACCTGCTGGGCAGTCAGGCCCAGATCAGGGTCCGGGGCGCAGGGGTCTATGGGTCGGCGGGTCCGTTGGAGTTCACGGTTTTTCATTTCCATGGGTAAATCCTCGTAAGCTTTGTCTTTGGAAGATCACCAGCAGGCTGCCCTCGGTCACGCTGACGCTGGCAGGCTTGCCGGTAAAATGATTGCTGACACCCAGAGGGAAGCCGGGGGTCAGAGTGCCGTTTTTCAGGGGATATTTCAGTCCCTCCAGGGTCACGCCCCGGGCATCGGGGCCCATGCAGAACACCGACAGGATCCCGGAAAATTCCGGGGGAAAGTCCAGACGGCTGTTTTTTACCACGGTTACGATCTGGTCCTTGCCGATGAGGTAGCCTGCAGCTCCCCGGTCTGCCAAAAATTGCAGGGTCTGGAAATTGGATACCGTATGGTCCAGCCGGGGTCCGTCCAGACTGCCGTAGAGGAAAAACCGCCGGTAGCCCAGGGCCAGTCCCCGGCGGACTGCCAGCATGGCATCGGTGTCGTCTTTTTCCACAGGGAATCGCTGGGCGTCCTGGGGGATATAGCCAAGGGAATCGAAGTCCCCTAATATGCCGTGGGGCTGAATACCCAGCGCCTGAACATGGGCGTAGCCGCCGTCGGCTGCCAGAATATAGTCTTTTTCTCCCAGGGGCTCTATCAGGCCCTCAAAGCCGCCGGCGCAGAAGATCACACAGCTTGCCACGGTACGCCCTCCTTTTTTTGTGAGATTCGGCCAGTTTTCTTTATTTTACCACAAGGGAAATAAAAACAAAAGCCCTTTTCCTTTTAAGATTTTATAAACAGGCAGGGAAAAACAGAGCGTGTCGCAAAAAGTGCAACACGCTCTGTATGAGGATAAAGCTTTAACGGTTGGCCTTATTATACCGTTTGACAATCAGTACGGCTGTTAGGATCAATAAGGCAAAATATACTACCCAATACAGCGTAATGTCAGTTCCGTAGAAGCTGGCAGCTTTCTGTCTGCCGGACAGAGACATCAGCTGTAGAGCCCCGCCGATTCCATACCAAATCCATGCAGCCTTGCTTTTTCCGGCGATGATGGCGATCACCATAAAGATTATCATAACCAAAAAATAACCAAAACAGCTAAACAGATCATATAAAAATACCATGTGTGTTCCTCCTATGTATATGTTTTTGAAGTCAATGACAGAGAATCCTTCTCTGTGTAAAAACGAAAAGATGTCAGACAATGAGCCGCAGGACCCAGTAGAGCGCCGGGATGGTAACGATGGAAACGATGGTGGTGCCAAGGGTGAGAATTACGGCGTTGTCGGTGTCACCGCCGTACTGGTCGGAGAAAACAGAGGCAAGACCGGCGGTGGGCATGGCAAAGCCAATGAAAAAGCCGATAACACTGTCGGTGTTCAGGGCGAAGGCGGGGACAGACCGTAAAAGCAGCATCAAGGCGATGCCCACCACAGGGTAAAGGACCAGCCGCCCAAAGGAAACGTAGTACATCCGGGGGGATGTGAACAGCCGCTTCATAGGCACATCTGCCAGCTTCATGCCCAGCACCACCATGGAAAGGGGCGTGACGATGCCCTTAAGATGGGTGGCATAGGTCTGGAGCTCCGGCACGATTCTGCCCACTCCCAGAAGATTCAGCGCGATGCCTGCCAAAAATGCCAGGAACACCGGGGACAGCACTGCTTTCTTTACATTGATGGCGTTTTTGTCCCCGGAGATCAGATACACGCCCAGGGTAAACATCATCACATTCATCACGATGTTGGAAACGATCACATAGGCAACCACAGGGGAGTCGCCGCCAAAGACGGCGCTGGCAAGGGGAATGCCGACAAAGCCGCTGTTGACAAACACCATGGAAAAGCGCATCATGCCATTGGTCTTTTTATTTTTCTCCCCGGCGCAGAGCCAGCGGGAGGTTACAAACATAAGGGCTGTGAAAACAATGCTGATCACCGCCATTGCCACCATGGAAACGGTGAGCTGGCCTGTAAAATCCAGCCCCAGAGTGCTGGACAAAATCAGCGCCGGCATGCCGATGTTGGTCAGCAGCTTGGACAGGGCGCCGGAGTCCTGGGACTTCAGAATGTTGCCCTTTACCAAAAGGTAGCCGGGCACAGCCAGCAGGACAAAGATGATAACATTTTTCAGCATGATAAACAGGGTATCCATAAACAGCCGCCTTCTATATTATATAGGATAAAGTCTTTGGAACAACTTGCCAAAAGGCACAATTCATGTAGTTAAACGAGAAACGAATCAGGCTTTGTTTTTCGCTGTGGTGATGGAAGCAATTAGTCTGCGGCGGATGGAGCCGCACAGATTTCTCAGGGATCTATATTGTTCGTCAGACAACTTCTCTTTCCTGTAAAGCAGTTCCAGCCAGTAGTCTGTTTCTGAGCTTTCCTTCAGCGCAATTTCCAGCTTGTTAATAAAATCAGCACGACTTTGGGCATATTTGGCTTCGTGGAGATTAGCTCCTACAGAAGAGGAGCAGCGAAGAAGTTGGTTTACGAAGACAGAATATCCTTTGATGCTGTCGCAAGCATCGGATACAGCGATGGCAAAGTCAATACTATCATCTCTAAGTTGGTTTTTAGCACTGTCCATGTCTACATCCTCTTTTTTGTCGATATGTTGCTCCGCAACTCGATATTTTTGCCTTGCGGCAAAATCGATATATCGCTTTGCGATTCGATATGTCGCCCTTGGCGACGAGGTCGATATAAATCCCTTCTTGCCCCGCAGGGCATATCGAGCGCGTCGGCGCATATCGATTCTTGAAGGGAAATATCGAAAATCCCGCCAGGGATTTATATCGATGAATCTATTGTCTGCACAGGCAGACAATAGATTCTACATGTGCTGTCCGGGGGAACAAGTCTGCCGCCAGGGCGTTTTGTACCCGGTAGCCACGCTGTTTTAACAGTGCCACATCCCGGGCCAAAGTTGCCGGGTCGCAGGAAACATACACAATACGCCGGGGGGACATTTTACAAAGGGCGTCAATGGTGTCGGCGTTCAAGCCTTTCCGGGGCGGGTCTACCACCGCCACATCTGCCCGGATGCCCTTGGCTTCCAGCTCCAGGGCGGCTTTGCCTGCGTCGCCGCAGAAAAATTCCGCATTTTCGATGCCGTTTCTCTGGGCATTCTCCCGGGCATCCTGCACCGCCTGCTCTACCACCTCCACACCGATAACCTTGCCGGCAGCCTTTGCCATGGCGAGGGTGATGGTGCCAACGCCGCAGTAAAGGTCCAGCACCAAATCGTCCTTGGTGATCAGGGCCAGGGAGATGGCGGCATCATACAGCCGTTGGGCCTGGTGGTGATTTACCTGGTAGAAGGACCGGGGGGACAGGCGAAAATCCAGACCGCAGAGGGTGTCCTGGATATAACCCGGGCCGTAAAGGGTAATAAATTCGTTGCCCAGGACTGTGTTGCCCCGGCGGGTGTTTACCGACAGCACCAGGGTGGTGAAGCCGGGAACGGCTTTCAGCCGCTGCACAAGGTCCTCCGGGTGGGGCAGCTTCCGTCCGTTTACGGACAGGCAGACCAAAACCTCCCCGGAAACAGCTCCCCGGCGGACATAAATATGCCGCAGCAGGCCCTTGTGGGCGGTTTCGTCATAGGCGGTGATTCTATAATGGTTTACATAATCTATAACAATTTCCTTTACCCGGTCCGTTTCCGGGGGCAGGATCAGACAGCGGCGGTTCTCCACCACCTGGTGGGTGCCTGCCCGGAAAAAGCCTGCATAGGCCCGGCCCTTTTGACTGGCTACCGGATACTGGGCTTTGTTGCGATAGTCCCGGCAGGTGGGGGCGGCCAGGATAGGAATTTCCTCCAGGCTTTCCCCGCCAATGCGGTTCAGGGCCTGGCGCACCCGGTCTGCCTTCAGCCGGGTCTCCTCCTCATAGTCCATGTGCCAGAAATCGCAGCCGCCGCAGAGCTTGGCTACGGGACATTCCCGGTTCACCCGGTGGGGAGACTTCTCCAAAAGCTCTGTAATTTTGCCGGAAGCCCAGGTTTTTTGGGCTTTTTCGATGCGGACAAGGCATTTTTCTCCCACAATGGCGTTGGGGATAAATACGGCGCAGCCTTCAATTTTGGCAATGCCCTGGCCCTGGGCGGTGTAATCGGATACGGTTGCCTCATAAATTTTGTTTTTTTCCAGCATTAAGCGTCCTCCAGAAGGGTTTCCATGCCCACTTTCTGGGGCTTCATGCCAAGGCTTTCATAAAAATGCAGGGCGCTTTCGTTGCAGGACCATACATTTAAGGTGACGCTGTAGCACTTGCGCATTTTGGCATAGCAGCAAATGGCCTCAAAAATGGCTTTGCCGATATGCTGACCCCGGCAGCCTTCGTCCACGCACAGGTCGTCGATGTAAAGCTGGGTGTGGTCGGTCATCACTGGGTCGTTGTGATAGGTTTTTGCCACGCAGAAGCCGTAGCCCAGGACCTTTTCACCCTCCACCGCAACGAAGATGGGAGCGGCAGGGTTGTCCAGCATAGCGATCACCTGGGAGGCGCTGTATTTCTGGGCGCCTTTGCGGAAAATATCCGGTCTGCCCCGGTGGTGGACTTCTCCAACCTGCCGCAGCAGCGCCAGGATCCCGGGAACATCCCGGGTGTTGGCAAAACGGATCTCCATAAGCCTTACCTCCAACAGTGTTTTCCTTATGATAGCACAAAAACACCCCGGGGTAAAGAAAAAATCCTGCAATGGACCTGTTGACAAGGGGGTGGAATTGATATAAACTGTGATTATAGTCTATTGGCAATAGACAGTGCTGTCGAAAGGTAGGTGTGACTTGTGAAAGAAGTAAAACTTGGTATGGTAGAAGCGCGTTTTGCAGATATTATTTGGGAGAACGCCCCTGTAACCACCAAGGAGCTGGTGGCGCTGTGCCAGCAGGAGCTGAACTGGAAGCGCACCACCACCTATACGGTGTTAAAAAAGCTCTGTGACCGGGGGATCTTTGCTACGGAGAACAGTGTAGTCACGGTGCGCGTTTCCAAAGAGGAATTCTACGCGCTCCAGAGTGAAAAATTTGTGGATGATACTTTCCATGGTTCTTTGCCTGCCTTCCTTGCGGCCTTTACCAAACGTAAGCAGCCCAGCACCAAAGATCTGGAGGAGATCAGGCAGCTATTGGATTCCTTTGGGGAGGTCTGACAGTGACACAAGTTTTTGTGACCCTTCTTAATATGAGCCTTTCTGCCGGGTGGTTTGTTCTGGCTGTCCTCCTGCTGCGGCTTCTTCTCCGAAGAGCGCCCAAGTGGATCCTCTGCCTATTATGGGGGTTGGTAGCCCTGCGGCTGATCGTTCCGGTTTGGCCGGAAAGCAGTCTTAGTCTGATTCCCAGCCCAGAGTTGATACCCAAAGATTTTGTGGTATCTGATACACCGGCCATCCACAGCGGGATCCCGGCAGTGAATGATGTTGTGAACCCTGTGCTGAGCAATACCCAGGGACTGTCGCTGCAGAGCCTTCTGTCTGTTGCAGCAGTTCTTTGGCTCGTGGGAGTGGCAGGAATGGTTCTGTACAGCGCGGTTTCTTATCTGCCTCTTCGCAGACAGGTGGTAGCTTCCCTGCCTTGGACAGAGGGCGTTTACCTATGTGACAATATTGATACTCCCTTCATTCTTGGTGTTTTCAGACCCAGGATATACATACCATCCGGCTTGCTGCCGGGGCATCTGGAATATGTGGTTGCCCACGAAATGGCGCACCTGCGGCGTAGGGATCACTGGTGGAAGCCTTTTGGATTTACTTTGCTGACGGTCTACTGGTTTAATCCTCTTATGTGGTTGGCATATATTCTATTGTGCCGGGATATTGAACAGGCCTGTGATGAAAAGGCTGTCCGGGATATGGATATCAAGGAGAAGAAGGAGTATTCCGAGACCCTTGCAGCTTGTAGTTTTCAGCGCAGGTTGGTTATGGTATGCCCCCTTGCTTTTGGTGAGGTGGCGGTAAAAGATCGGATCAGGGCGGTGCTGAAGTATAAAAAGCCGGTATTTTGGGTGGTGGCAGCAGCGGTGGCGGTCTGCATAGCTGCAGCGGTGTGCTTCCTGTCGAATCCCATGCCCTGTAAGCATAGCTACATAGGACAGATTACATTGGCTGCTACCTGCAGACGGGAAGGCGTCGAGACCTTTACCTGTGCTGACTGCTGGGACAGTTATACCAAGCCGATGCCAATGCTTTCCCATTTGTATGCAGAGGGGGTTCAGGTGCGTTCGGCCACATGCACAGAGCAGGGAGTCATTTCTTATACCTGTACGCAATGCAACACGGAAAAGAGGGAACAAACAGAAATAATTGCGCATGCTTTTGGGGAAGCAGTCATTACAAAAGAGCCCAGCTGTACGGAAGAGGGAGTGAGGGAGTCTAACTGTTCCATGTGCATGGCGGTGACCAGCGAGAAAATAGAGAGGCTGCCCCATACCTTTGGAGAAGCGGTTATTACCAAGGAGCCTAATTGTACGGAAAAGGGCGTAAGGGCTGTTACCTGTGAATTGTGCTCGGAAATCCGGGTGGTAGAGGAACTGGAAACGAATGATGTACATGATATGCAAAACAACGTTATTCGTGAGGCCACATGTACAGTTTCCGGAGAAGGCATCAGTCAATGTACCCGGTGCGATTATTCGGAAAAACACACCTACGAGGCCTTGGGACATCACTATGTAGAGGGAATGACGCTGCCTGCTACTTGCAGTACGGATGGTAAGAAAGAATTTTTGTGCAGTAATTGCGGCGCGGCAAAGTATGAGACGCTGCCCAAGACAGACGAACATAAATGGAAGGACATGGGGCTTTATTGGCCCGATCGGTGTGTGTACTGTGGAGAGATAAGGGACAATGATGAGGTGTATTCCTCGGGATATTCTCTTCTGGACGGCGTTACCGGCAACTCCGGATCTGATGGGAATTTACCTGCTCTTCCGGTTGTGGAGATATGGCCTTAATAAAGGGGTGGTCAGGAAGAGATAGTATGAGTTATGTAAATTGCAAATTGTGTCCCAGGCAGTGTGGTGTGGACAGGACTGCAGGGCAAAGGGGCTATTGCGGCTGCCCGGATAAGGCTCTGGTGGCCAAGGCAATGCTCCACAAGTGGGAGGAGCCTGCCCTGGCAGGGTCTGGCGGCAGCGGCGCGATTTTCTTCGGGGGCTGCACCCTGGGTTGCAGCTATTGCCAGAACCGGGCCATCAGCGGCGGTCCTACGGGAGAGGAAATGGATGCCGCCGAGCTCCGCCGTACCATGGAGGAGCTCATCACCCAAGGGGCGGAAAATATCGATCTGGTGACCCCCACCCACTTTTTGCCTACCCTGTTACCGGCATTGGAGGAAAAGCTGCCGGTGCCGGTGGTGTACAACTGCGGCGGCTATGAGCGGGCGGAAACCTTGGAACGGCTCCGGGGAAAGGTGGATATTTTCCTGCCGGATATGAAATATGGGGACAATGGTCTTGCAAAGGCCCTGTCCGGAGCGGCGGACTATTTTGAGACGGCGGCAGAGGCCATCCGTACCATGGTGGATATTACCGGCCCAGTCCGGTGGCAGGGAGAAAAGCTGGTGAAAGGTACCGTGATCCGCCATTTGATCCTGCCGGGACAGGTGGAAAATTCCCTGAAGGTGCTGGATTGGATCGGCGAAAGCTTCCAAAAAGGAGAGGTGTTGGTAAGCCTGATGCGGCAGTACACCCCCATGGGGGGACTGAAGCCACCCTTTGACCGCACCGTCACCGAGGAGGAGTACCAGGCGGTGCTCAGCTGGATGTATCTGAATGACCTGGAGGGCTTTACCCAGGAAAAGGAAGCCGCCAGCAACGGTTTTATCCCGGAATTTTAATTGGCAAACAGAAATTTTCCCAAAAATAAAGGAGGAATTATTATGAAGAAAAAGATAGCTTTTGTTGCTCTTGTATGCCTGATGCTCAGCGTTCTGTCCGGATGCTGCAGCCATGTGTGGTTTGCTGCCACCTGCACAGCGCCTAAAACCTGTCAGGAGTGCGGAGAAGTGGAGGGAGAAGCCCTGGGCCACACTTGGGAAGAAGCCACCTGCACAACCCCCAAGACATGTACCGTCTGTAAGGAAACAGAAGGCGAGGCTGTGGGCCACACCTGGGAGGAAGCCACCACCGAGGCTCCTAAGACATGCACTGTGTGCAAGGAAACAGAGGGCGAGAAGATCAATACGGACCCCCGGTTTACCACTGCCGCTACCAAGGATATACAGGGTAAGTGGTCCTGTGAGGTGGAGTTCACCGGCGAGATGCTGGGACTGGGGGGCTATCTGGATAAAATCCCCTGCACACTGTTGTATGAATTCAAAAACAACGGCGATATGAATGCCACCGTTGAGATCCATGACCAGTTTGCTTTCCTGGATGCCGTGAAGGAATATACAATGGACATAAGCTACGCAACCTTGGAATCCCAGGGCTACTCCAGAGCCCAGGCCGACGAGGCTTATAAGCAGACCTATGGCATGACGGTGGAGGAGTTTGTGGAAGAAACAGTAAATGCCATGGATCTGGAGGAATACTTTGGGGCAATGGCCCAGGACGGCGTTTACTATGTTACCGAAAACGGTATCTGGTCCGCCGCAAGCTGGCTCAATGAGTTCGAATCCAGTGAATATACCCTGAAAGATGGGGTTCTGGTCATTGAGGAGGATACCCTGGAAGAGGGCGGCGAGCCTTTCCAGTGGAAGCGGGTAGAAGAATAAATCGCAAAAAGGCGTGTTGCAAAATACGCTGTCATTCCGAGCCAGTGCGCGCTTTGCACTAAGAAATCTAAGTCGCTAACGCTCCAAGATTTCTTTAGACATTGGCGTGGGAATCCGTTCTCCTATTGCCCCTTTTGGGGCAATGCGCTGCTTCGCAGTGCAAGAAAAGCGGATTGCCACGGGGCTAAAGCCCCTCGCAATGACAGCGTTTTTTCGTTGGGGTGAATTTTGCAACACCCCCTTATTCTGTTGAAAAAGGTATTTTTTCCGTAGAGAGTACGGATTGTTACAGCCCCTACAGGGCATCGCAATGACACAATTCTTAAAAATTTAACTCTGCTTTTTGACGATCGGCGGTTTTTTGCCCCTCTGGGCGGTATAATCGGGGGACGGGCCTCATAGGATGTGTTAGAAAATCTGGGAGGGGTCACTATGAAGCGCTGGGTTTGTGGTTTGGTGGTAGTTGTGTTGCTGTTGGGGGCGTTTCCCCTGCATGCCGGAGCGGTGGATATGAAAATCGAGGCGAAAAGCGCCCTTTTGATGGATGTGCACACCGGCACAGTGCTTTATGAATCCAATCCCCACGAGGCTTTGGCGCCCGCCAGCGTTACCAAGGTCATGACCATGCTGCTGATCATGGAAGCCATTGACAGCGGCAAGATCGGCTGGGACGATACCGTCACCGCCTCGGAAACGGCGGCGGCAAAGGGCGGCAGCCAGATCTATCTGAAGGTGGGGGAGACCATGTCTGTTTCTGATATGGTCAAGTCCATCGCCGTCAGCTCTGCCAACGACTGCGCCTGCGCCATGGCGGAACATCTGGCAGGCAGTGAGTCGGCCTTTGTGGAGCTGATGAACAAGCGGGCTCAGGAGCTGGGGATGAAGGATACCCATTTTGTCAACTGCACCGGGCTGGACGACAGTGAAGAGGCCAAGTCTCATCTGACCTCGGCCTACGATATTGCGGTGATGTCCCGGGAGCTTCTGAAAAATCACCCGGATATTAAAAAGTACACAACCATCTGGATGGATACAGTTCGGGGCGGCGCTTTCGGGCTGTCCAATACCAACAAAATGGTGCGGTTTTATAACGGCGCTACCGGGCTGAAAACCGGCTTCACCTCCGGGGCGGGCTACTGCCTTTCCTCCTCGGCAGAGCGGGAGGGCATGGAGCTTATTGCGGTGGTCATGGGCTGCGAGACTTCCCAAAAGCGGTTCGCCGCCTGTAAATCTATGCTGGATTACGGCTTTGCCAACTACGCTTTGGTGAAAAAGGAAGTGACCCAGGATACCTCTGTGCCGGTAAAGCTGGGCCAGGCGGAAACGGTCACGGCTGTTCCCGCGGAGGAAACAGCACTGCTGGTGGATAAAGCGCAGCTTAACACCATCCAGGTCCATGTGGAATTGGAGGAACAGGTGACGGCCCCGGTGAGCAAGGGTCAGCGGCTGGGGACTATGACCGTTAAGGCCGGAGAGCAGATTCTGGCGGAGGTGCCTATGGTGGCCCAGGAAGCAGTGGGGCGGCTGAGCTTTGGAGACCTGTTCGTGTATGTGCTGAAAAAGATGGTCATGGCGAAATGACCGTATGACTGTGGATGTGACGGTGAGCACCAAAGGCTCCCTTGTGAAAGGGAGCTGTCATATTGCTTAAGCAATATGACTGAGGGATTGTTGCTATGGGAGCAACCCCTCCGCCCAGTGGACACACTGGGCACCTCCCCCTTACACAGGGGAGGCTCTCCGTTGCTGGGGTAACGGGCAGACGCTCATACAAAAAACACCCCGGAACCAGTGGTTCCGGGGTGTTAAACTGCAATTATTCAGCAACGTAAGGCAGCAGAGCGATCTGACGGGCGCGCTTGATGGCGGTGGTCAGGTTGCGCTGATGGGCTGCGCAGGTGCCGGTGGTACGGCGGGGCAGGATCTTGCCACGCTCGGACAGGTAACGGCGGATCTTTGCAGTATCCTTGTAATCGATGCTGGTCACCTTGTCAACGCAGAAAGCACATACCTTCCTGCGCTTGCGGGGACGAACACGCTGTTCGTTAGCCATGGGAATTACCTCCTTTGTAAGCATTGTAGAAAAGTTCAGAAATTAGAAGGGCAGCTGTGCGTCATCATCATCCAGCATCGCAAAGTCGGATGCGGGAGCAGATGCGGCAGGCGCGGTGTATCCGCCAAAGCCGGAAGCTGCGGGGGCACTGTAGGTATTGCCGGAAGCATTACCGCTGTCGCCATCGCGCTTGCTGTCGCCGAAATACACATTATCGGCAACGATTTCAGCAGTGCGGCGCTTATTGCCCTCTTTGTCGGTCCAGTTACGGAACTGGAGCCGGCCCGAAACCACCGCCATGCGGCCCTTGGTGAAATACTTGGAGACGAACTCTCCGGTTTGACGCCAGGCGACACAGTCGATGAAGTCGGTTTCCCGTTCGCCGCTCTCACGGTTGCCGAAGTCACGGTCAACCGCTACCGTAAAGCTTGCAACGGCGGTGCCGCTGCCGGTACGGCGCAGCTCAGGGTCACGGGTCAGACGACCCATAACGATGATGTGGTTAAGCATAGAGATTCCTCCTTACTCTTCCACAGCGGTGGTCAGGCAGCGCATGACACCCTCGGTGATCTTCATAACACGCTCCAGCTCCGCAGGGAACTCGGGCTTGCTTTCGAAGTTCATCAGGACGTAGTAGCCCTCGTTCAGGTCATTGATGGGGTATGCCAGACGACGCTTGCCCCACTCATCAATGTTAGCGAGAGTACCCTCCGCTTCCACCATTGCCTTGAACTTTTCCACAAGTGCGGCGATGCCCTCTTCGCCCTGAGCAGGGTCCAGAATGTAGAGCACCTCGTACTTACCGGTGATCTTAGCCATGTTGTTTGCACCTCCTTTTGGACGTTAGGCCCCTGAATGCATCAGGAGCAAGGATATGTCTGCATTCGCAGACCAGTGTATTATATCGGGTAATATTGTGATTGTCAAGGATTTATATGAAAAAAACCGGGTTTTTCTGAGGAAAATTTCAAAAATTGGGGTGCAGGATTTCCCGGGCCACAATATGTAGAAAAAAGAACAGGCGCCCCGGGCGGGGCGCCTTCATTCAGCTATAAATTAGCAGCAGCTATTGTGATCGCAGCCACAGCCACAGCCGCAGCCGTTGTTGCCGCTTACCAGACCGTTGTTGCCGCAGCCGCAGAACAGAACCAGAAGAATGATGATCCACCAGCAGCAGTTATTGCCCCAACCATTGTTACACATAAGAATACCTCCAGGAAGATTATTTCGAGTGGCTTTGTTGCCGCTCATTCCATGGTATTCAGGTAAGCGGAAAATGAAAGTTGTCCTTTTTACAATGCGCGCAGAGCATCCACAAGGGCGGTTTTTCCTGCTGTTTTTTCATCCTTGACCTTAATGACCCGGGCAGGGCAGCCAGCCACCACGGTGTTGGGGGCAACATCCTCCACAACCACAGCCCCAGCGGCTACCACAGCGTTTTCGCCGATACGGCAGCCCTCAATGACCACGGCGTTGGCACCAACCAGCACGCCGTCCTCCACCACAACGGGGGTAGCGGAGGCAGGCTCAATGACACCGGCCAGCACAGCGCCGGCACCAATATGGCAATTTTTTCCTACGGTGGCCCGGCCCCCCAGAATGGCGCCCATGTCGATCATGGTGCCTTCTCCCACCTCTGCGCCGATGTTCAGCACAGCGCCCATCATAATGACGGCGTTTTTGCCAATGGTCACCTGCTCCCGGATAATGGCGCCGGGCTCGATCCGGGCGGGAATATCCTTCATATCCAGCAGGGGGATGGCGGAGTTGCGGCAGCCGTTTTCGATCTCCAGGTGGGAGAAGGCGGCCTGGTTGTCACGGAGCACCGGGGCGATATCCTTCCAGTCGCCAAACACCAGCTTGCAGCCCTCTGCCGCCGGGAACACATGGCAGCCGGGAAATTCCACCGGTGTTTTTTCCCAGACATAGACCTTAACAGGGGTCTTTTTTTCAGAGGTGCGGATATATTCAATGATTTCCTGTGCGTTCATAAAAGCGCTCCTTTTTTTGTTTTTACTATCATAGCATTTTTTGGATGCGGTGACAAGGCGGAAATTGACACCCAATGGCAAATAGCTTATAATAACCCCATCAGGAGGTGACCGCCATGCAGATCATAGAAGACAGAAGAGCCCTGCATGCCATTCCGGAGCTGGACAGGGAGCTGCCAAAAACATTGGATTATCTCAGGCTGAAGCTGGCCTTTTTGTCCTGCCAGGTATTTTCTCCCGTGGAGGGGGCTTTGTGCGCCTGGTTCGACTTTGGGGCGGACAGCGCCATTGCCTTCCGCAGCGATGCCGATGCCCTGCCTGTTACGGAAAATACGGGACTTGCCTTTTCTTCCCGGCATCCCGGCCGGATGCATGCCTGCGGTCACGACGGCCACATGGCCATTCTTTTGGAGCTTGCCCGGCGGCTCAGCGGAAAAAAGCTCAGTAAAAATGTCCTGCTGATATTCCAGCCCGCGGAGGAGACCACCGGCGGCGCCCAGGATATTTGCCGCAGCGGTATCTTTAAGAAATACCGGGTGGAGGCGGTTTTCGGCCTTCATCTGTGGCCCGGACTTCCTGAGGGAGTGGTGGCCAGCCGGGAAGACGAGATGCTCAGCCGTTCCTGCGAGGTGACGGTGGAGATTCGGGGCAAGGCGGCCCATATTGCCAAAGCCCATGAGGGCGTGGATGCCATGGCGGCGGGGGTGGAATTTTACACCCGGGCCTATGCCATGGAGGCAGAGCTCCCTAAGGATGTGTACCGGCTGCTGAAATTCGGAAAAATGGAAAGCGGCGCGGTGCGAAATGCCATTTCCGGCTATACCCGGCTGGAGGGAAGCCTGCGGACCTTCCGGGACGAGGTGTTCCACACCATGCGCTCCGGACTTGTGACCATTGCCAAGGATATAGAGGACACCACCGGCTGCGCCGTTTCCATCCACATGAATGACGGCTATCCCGCTGTGATGAACCCCCCGGAGCTTTACCACAAGGTAAAGGGCTGGGTGGACTTTCAGGAGCTGGAGGACCCCAGCATGATCACCGAGGATTTTTCCTGGTATCAAAGGCGTTTGCCGGGAATGTTTTTCTTCCTGGGAACGGGAGATACGCCTCCCCTTCACGCAGATAACTTTGATTTTAACGAAGAAATTCTTACAAAAGGCGCGGATTTCTTCGAGAAACTGGCATATAGCTACAAGTAAAAAAGGGCATGTTGCAAAAGATACGCTGTCATTCCGAGGCAGTGCGTACACTGGCGTGGGAATCCGTTCTCCTATGCCCCTTTGGGGCAATGCGCTGCGAAGCAGCGCAAGAAAAGCGGATTGCCACGGGGCTAAAGCCCCTCGTAATGACAGCGTTTTTTCGTTGGAGCGTATTTTGTTACACGCCCAAAGTTTTATTTATCCTGGGGGTGCAGCTTTTTCTGGAGCCAGTCCTTGCCGTCTACGAACCGGGCCACGATGTAGCTGACCACATAGTCGCCGGCGGCGTTGACCATGGTGGCAGGGGGGTCTACCAGGTTGCCCAGAGCAATGGCGATGGGGTAGGCAATGGCCATCTGGTCCGGGAAGAAGATGGTGCAAAGTACTAATTCGCCGGTACCGCCGCCGCCGGGGATACCGGACATGGCAACGGAGGAGAACACCGCCACGATAATGGCAAGGATAGCCTCGCCGGTGCCGAAGTCCTT
>JAZSDS010000089.1:0-6326 GCA_045531275.1 Faecousia sp.
TGACCTTGGCAGAGACCATCACCTTCCGTATGAAGGTTGACAGCCGCATCCGCAACCTGAATATCAAGCATGACGATATTGAGGAATTCAATCTGTATCAGTACATTACTGTGTTCGACGAGTGGACTGAGGTCACCGTCAATGTGGCTGATCTGGGTTATTCTGATCTTTCTAAGGCAAGTATTCAGTTCCAGTTTGCAACCTGGAATAACGGCGAAACGGAATATGTTCTGTTGGATCAGGTGTATATCACCGAGCGTGCGGTTGCTGAACTGCCTATCCCCGATGGTGCAAAGCTGATCTGTGATTACAGCGAGACCATTACACCTCACATTCCCGATTCTTGGGGATCCGGTCCTTCCGGCGCTTACTATGGCAGCTACGACAAGAAAGACGGCAGAGCCGGTGTATTTGGCTTTGGTGCCAACGGCGAGTGCTTTATGTGGTATAACGGTATCGGTCTGAATGATTTGGATCTGAGCCGTGCAGAAAGCATTACCTTCCGTATGAAGGTTGACAGCCGTATCCGCAACCTGAACATCAAGCACGATGATATTGAGGAATTCAATCTCTATCAGTATGTAACCGTATTTGACGAGTGGACGGAAGTGACCGTTCCTGTTGCAGAACTGGGTTATTCCAATCTGTACAATGCGTCCATTCAGTTCCAGTTTGCAACCTGGAATCATGGTGAAGTGGAATATGTCCTGCTGGATCAGGTTTATATGACCCTGAAGGCAGACGAGGAACTGGTTGTTCCCACGCAGATTCCCAACTACGAGAGATACCGTGGCGAAAAGAAGCTGGATGTTCTGGCGTTCTGGATGCCTCCTATTGAGGATATCCACTATCAGTGGATGCAGGAAGCCGGAATCACTGCGCTGGTTATTGATAACCAGTACGGTGCAGTAGAAGGCGCACCCTTGGTAAAGGCCCTGAGCCTGTGCGATAAGTACGGCATTGATGCGTACATTATGATCAGCAGAGAGCAGGCCAACGCACTGTATCCTTCCAACTATCCCTATGTTACTGACCACCCCTCTCTGAAGGGCTTCTATGTAGATGAACCCTCTACTGAGGAGGAAATGAATAATATTGCCGCTATGGTCAAGGCTGCTGAGCCTATGGGCTTGACTGTGATTGTCAATAAGATGCCTTGGACAGATGAAGATTCTAACCTGTGGTTCGATACTGCTTTTGCAGATTGCGGCGATAACCTGATTGTTTGTGCCACCAACTATCCGCTGCTGACCGATGGTGTAAAAAGCAATTGGCTGGAGGTCAATGGCCTCACTGCTGAGAGTGCTGCAACCACCAGTGCACCTCACTGGCAGTTTGTGGCAACCACCGGATATGGCGACAGGCGGCAGGTAACAGAGGCTGATATCCGTTGGCAGTATTATGCAGCCCTTGCCTATGGTGCAAAGGGTATTGGAGATTTCTCCTACTGCACTCCCTCTTATGGCGGTGAGTGGAACGATCCTCAGCACGCACCCATCTGGTGGACAGATATCGATGACACCTCCACCTATTACAGAGCTGATACCTACTATTATCTGCAGGCAGTTAATCAGGAAATTTCCAAGTTTGATCATGTACTGCTGTCCTTTGACTGGCAGGGTGTTATGACCAATGTGAAGAACTACTTCAGCGATAGCGGTGTGGCACTGCGCAATGCAACCGATGTGATGAACAGTCACAGCCGTATCAAGAGCCTTTCCAGCAACAAGAACCTGCTGATCGGCTGCTTCAAGGATGCCAACGACTACGATGGCTTCCTGCTGGTTAACTTCGACGAGACGCAGAATAACTCTGCAGTCAACACGGTAAGCATTACTTTCAACGGCGCACAGACTGCCCTGGCTTATGTCCACGGTGAGCGTCAAATCGTTACCCTGACAAACGGTGTGTTCACTTGCAATCTGGCCCCTGGTGAAGCCGTATTTGTGATTCCGGTTGACGGTACTGAGGAAGCTCCCGTTTCCGAACTGGCAATTCCCGAAAATGCAACTATGGTTGCTTACTTCCCCTCCTGCGAAAACTATCAGGGCGTTGCCGGTGTTAAGGCACTGACTGACGGTACTTACACCGATGTGCTTCCTGCCTCCTTCGACTATAGCAGCTACAGCCATATTGTACTGCGTGTCAAAGCGGCACAGGGCGCATCTCTCACAGTAGGCGGCAAAGCGGTTGCTGTCAGCACCGACTGGACCGAGGTCGCTGTGAAGCTGTCTGAAATCAGCGGTACGGATGTAATGGCTTCCGGTAATGTATGGATTGATCAAATCTATGCGGTTAAGATTGCTGAGGAATTGGCAATTCCCGAGGGAGCAGTTATGATTCAGGATTATTCCTCCGGCATCTCTCCCTTTAATACTCCCGAATGGGGTACCGGTGCGGTTGGCTTCTCTAAGTGGTATTCCGAGTTTGACGGCAGAGCCGGTGTACAGGCATTTGGTCTGCAGGCTACCGACACCTTTATTTACACAGCTTGGGGCGGCGTGCTGCCGAATGTTGACTTGTCCGAATACACACATATTGTCTTCCGTATGAAACTTAGCAAGAGCGCCTTGCGTTCTGCTTTGGTGACAAGCCTGCAGGACGGTGTGGCAGAAGTTCAGCTTATGGATTATGTGGATGCTGATAATGTGTGGGTAGAGTTTACCGTTAAGGCTTCCGATGTCAATGGCACTTTGTTGGCTATTGCCAATACAGAAGGCGCTGATGGTGAAGTGATCTGGATGGATCAGGTCTACGCCATCAAGGTTGCTCCGGAGCTGGAGATTCCCGAAGGTTCCACTTTGATCTGCGATTATAGTGAGCCGATTACCCCCTATGTCCCCGGTCACTGGGGCAGCGGTCCTGCTGCAGCTTACAGCAACAGCTATGCAACAAAAGACGGCAGAGCTGGTGTACTGGGCTTCGGCTCCAACTGCGAGGCCTTTATGTGGTACACTGGTGTTGGTATGGACGGCATGGATCTGACAAATGCAGAAACCATCACCTTCCGCATGAAGGTTGATAGCCGTATCCGTAACCTGAACATCAAGCACGACAACATCGAAGAATACAATCTGTATCAGCATATCACTGTGTTTGACGAGTGGACTGAGGTTACTGTCAATGTTGCAGACCTGAACTTTGCAGATCTCAGCAATGCTTCTATCCAGTTCCAGTTTGCTACATGGAACAACGGTGAGGTAGAATATGTCCTGCTGGATCAGGTTTATACCACACCTAAGGCAGAAGAGCCTTTTGCTGAATTGGCAATTCCTGAGGGAGCAACCCTGATTACTGATTTCAGCGAGGCCGTCACTCCGAATGCTCCGTCCTCTTGGGGCTGCGGTCCCGACCACGCCTACTCCAATAACTACGCCGAATATAACGGTAGAGCAGGTGTCTTTGCACTGGGTGCGAAGGCAAGCTGTTTCATGTGGTATACAGGCGTTGGCATGGAAGATATGAATCTGAGTAACTACACGCATATTACCTTCCGTATGATGGTCAGAGGTGACCTGCGCACTCTGGATCTGCTTTATAACGGCGGTGAAAGCAGTATTTCTCTGCTGGATCATGTCACTGTAAGAGATGAGTGGACAGAAGTTACCCTGTGCTTGAGCGATTTGGGCATCGCCAATCTGAGCGACGTAGACTTCCAGTTCAAATTCGCAACATGGGATAACGGCAGTGTAGACTATGTATGGTTCGATCAGCTTTATGCCACTTGCCAGGAATTAGCTATTCCCGAGGGTGCAATCCTGATCTGCGATTACAGTGAACCGATTACTCCCTATGTTCCTGACAACTGGGGGCACGGTTCTGCCGGCGCATACTACAACAGTCATGATAACAAGGACGGTAGATCCGGTGTCTTCGGCTTTGGCTCCAACGGCGAGTGCTTCGAGTGGTATACCGGTGTGGGTATGGACAACATGGATCTGCGCAACGCAACCCACATCACTTTCCGTATGAAGGTTGACAGCCGTATCCGCAACCTGAACATCAAGCACGATAATATTTCTGAATACAATCTCTATCAGCATATTACCGAGTTTGACAAATGGACGGAAGTTACGATTCCTATTGCTGACCTGAACTTTGCAGACCTCAGCAATGCTTCTATCCAGTTCCAGTTTGCAACCTGGAATAACGGCGAAGTAGAATATGTCATGCTGGATCAGGTTTATGTGACCTGTGAGGAACTGGCTATTCCCGAGGGTGCAACCCTGATCTGCGACTACAGCGAAGCTATTACTCCCTCTACTCCTACAAGCTGGGGCTGTGGTCCTGATCATGCCTACTACAACAACTATGCTGAAAAAGACGGTAGATCTGGTGTATTGGGCTTGGGAGCTACCGGCGAATGCTATATGTGGCATACGAATATTGGCATGGAGGGTATTGATGTTTCCAATGCGACAACCATTACCTTCCGTATTAAGGTAGACAGCCGCATTCGGAGTTTAAACTTTACCCAGCATAATACAAATGACTACGATCTTTATTCTCGGATTACCGAATTTGATAAGTGGATCGATGTTACCATTAATATTGCTGATCTGAACTTCTCAAACCCGGCTGATGCCGTTCTCCAGCTCCAGTTTGCTACTTGGGATAACGGTGCTTGCGAGTATGTGTGGCTTGATCAAGTATATATTCAGTAATTATTTTCTATTATCCAAAAGGGAGGGCGGAGAAATCCGCCTTCCCACTTGAGTAACCGCTGATGAAATTGTCTGCGTAATTAACGATTTTATCATCGATTACTTAAAAACGAGGGCTTTATATGAAAAAGTATTTACTGCCTGAAAGTGGAAATTTCTACAAGGCAAATCTCCACTGCCACAGCTCTTTTTCCGACGGCAGGCTGACACCGGAAGAAATAAAAAAGGCATATATGGCACGGGGCTATTCTGTTGTTGCCTATACCGATCACGATATTATGATTCCTCACGATGAATTGGCAGAGGAAAACTTCCTGCCTTTGCACGGCTATGAAATGGAAGTAAATGAAATCTGGAATTATGATTTCAGCCTTGTTAAAACCTGCCACATGTGCTTGATCGCTTTAGAGCCTGATCATTTAAAGCAGGTTTGCTGGCATAGAAATAATTATCTGTTTGGCAATGCGCCGAACTATCGGGATCAGGTGCAGTTTGAGCCCAACGAGCCGGACTTTGTTCGGACTTATACACCGGAATGTATTAGCGATATGATGAAAAAAGGGCGGGATCACGGCTTTTTCGTGACCTATAATCACCCTATCTGGTCTATGGAGGACTACCGCCAGTATATGAACTATCATAATATGCACGCTATGGAAATCTGTAACTATGGTTGTATGGTAGAAGGCTATGATGATTATGTACCGGCCATTTACGATGAAATGCTCCGTTCCGGAAAGCGAATTTACTGTATTGCTGCGGATGATAATCATAATCATGCAGATTTGGAAGGCCCCTACAACGATTCATTTGGCGGCTTTACCATGATAAAGGCAGATAAATTAGACTACCGCACCATTACCCAGGCATTGGAAAACGGTAACTTTTATGCATCACAGGGACCGGAGATCAAGGAGCTTTGGTATGAAAACGGTGAACTACATATTGTATGCGCCCCCGTTGAAAGTATTGTCTTTACATTTGGCACTCGGCGAACAGAAGCTTTCCGTGCTTCCAATGGCGAATACCTGACCTATGCTCAAATTCCTGTGGCAGAAAACAGCATTTATGTGCGTGTAACCGTAACAGATGAAAACGGCAAACACGCCAATACCAATGCGTATTTTGTAGACGAACTGAATCAATGAATATGAAAATGAAACGAAAGCTATGTAGGAGGCATTTATGAGAAAGATAGCTTTGATATTGTCAATTGTACTTTTACTCGGCTGCTTTGCTGGCTGTGAGCAAGGGACATCTAAGAAAAACAAAGTAAATCCCGGTTATTCCACAGAAGTTCCCACTTATGCAGATGACAAGCAACTGGAAATTATGGCATTCTGGTCTCCTCCGATTAAAGAGGAACACTATACATGGATGAAAGAATGTGGCATCACTGCTGTTCTGGTGGATAATAAGTTTGATGCCCAATCCGGTTCTAATCGCAGAAAAATTCTGCAAATGTGTACAGAACTTGAGATTGATGTTTTCTTTCCGCTGAATCGCGACCAAACTGGTGCAAGTATCAAAAAAGAGTATGCACGTTGGCTGGAGTATCCGGCTTTTGCAGGTTTTTATTGCGATGAACCCATTACAAAGGGACATATTGACAATATTGCCGATCAGGCAAAGGAAGCATATGCCCTCAGTCCTGACCTACGA
>JAZSDS010000068.1:0-18653 GCA_045531275.1 Faecousia sp.
CGTTTCGGGATATTGATATTCAAGGACTCTCTTCCAATATAGCAATATACCTACTGCTGTGGTGAGGAGTGATTTTACTCCCTCATCTGTTTGGGCATCCAAATGTATTTCGTTTCCATCCCATTCAAGTTGGGATAAATCCTGAGTGGATTTAATCTGCTTTCTGTCCATTCCACAGAAATTGGAAACACCCCAATACTTTCTTCCAATGGCATCTTCTTTTTGCCAGATGGGATAGCTACTATCCTGTGAGATAAGATGCACATCGTCGATCATGTATTGTTCAAGAAGAGATCCCATAGCACTATTCATTTTCATTTTGCATCACCACCTTTTTGAATTATATCACAATAGCAATTCTATTTCAACGATTACCACCTGTAATTTAACGATTGCCCCTATAAATCAACGATTATGGCTATGACTTAACGATTACTTATCTTTTAACGATTTGAATTAGAATCTTATTGTCAATTCAGCGTTTTTCTTCCAAAAAGTTCTCAAAAGCTGATTTTAGGTATGAAATAACCGTCATTCCGTTGTATCAGAATGACGGTTATTCTTTGGCGGAGAGTGTGAGATTCGAACTCACGGTGGGTTTCCCCATCACTAGTTTTCAAGACTAGCTCCTTAAACCGCTCGGACAACTCTCCATGCGGGGTCAATCATACCATTTAGCACTGGAAAAGTCAAGGGAGCACCGGATCTTACTTGCGTTCCACTTTCTTCTTTGTGCCGTCGGGGTAGAGGATATAGGTGTTATCCAGCTGACCGGTAAGGCTTGCCTTTACAGAGTCGATATAGATCCTGCGCAGCTTATCCCGTTCTGCGGTTTCTTCGGGGGTCAGGCCCTCTGCTTTTGCTTTCTTTGCCAGCTCGTTGATCCTGGCGATCACTTGATTCATATCCATATTATAACCTCATATATACCGGTCGATGACCACGCAAGTGCGGCCTTTCTTTGTTTGACCGTTAATCGTTTTTAATTTGATCTTACCCAAACCGCGGACAGAGACATTAGAACCTTCACAAACCGGTCGGTCCGGTTTGTCGCAGGGAAGACCGTCGATGGCCGCTTTTCCGGACAGGACATATTGTCCGGCTACGCTTCTGGCAATTCGAAAGCCTGCGGAGATCACACTGTCCAGACGAAGAGATGCTACCGTGTCCCGGATTTCCGCAACCTCCGGTTGGGGTACCTGCAGCTGCGTCAGCGGGATCTGCTGTAAATGCAGCTTTGTGCGGCCTGCACCGGAGAAATTCTGCAGAATATAGGGCGCGATCTCGGAGGTTACCAAGAAATCACAGCTTCCTTTCCCGACACAAATATCACCTACAGATTCTCTTGATATGCCGGCGCCCATCAGAGCCCCAAGAAAATCCCGGTGGGAAGGGCTGTCACCCTGATAAAAGGTTGCCCGCAGGCAGGCAATGGGGCTGTCTTGGCCCATAAGGGAGTTAAATTCCAGATAGTCCGGCAAATATACCAGCATCTGTCGCTCTGCCTCGGGGTAGCCTCCGAAGGCAAATAGTCCCTCAGCATCACCAAACAGGTAGCGGGTCATATCCAACTCCCGCAGGGAGAGGAAGCCGGTGTTGCTGCAGATGTTCTTACGCATACCGGCGTTAATTTTATCCCACACTTTTGCCAGCAGAACTCTGTCATCCGGTGTTTTGGCGATCTTATCAATATTTCCTCTGTCCATTCTATCACCAAGGGTATTATAGCATACCTTTTTTGTATTGCAAGGAGGTTTTTCTTAGGCTATAATAGGGGAAAGAGGTGAAAAATATGGTTGTTGGAATTATCGGCGCCGGGGCATCCGGCATGGCAGCGGCACTGACTGCTTCAAAAAATCCGGATGTGCAGGTGGCGCTGTTTGATCGTCAGGCCCGGGTGGGAAGAAAATTGCAGGCCACAGGCAATGGGCGCTGCAATCTGACCAACATATATGCGGCAGATAGGGGTTACCATGGTGAGGAACCGGATTTCGTGAAGGCGGCGCTGGATGCCATGGATCCCGCTGCAACAATCAAGTGGTTCCGGGAATTGGGACTGTTTACTGTTACGGAGGCCAGTGGCAAGGTATATCCCTATTCCGACCAGGCAAATTCCGTGGTAGATGTTCTGCGCTTGGGATTGGACAGGCCCAACATCCGATTGCATACCGGTTTTGAGGTGACTAAGATCCGCCGGGAAACGACAGGGTTTCTGGTGGAAGACGGAAAGGAATCCTTTTATTGCGACAGACTTATCGTAGCTTGCGGTGGCCTTGCGGGAACAAAGCTTGGGGGCAGTATGTCCGGTTACAAACTGTTAGGGAAGCTAGGCCACAAATCTACACGCCTGCGTCCCAGCCTTGTGCAGCTGAAATGTGACTGGGGTGGCGTAACGGCGCTGAAGGGTGTACGGGCTAACTGCCATGTGCAGATTCTCCGGGATGGGGAAGTCTTTGCCAAGAGTACTGGTGAAATTCAGTTTACAGATTACGGTTTATCCGGACCTGTGATTTTTGAGGTATCCAGAGATGTTTGCTACGGTCCGGGACAGTGGGTTGCCCGGCTGGATATGCTGCCGGAGGTTTCAGATACGGAAATTGGAGAAGAGCTTCACCGCCGCATGGCTATGGACATTCCCATGGATGAGCTGCTCACCGGGATTTTGCACAACCGGTTGGGCCGTGTGCTGACCAGGGCCGCAGGTGTGAAGGGGAAGCAGAATGCCTCGGAACTGACCCAGAGTGAAGTGAGGGAAATTATCCGGGCGGTGAAGTCTTTTGACATTGTTCTGACGGAACCTATGGGGATGGACAGCGCCCAGGTAACTGCAGGTGGCGTGCTGACCCGGGATTTTGATGAACATACCATGGAAAGCAAGTTGGTGCCCGGATTGTATGCCTGTGGAGAAGTGCTGGATATTGACGGCGATTGCGGCGGCTATAATTTGCAGTGGGCCTGGAGCTCCGGTTGTCTGGCAGGAAGGAATGCAGGAAAGGAAAACAGATGATTCGTTTACGGGAAATCTCAATGCCTCCTGAGCACAATGTTGCCCAGCTTGCCTATGAGGCATCGAGAATGTTAAAAATACCTGCATCCAAGGTGCGCTATGTCAAGCTGGTTCGCCGCAGTGTAGACGCCCGGAAAAAGCCGGATGTGCGAATCGTATATACAGTGGATGTGGCTGTGGACGGAAATGAGGGAAAGATCCTGAAACAAAGCGGCTGCAAGCGGGCTGCCGTTGCGCCGGTGTCCTTTTATCGTCTTCCGAAAGCCAAGAGCGTACCATCTCAGCGGCCTGTTGTGGTTGGTTTTGGACCTGCCGGTATGTTTGCGGCGCTGGTGTTGGCGTTGGCGGGACTGCAGCCTTTGGTTCTGGAACGGGGAGAGGATGCCCAGAGCCGTCACGAAAAGGTGAAAAAATTCTTTGAAACCGGTGAATTGAACACCAGAAGCAATGTGCAGTTTGGCGAGGGCGGCGCAGGTACTTTCTCTGACGGCAAACTGAATACAGGCGTAAACAACCCCCGCATTGGTTGGGTGTTGGAGCAATTCGTGGCTGCAGGCGCCGGAGAGGATATTCTTTTTGACGCCAAGCCCCATGTGGGTACAGATGTTCTGCTGACAGTGGTACAGAATATCCGACAGCGGATCATTTCTTTAGGCGGCAAGGTGCGCTTTGGTGCGCAAGTCACAGGAATCCGCACCGGTGAGAAAGGCGTTACCGCCCTGCAGGTCAACGAATGTGAGGAAATTCCCTGTGACAAGGTTATATTTGCCATTGGTCACAGCGCCAGGGATACTTTTGCGATGCTCCATGGAATGAACATAACCATGGAGCCTAAGCCCTTTTCTATGGGTGTGCGGATCGAGCATTTGCAAAAAAACATTGATCTGGCCCAGTATGGCAAAAATGATCCTGTTCTGCCACCTGCGGACTATAAGCTCGTCAAGCATCTTGAAAACGAGACTGTTTACACATTCTGTATGTGCCCCGGCGGTTATGTGGTAGCGGCAGCGTCGGAAGAGGGCCGCGTGGCCACCAATGGCATGAGCTATGCAGACAGAGGCGGGGTGAACGCTAACGCAGCCCTCCTTGTGACGCTGAATCCCCGGGATTTTCCCTATGAGGGACCCCTTGGGGGTGTACTGTGGCAGCAGAAGATCGAGAAAGCGGCATTCCTGGCTGGCGGTGAGAATTACTGCGCTCCTGCGCAGAAAGTAGGAGACTTCTTGAAAGGCTGTCCCAGTGATGGTCCGGCTACTGTAAAGCCTACCTACCGCCCCGGCGTAGAGTGGTGCGACCTTCACAGTGTTCTCCCGGTGAAAATTACCCGGGCGCTGGAGGAAGCGATCCCTATGCTGGAGGGACATCTGAAGGGATTTTCACATCCGGATGCAGTGCTTACCGCACCGGAGACCCGCAGCTCATCCCCTGTGCGTATTGTAAGAGGTGAGGACAAGCAGTCTGTTACCCTTTCTGGCCTGTATCCTGCCGGAGAGGGGGCAGGCTATGCCGGCGGCATTATGTCTGCCGCCATAGACGGCATCCTGTGCGCGGAAGCGTTGATTGATAACCTATAAAACACAAACACCGTCGGTTTATCCGACGGTGTTTAAGTATATTACTACGAGAAACAGGATTTGTATTGCCAAAATTACCGGGATTCCCAAGGTAAATTTCAGGTGCTTTGTTTTGTGCCGCGCAGTCCGCATTCCCACTAGACAGCCAATACTGCCGCCTATAGCTGCAACACCCATCAGGGTCGCCTCTGGGATCCTCCAGAGATTTTTCTTTGCTTTGTATTTATCTGTAAGCATAAGTATGAATCCGACCGCATTGATTATAAACAGGTAAACAAGCAATAACTTCATAGGAAGTTCCTTTCTGGAGGGAGAAAAATGAAAAAATGTTGGGTACTATTGGCACTTGCTTTGGTTCTGTCCGGCTGCGGCACACAGGAGACCTTTGAGACGCTGTCAGATCACTATGCGCAGCCTGCCTCCGCCGTATTATACGAGGTCAAGGTTGCGCTGCCGGAGGAGGCAGCGGTGTCGGCTATGGAAGCCCAGGACGGCAGCAAGCTCTATCTGTGTGACGGATACACTGTCACTGTACAGACTATGGAAGCAGGAGATCTGGACAGGACCCTCAGAAACACCACCGGCTTTTCAAAGGATTCCCTTACGGTAATGCAGACCCAAAAGGATGGGATCAAACGCTATGCGTGCGTCTGGAGCGCAGCCGGCGAGGGGGAGGACGCAGTTGGCCGGGCGGTCATCATGGACGATGGTGCTTGCCATTATGTAGTGGCGGTTATGGCCAATTACACCCAGGCAGGGGAACTCAGCACCACATGGCAGCATATCCTGGATTCTGTAGAGCTGGTCAGTACTGGCTGAGTGCTTCCTGACATAGCTGTCTGCACTGCTGCACCACTGTGTCGGGATACAAAATCTTGGCTTTGCTGCCAAAGCCGATAACCCAGCTTAAGAACATAGGGGACACTGCCACCCGGACAGTGAAATTGAAAAATTCGTCTCCGTCAGGGATCAGCATGGTGTCTTTCCCAAAGCGATCGATAACCACATTGATAAGCTCTCTGTGGAAACGCAGCTTTACGTCCATAGTGTCCCCGGAGAACATCTGAAACAGGCGGTTTGCGTGCTCGTTCAGGGCCTTGCCTGTAAGCTCAGGGCAAGGTGTGCGGGGGTCTTGGGTAAGCTGAATATCCGTCATCCGATCCACTCGGTATGCAGTAACGCCGTGACGGGAGGAGAAGGCAAGTAAATAGCAGTTTTCGTTATCCTGGCAAAGTCCGTAGGGACTTGCCAGGTATTCTTTTTCTCTGTAACGCCGCTTTCCGCCCAGATCCCAGTCAAAGTACCGGAAGCGGATCTGCAGATTTTGGGTAATGGCATCCTGGATGGCGTCTACATTATAATAAATCGTTTCATTCATGCTTTTGACCCGGCCGGAAACCAGCACATTTCGGCGGATCAGTCGTGCGTCATGCTCGTTGCATTGGGCGCACAGCTTCTCAATCAGTTCCCGTGATTTCTTTTCGGTCAGGTAGCGGCTGGACTGGACCGCATCGATAAGCAGCTTCAGCTCCGGCAGCTCAAAATTCCGTGAGGCGATGTAATAGCCGCCGTTTTTGCCGGGGATAGAGACAATATCCACGCCGTAATCCTGCAAAGCGGCAATGTCTGAGTATACAGTTTTGCGGTCACAGGAGATGTTATGCTCCCGGTCCAGCATGGCAATGAGCTCTGCTGCCCGCACAAGACGGTCTTCTCTGGAGTTCCGTTCCAGGTAATCCAGAATGTATAAAATCTTGATTTTTTGATTGTCAGACTTTGGCATATGACCACCTCTGTATTTCTTTTTCCTTATTATAGCATTTCTCTGGGAATTATGGAATGCTTAATTTGCTTTTTGGTGTAAAATATGATATGGTAATGGGCAAAGGAGTGATCGTATGCTATACGCAGGTTGCCATCTTTCCGCCAGTGACGGAAATGTGGCTATGATAAAGACAGCCCAGTCTATCGGAGCAAACACCTTTGCATTTTTCACCCGGAACCCCAGAGGCAGTAAAGCAAAAAAAGAAGATCCTGCCGATTGCGCCAAGGCGGTGGAATTGCTTAAGGAAGCAGATTTCGGACCCCTGGTTGCCCACGGAGCATATACCATGAATTTGTGTACTGCAGAGGCAAGCGCCCGGGCTTTTGCCTGTGAGGTGCTGTGTGACGATCTGCGCAGAATGGCAGCCCTTCCCGGCAACTACTATAATTTTCATCCCGGCAGCCATGTGGGCCAGGGAACAGATACCGGCATTTCCCAGATCTGTGACGCGCTGAAAAAAGCGCTGGCTCCCGGCTATCCTGTTACGGTTCTGTTGGAGACAATGGCGGGCAAGGGCAGTGAAATCGGTGGCCGCTTTGAGGAACTGAAAGCCATCATAGACGGCGTAGGCAGCGACAGTGTGGGTGTATGCCTGGATACCTGCCATGTCCATGACGGCGGCTATGATGTTGTAAACGATCTGGACGGTGTCCTTGCGGAATTTGATCGGGTCATCGGTCTGGACAAGCTTAAGGCCCTCCATTTGAACGATTCCAAAAATCCCTATGCAAGCCATAAGGATCGGCACGAGCTTCTTGGTGAGGGCAGCCTTGGTGTGGAGACTTTCCGAAATGTAGTCAACCACCCTGTGCTTAAGAGGCTGCCTATGATTTTGGAAACCCCCAACGAGCTTCCCGGCTATGCCAGGGAGATCGCCCTTTTACGGGAACTTGAGAAATAAGGTAAAAAACACCGGACAGGTGGTGACAATATGACTGATTTTGTTTCTGCTCTGCTGAATGCCCAGGGCACCTATGTAAATGTATATATCGGTATTCTGCGCTGGGCAGTGCCGGTTCTGGCAGCGCTGCTGCTGATCCGCTGTTTTCGTCCGCTGCTGACCTTTCGCCGTGAACCGGAGATCTGGGCTTGGTTGTGTCTGTCTGAGGAAAAGAGGCTGCCAATTACCCATTGGGAGAATGTGATCGGCAGGAGCAAACGCAGTGATGTTGTCATTGATTTTCCTACGGTGTCACGCAGCCACGGTGTTTTGACTCGCTATGATGACGGCAGCTGGACCATTACCGATGCGGACTCTAAGGGCGGTGTCTTTGTCAACGGAAAGCGGGTGCGGATCCGGGCCCTACAGCCGGAAGATGTGATCACCATCGGTGGTATCGATATGACCCTGCAGCCCATCTCCCGGAAGCAGGAGCAGCGTCTGGCACAGCTGAGGACAAAAGCGTCTTCGGTGTTTACAAGTTTTGCTAATGTGATTCTGCTTACAGTGATCCAGCTGCTGTGCTGTCTGGCGTTTCTGATGGGCGGCGGTCAGGAAAATGCTCAGTCTATCCTGTTGGGCTTCGGCGGAATTGTGATCTGTCAGTGGCTGCTGCTTTTGTTTTATGTATGTATCCGCAGGGCTTCTTTTGAAGTGGAGACGGTTGCTTTCTTCCTGTCCTCTGTGGGTATGTGCGTCATTGCGACCGTGGCGCCGGATGAAATGCTGAAGCAGTTTGTGGCTTTGGTGTTAGGGTTGGTACTATTCCTGTCGGTGGGTTGGTCTCTGCGGGATCTGGAACGGGCAAAGAAGTTCCGCTACATTGCTGCTGTGGCAGGTATTGCTTTCCTTGTGATAACCCTTCTGTTTGGCAAAGAATACTACGGCGCGAAGAACTGGCTGGTGATCGGTCCGCTTTCTTTCCAGCCTTCGGAACTGAGCAAGGTCTGCTTTGTATATGTGGGGGCCTCAGCCATGGATCGTATTATGACCAAGCGGAACCTATTTATGTTTATTGCATATTCTGTTATAGTTTGTGGCTGCCTGGCACTGATGAATGACTTCGGTACTGCCCTGATCTTCTTCTGCGCCTTTCTGGTGATTGCTTATATGCGTTCCGGCAGCGTGGGAACCATTGCGCTGGCCTGTACATCCCTAGGCTTTGCCGGTGTGGTTGCGCTGAAGATCGCTCCCCATGCGCTGCGGCGTTTTGCTTCCTGGCGGCATATTTGGGAAGATCCCCTGGATGCGGGCTATCAGCAGACAAGGGCCCTTATGTGTATGGCATCCGGCGGCCTTTTGGGCTTAGGCGCAGGAAGGGGCCGTATGAAAAATATTTTTGCCGCCGATTCGGATATGGCTGTGGCAACTCTGACAGAGGAGTGGGGGCTTATTATGCTCATCATGGTCGTGCTTAGTGTTGTGGTGCTGGCAGTGTTCTGTGTCCGCAGCGCGGCGGTGGGACGCAGCAGCTTCTATACCATAGGCGCTTGCACCGCGGCAGGCATTATGCTGGTGCAGGTGATCCTGAACGCGTTGGGTACTGTGGATGTGGTGCCCCTTACAGGCGTGACATTTCCCTTTATATCCAATGGTGGCTCCAGCATGATCTGTTCCTGGGGACTGTTGGCGTTTATCAAGGCGGCAGACACCAGGCAGAACGCAAGCTTTGCGGTCCGCCTGGCAAAGAACGGGGGAGCTGAGGATGAATAGGATTGCAGGTCGGGCGTGGATCACCATACTTCTGGCGGCACTGCTTCTGGCAGGCTTTGTGTTCTTTCTGTGCGAATACGCCGCCCGGGCAGGGGATTGGGTCATATTTACCGGGTCTCCTCATGTGTACAATGGCAACGATATGAATTGCGGCGTTATAACGGACCGGTCCGGTATTTTGCTACTGAACATGGAGGGGGATAAGGTCTATTCCTCAGACCCCCAGTTGCGCAAGTCGGTAATACACTGGCTGGGTGACCGCTACGGCAGCATCAGCGCGCCTATGCTGTCCCATTACGCGTCGGAGTTTGTTGGCTACGACCTTCTAAACGGCGTGTATAATTACGGCGATAACGGAGGTGTTGCAAAGCTGACTCTGTCTGCCGCTGTTCAGAAGGCAGCGCTGGAGGCCCTGGGGGACTACAAGGGAACGGTGGCCGTATACAATTATAAAACCGGGGAGCTTTTGTGCGGAGTGACTACCCCCACGTATGATCCGGATGAAGTGCCGGATATTGACGGGGATACCACCGGCGTTTATGAGGGCGTATATCTGAATCGCTTTACCCAATCATCCTATATTCCCGGTTCGATTTTTAAGATCGTCACACTGGCGGCGGCACTGGAAACGCTGCCGGATATTCAGGACCAGAAATTTGCCTGCACCGGAAGCTATACCATCGGTGCTGATGAAATCATTTGTGATGAAATACACTGGGACCAGGATTTGAAAAAAGCATTCCGCAATTCCTGCAACTGCGCCTTTGCCCAAATTGCCCAGCAGCTTGGTGCTGAAACACTGGAACGGTATGTGGCGAAATTCGGCATTACCGAGCGTATCAGCTTTGACGGCATTACAACCGCCGGCGGAAATTACGAAGCGGTAGGCGCAGAGGAGTTCGATATGGCTTGGAGCGCCATTGGTCAGTATAACGACCAGGTAAATCCCTGTGCCTTCCTGGCCTTTGTTGGTGCGGTTGCCAATGAGGGCAAGGGTGTTATGCCGTATTTTGTGGAGCAGATCACTGTGGGCGCCAAAACCACCTACTCTGCCAAGTCCCAGAACAGCCAGCGGATTATGTCAGCTACTACGGCAAGGGTCCTGATGGAATACATGGCCTTCAACGTAGAGGATAAATATGGCAGCGAGAATTTCCCGGGGCTGACAGTCTGCGCAAAAACAGGCACAGCGGAGGTAGGCGGTGATAAAAAGCCCAACGCCATGCTGGCCGGTTTTGTGGCGGATGAGGAATACCCCTGGGCCTTCGTGGTGTGTGTGGAAGACGGCGGGTACGGTAAAACGATATGCATTCCCATTGCCTCCAAGGTAATCGCTGCCTGTAAGGAAGCAATCAGCGGATGATTTGTATGGAATGTACAAAAAAATTTTATAGAGATATGATAATTTAGTGTTTTCTGCGGTTGACAAATGTACGCCGTGGAGATACAATATCCATATCACATTATTTCGGTAAAGAAATAAAGCGATTTGTCACCCCAATGTTAATAAATGAAAGGGAGAAACCAATCATGAAAAAGTTATTTGCTCTTTTGCTGGCTGCTCTGATGGTCGTTGCAATGTTTGCAGGCTGCGGCGCATCCAACACCAACACTGACGGCTCCAATGGAACTGACGGCGGCGATACTGCTGCTACCGGCGTGATCAAAGTCGGCACCAGCGGCCCTCTGAACAACGACTATGCTGTTTACGGCGTGGCTGTTGCCAACGGCCTGAAGCTGGCCTTTGAAGAAATCAATGCTCTGGGCGGTCTGCAGTTTGAGTCCCGCGCTGAAGATGACGAGGCTGATGTTGAGCCTGCTGTCAACGCCTACAACACCCTGATGGACTGGGGCATGCAGATCATGGCCGGTCCCACCACCTCCGGCTCTGCCGCAGCTACCGCCGCTGAGTGCGCCAAGGATGGCGTGTTTATGCTGACCCCCTCTGCTTCCGACGCAGCTGTTATCACTGCCGGCGACAATGTTTTCCAGATCTGCTTCTCCGACCCTAACCAGGGCAAGGCATCTGCTGATTACATTTTCGACAACAAGGTTGCTACCAAGGTTGGTATCATCTACGATTCCTCTTCTCCTTACTCCACCGGTATTTATCAGACCTTTAAGGCTGAGGCCGGCAAGCTGGGTCTGGAGATCGGCACTGAGCAGGCATTCACCAACGACACCAAGGCTGATCTGACCACTCAGGTCACCAGCTGTAAGGAGGCCGGTTGCGATCTGGTCTTCCTGCCTCTGTACACCGCTGAGGCTGTTCAGGTTCTGAACGCTGCCAATAAGATCGGCTACGAGCCCAAGTTCTTCGGCTGCGACGGTCTGGACGGCATCCTGGGTGTGGAAGGCTTCGACACCACCCTGGCTGAAGGCGTTATGCTGCTGACTCCCTTCGATTCCACTGCACAGGATGAGAAGACCCAGAACTTTGTAAAGTCCTACACTGAAAAGTTCGGTGTTGCTCCCAACCAGTTCGCTGCAGACGCATACGACGTGGGCTACGCCATTTATGAGGCATGCACCGATATGAAGATAACCGCTGACATGAGCGCTGAGGATACCTGCGAAAAGCTGGTGGAGTGGTTTACATCCAATGAATTCGACGGCCTCACCGGTGCAGGCATGACCTGGGGCGAGGACGGCGCAGTTTCTAAGTATCCCAAGGCTGTTATGATTGAAAACGGCGTTTATGTAACTGCCGAATAATTCTATACAGTATGACTGCAATAGCTGGACAGGGGGTATCCCCCCTGTCCGGCTTAAGTGCGATTTTGGATAACGACAGTCCATGACAGCAGCTAACGCTGGTTGGATGTTGTCATAGGCTGTCGGGAAAGAGAGGAAAAGAAATGGGATTTCTACAGCATTTAATAAACGGAATTAGTATCGGCGCGGTGTATGCCATCATTGCCCTTGGTTACACCATGGTTTACGGCATTGCAAAGATGCTGAACTTTGCCCACGGTGATGTCATTATGGTGGGCGCGTACATATCCTTCTGCGTAACCAATTATCTGGGACTGCCTGCCATTGTAGGCATTGCTGCCGCGGTGGTGGTGTGTACCTTATTGGGCGTAATCATTGAGGGCCTGGCATACCGGCCCCTGAGAGGAACCTCCAGTCTGGCAGTTCTCATCACCGCTATCGGTGTCAGCTATTTTCTCCAGAATGCAGCCCAGCTGATTTGGGGCGAGGCTACCAAGAGCTTTACCAGCGTTGTCACCATGAAGCCTATCCAGCTTTTTGGCGGCGGGCTTGTAATCACCGGCGAGGTGCTGCTGACATTGGGTGTTTCTGTTCTTGTCATGGTATGTCTGACCCTGTTTACCGGTAAGACAAAAATGGGCAAGGCTATGCGGGCTGTGGCTGAGGATCGGGATGCGGCACAGCTTATGGGCATCAATGTGAACCGCACCATCTCCACCACCTTTGCCATTGGCTCTGCTCTGGCTGCCATTGCAGGCGTACTGCTGTGCTCCACAGTCCCCACCCTGCAGCCCACCACCGGCTCTATGCCCGGTATCCGGGCCTTTACCGCTGCTGTTTTCGGCGGCATCGGTTCAATCCCCGGCGCTATGCTGGGTGGTGTTATTCTGGGTCTCATCGAGACCTTCAGCAAGGCCTATATTTCTACCCAGTTCTCAGATGCCATCGTTTTCCTGGTGCTGATTATCATTCTGCTGGTGAAGCCTGCCGGACTTCTGGGTAAGCAAGTCCAGGAGAAAGTGTGAGGTGACAGGTATGAAGTTGTTAAATTGGCTGAAAAGAAATGCTTCTTCTGTAATTACCTATGCTTTGGTAATTATTGCGTATCTTGCAATGCAGGGAATGTCTGACGGCGGAATGCTGACCCGGTCTGTAAAGGGCTACCTTATCCCTATCTGCGTATATATCGTCCTTGCGGTTTCCCTGAACCTCGTAGTGGGCATCTCCGGCGAATTGAGCCTGGGGCATGCCGGTTTTATGGGTGTTGGCGCATTTACAGGTATCGTCCTGGCAGCACTGCTGAAGGATGTGATCCAGGGTGATTTCCTGCGGCTGGTGGTTGCCATGATTGGTGGCGGCTTTATGGCAGGCATTGCCGGTGTGATCATCGGAATACCGGTGCTGCGTCTCCGGGGTGACTATCTTGCCATCGTTACCCTGGCCTTTGGCGAGATTTTAAAGAACCTGCTTGCCAATCTGTACATTGGCAAGGATGTTAACGGGATCCAGTTTGCCATGAGAGCAGAGGACATTGTCCTGGGCGAGGGTGGAAAAATGATCCTCAGCGGCCCCCTGGGCGCTACCGGTATCGATAAGCTGGCAACCTTCTTTATGGGCTTCCTGCTGATCCTGTTTACACTGTTTGTGGTGCTGAACCTCATTAACTCCAAGGAAGGTCGCGCCATCAAGGCGATCCGTGACAACCGGATCGCAGCGGAATCTGTTGGCATTAATGTTACTGCATTCAAGATGAAGGCATTTGTTACATCTGCGTTTCTGGCAGGTATGGCAGGTGCACTGTATGGTCTGAATTTCTCTGCGCTGCAGGCATCCAAGTTTGGTTTTGCAACATCTATCGATATTCTGGTGTTCGTTGTGCTGGGCGGCATGGGCAATATCCTTGGTTCTGTGATCTCCGCAACGGTACTGTATGTACTGCCGGAGTCCATGCGTAGCCTTGCTGATCTGAGAATGATCCTGTATGCTGTGGTTTTGATCCTTGTGATGCTCTTCACATGGTCTCCCAAGGTCAAGCAGACTATGCAGGTGGTTGCCGCCTGGTTTATGGGACTGTTTAAAAAGGGCGCAAAGAAAAAGGAGGTGGAGTAAATGGCTGAGAAGTATTCCCGTAAAATGGTTGAGGTCATCAGCAAGAACCTCCACCGCGAACAGGATGTAGGCAAGCAGCCTGTACTGGATGTCCGGAATCTGGGCATCGATTTCGGTGGTCTGACAGCTGTGGATGGCTTTAATATGACCATCGGACCTACTGAGATCTCCGGTCTCATCGGCCCTAACGGTGCCGGTAAGACGACCATCTTTAACCTTCTGACAAGTGTTTATCAGCCCACCCGTGGCAGTATTCTTGTAAATGGTATTAACACCAAGGGTATGACAACTGCAAAGGTAAACCGCTTGGGTGTAGCAAGAACCTTCCAGAATATCCGCTTGTTTACGGACATGACTGCTCTGGACAATGTTAAGGTGGGTATGCACAATTCCATTAAGTGCGGCTTTATTTCCTCTTTGCTTCGCCTGCCTCCTTATTTTAAGGCAGAAAAGGAAGCCAACGAGCGGGCTATGGAGCTGTTGCAGTTTATGGGCTTGGGGGACGTAGCCAACACCAAGGCAGGTTCTCTTCCTTACGGCGTCCAGCGCCGGTTGGAGATTGCCCGGGCTTTGGCATCTAATCCTTCTATAATTTTGCTGGATGAGCCGGCTGCCGGCATGAACCCCACAGAAACAGAAGAGCTGATGCATCAGATCCGCCGCATCCGTGACACATTCCAGATCGCCATTTTCCTTATCGAGCATGATATGAACCTGGTGATGAATGTATGTGAAGGCATCGTTGTAGTGAACTACGGACGCATTATCGCAAAGGGAACACCGGAGCAGATCAAGGCAAATCCCGCGGTCATTGAAGCATATCTTGGCAAGGAGGAAGAGTAAAATGAGTACGATCCTGAAAGTTGAAGATATGCATGTATACTACGGTGCCATCCATGCGGTAAAGGGCGTATCCTTTGAAGTGGGTGAGGGCGAGATCGTTGCGCTGATCGGCGCAAACGGTGCCGGCAAGAGTACCATTCTGAAAACCGTTTCCGGCTTGATGCACCCCCGTACCGGCTCTGTGATTTTTGACGGCAACAACATTGCCCACACAGATGCCCACAAGCTGGTCCGCCAGGGTCTGGCCCATGTTCCCGAGGGCAGACGGATCTTTCTGCAGATGTCCGTACAGGACAATCTGGAAATGGGCGCTTTCACAAAGAAAGAGGTTTCTAAGGCAGATTTGGAGCGGATGTTTACCCTGTTCCCCAGATTGAAGGAGCGCCGCAAACAGATCGCCGGCACACTGTCCGGCGGTGAGCAGCAGATGCTCGCCATGAGTCGAGCCCTTATGAGCCATCCTAAGCTGCTTATGTTGGACGAGCCTTCCATGGGTCTTGCTCCTATCCTTGTGGATCAGATTTTCGATATTATTAAGGAACTCCACCAGGCAGGAACTACTATCCTGCTGGTTGAGCAGAACGCCAGCAAGGCACTGAAGATCGCAGACCGGGCATATGTGCTGGAAACAGGCAACATTACCCTCAGCGGCACCGGTATGGAGCTTGCGAACAGCGACGAAGTGCGCAAGGCATATCTCGGCGGTTAATATTTTAACACCCCCTGCATAGAATCCTGCAGGGGGTGTTTTTTATGTGCCGGCATAATCAGCTATGGGGGTGCATACTGCTAGCTTTTGGCATGGGTTTGCTTATAGGGCTTTGGATAGAGGGCGGTTTTTTTGCCCATTGCTTTGGTTTTGCGTTGATTTTTGTGGGCTGCGGTGTGGTGAGAAAAAGATAGGCATAGACTTGTCCCGATAATAATATACTTTACCAACGAATTGGGATAAGGAGTGATCTATTTGGAATTGCAGTTCAATAAAACGGTGATCCCGTGCCTGAAATCAGTAATTCGGGAGGTACAGAATCAGGAATTGACCCAGGAGGTCAGGTTGCCGGATGGCATGCCGGATATTGGCAGAGTTCTGGCCAGTTGGGGACAGCTTTTGGTCCGGGGAAAGGAATGGCGTTCTTCGGGAATGAGCGCTTCCGGCGGTGTGATGACCTGGGTTCTTTATCAGCCCGAGGATGGCAGCATGCCCCAGAGCATCGAATCCTGGATCCCGTTCCAGATGAAGTGGGACTTTCCGGATGCGGAAAGGGACGGATCCATCTGTGTGTCGCCACTTCTGCGTGGAGTAGATGCCCGGTCTGTGTCGGCAAGAAAGCTTATGGTCAGAGCAGGCATCGGGATTCTGGGGGAAGCCATGGTGCCTGGTGAGGCAGAGTTGTATCAACCTGGGGAATTGCCTGAGGATGTGCAGCTGCTTAAAAATACATACCCCATGCAGATGCCCAGAGAGGCGGGAGAAAAAGGCTTTAACCTGGAAGAGACCCTGTCGCTGCCTGCGACAGCGCCGACTCTGGAGCGACTGGTCCGTTACGAATTACGCCCGGAGGTTGTGGAGCAGAAGATCGTATCAGACAAGATTGTCTTTCATGGCAATGCAATGCTGCATATTCTATATACCGGCCCTGAGGGTCAGCTCCATAGCTGGGATTTTGAGGTTCCCTTCTCCCAGTTTGCTCAGTTGGATAAGGAATACGACCAGGATGCCCTGGCGCGGATATGCCTTGCGGTAACCGGGCTGGAGCTGGAGCAGGGGCAGGAGGAATCCTTTAATTTGCGGGCGGGATTAACTGGTCAGTATGTGGTTTATGACCGGCCTATGGTGGAACTGGTCCAGGATGCTTACAGTCCTGTTCGCACTGTTGTGCCCCAAAGAACACATCTGATGCTGCCTGCTGTGCTGGATTCCCAATCGGAGACATTGCATCCTGAGGGGACTATCCAAATGGGTGGGAATGCAGCGGTAGATGTTTCCTTCTGGCCGGATCATCCCCGGTTTTACAGGGATGGGGACAGGGTCACCGGTGAAATGACCGGGGTTTTCCAGGCGCTGGGCTATGACGATAACGGGCAACCGGAAAGTGGGGTTTCCCGTTGGGAGCAAAATTGGGAGATGGTCGCTGACATGGATACTGCTGTGGAGGCAGTTGTGCAGCAAACCGGAAAGCCTCAGGTAACGACCGGCGGAGACAACGCTTCCGTTCGGGCGGATCTGCGCCTGGATGCGATGGCTACAGCCCAGCAGGGGCTTCCCATGGTTATGGGGCTGGAAATGTCCGAGGCTGCAGAGCCGGACCCCAACCGCCCCAGCCTGATCCTCCGCAGAGCCGGAACAGACGAACTCTGGGACATTGCCAAGCAGACCGGGTCTACGGTGGAGGCGATCCGCAATGCCAATAATCTGCAACAGGAACCGGATGCAGAGCAAATGCTGTTGATCCCTATTTCCTGACATTAAAGCAAGCCGCCGCTGCGTGGGAGAAACGCAGCGGGGGGTTTGGCGGTTTGTCGCATTCGGGGAGAATGTCCGCCTGTATATACGCTACCGCACACATATGGGAAGATACAAGAAAAAACTGTCGAGGCAGGCGGATTATTTTTTCTTGTGTTCTTTGTCGCAGGGTGGTATAATAAATTGAAAAAATATTACAGAAGGTGGACAATAATGACAAAGATCGATATATACTCCGGCTTTTTGGGAGCAGGAAAAACGACCCTTATTAAGAAAATGATCGGGGAAAGCTACTGCGGGGAAAAGCTGGTCCTCATTGAGAATGAATTTGGTGAGATTGGAATTGACGGCGGATTTTTGCAGGATGCAGGCATCAACATTACGGAAATGAATTCCGGCTGTATCTGCTGTAGCCTGGTTGGTGATTTTGGAAAGGCGCTGACACAGGTTATCGGCGAATACGCACCGGATCGCATTATCATTGAGCCCTCCGGCGTAGGCAAGCTGTCCGATGTGATCGCGGCGGTAAAGAAGGTTACCGGCAACGGCGTTACCCTGGGCAGCACAGTGGCTGTGGTAGACGCTGGAAAAGTCAAGGTCTATATGAAGAATTTTGGCGAATTCTACAACAACCAGATCGAGACGGCTTCCACTATTATCCTGTCGAGAACAGACGCAATTCCTCAGCAAAAGCTAGATAATGCAGTTGCGCTTCTTCGGGAGCATAACCCTGAAGCAACTATCGTAACAACACCCTGGGACCAGCTTACAGGGGCTCAGATCATGGAGGCTATGGAGGGGAAAGCCTCCCTGTCTGCAGAGCTGGAGCAGCTTACCCATGAGCACCACCATCACCATGATGAGGACCACTGCTGCTGTGGTCACGATCATGAGCACCACCACGAGCATCATCACCATGATGAGGACCATTGCTGCTGCGGTCATGACCATGAGCATCACCATGAGCATCGCCATCACGACGAGGATCACTGCTGCTGCGGTCACGACCATGACCATGCGCACCACCATCATGCAGATGAGGTCTTTACTTCTTGGGGGATGGAGACAGCCAAGAAGTTTACCCGCTATGCCATTGAGCAGGCGCTGAAAAAGCTGGACTCCCGGGAATATGGCTTTGTGCTCCGGGCAAAGGGCATCGTAGCCGGTGAGGACGGTGGCTGGATCCATTTTGATTATGTGCCCGGTGAGGCTGACGTGCGTACCGGCACTGCAGCTGTTACCGGCAAGCTGTGCGTCATCGGCTCAGAATTGGACGAGGCGGATATTGCAGCACTGTTTGGAGTGTAATTATGGTTCAGATTCCTGTTTATGTATTTACGGGCTTCCTGGATTCCGGCAAAACAAAATTCATTCAGGAGACGCTGGAAGATCCCCGCTTTAACGCAGGCGAGCGTACGCTACTGCTTGTGTTTGAAGAGGGGGAGGAGGAGTACGATTTTTCC
>JAZSDS010000019.1:0-3223 GCA_045531275.1 Faecousia sp.
TAAGGCTGCTGGCGCTGACTATGTTGGCGGCATGGAGCTGGTTGACAAGATCACCAAGGAGAACTGGTTTGAGTTCGACGTAGTCGTCGCTTCTCCCGACATGATGGGCCTGGTTGGCCGTCTGGGTAAGGTTCTGGGCCCCAAGGGTCTGATGCCCTCTCCCAAGGCTGGCACCGTCACCCCCAATGTTGGCGCTGCTGTTCAGGAGATCAAGGCCGGTAAGGTCGAGTACCGTCTGGACAAGACCAACATCATCCACTGCCCCATCGGCAAGGTTTCCTTCGGCACTGAAAAGCTGACCGAGAACATGGACACCCTGATGCAGGCTGTTGTTAAGGCAAAGCCCGCTGCTGCCAAGGGCCAGTATATCAAGTCCTGCGTGGTCGTTTCCACCATGGGCCCCGGCGTTAAGGTCAACACCACCAAGTACGCCTAATTTATTCAACAAAAATGCCTGAGGTCACTTGACCTCAGGCGTTTTTTATTGTCTTTTCTCTGCCAACCTAAAAGGCATCAGGAATCCAACAATCCGCTGCGGCGGGGCTGTATCATAAATTGCAGGATGATAGCTACCTGCCCATCCTGGGGTTCATACTCCAACAGGATATCCCCGTAGTATGCTGCAGGTACAGTTACAAATCCGGCTACATTGCCCTCCCAGAACAGCGCATCCTGTAAATGCTCCATATATTCAGAAACAGCAGTAGGCGCACCGGTTTTTATGGGAGTCAGGTCACAGGTCTTATAGGCCTGGAAGGCTACAGGCACCTTCAGTTCCTTCTCCAGGGATTTCTTATCTAATCTCAAACAGCAGCTTTCATCATGTATATGGGTTCCATACACAAATATATCCAGCCTTTTCATCACTCCTGCAAGATCGGCAGCGGTCTTTTCAGGCGTTTCGCTATACCTTGCTTCATAACCAAATCCACAGAGAAGTTTTTCATTCTCCTCAAAATACAGCAGCAGATCAAATCCCACACCGGCATAACTGCAATAATCAGGGATTCGATATATTCCTGGGGCAATTTCTTCCACGCTGTCGGGCTGGGGATCAAGCTGAGACAGCACCTTTTCGTAGTCCTGCCCTATCACACCGGAAAGGGCGTTATATTGGGGCACTTCATACCGGTCCGTGTTTCCAAGCCAGAACGCCATCACAGCCAGTGCAACAACCACCACACAGGAGACAACGGATATGATCCTTAACGCCCTTTTACTTAGTCTTTTCGCTCCTTGTGCATTGGGTGCCGGCATAACGTATCTGCCCTGCAAAACATACTGCGCACCGTCCTCATTTGCAGGGAAGGGATTTGCAAGTCTATCAGAATTCATAAAGGAGCCTCCTTTCCTGTCAGCGATAGATCAGCAGCTTCCAATGTCTAGCAACAGTTTCTACAGAGCGTTCATAATCGCCCAGTAACCCCCTATTACGAACACGACAGCACCCAGGACTATCGCAACGATCTTAACTGCCCTTTTGATCTTTACCCAACGGATATTTTCCACTTCTTTTACGGAATCGGGCTCTACACCTGCTGTTGGCACAAAATAATGGCCCTGCTCAATGGTATTCATCTTCTGTGTCCCTGGGGGATTGAAATACGGATAACCCATACAAACTCCTTTCTCCTGCGCCGTAAACGGCGTCGTATCAAACCTAAATTGAAAACGCATAAGCTGACTTCCGTACAGTACAGCTTATGCGTCTTATTATCCTAAAGGTTATCCTTTAGCATAGGCTTTATGCCAACGAAACCTAAAGCTGTACCGCACAGTCTTTCTGTCTTTCATATGGCATCACCCCTTGTTCTTTGTACTGTTATTTTACCACAGCAGCATATCAATGTATATATGGTAACTTTCACAATGTTTTCGCTACAATTTTATCTATTTTGCGCATTATCCTCTTATTTTTCGTTCACCCCAGCAGTTGTAAAAACACTTGACACCCATATTGTTCAGATTTATAATGAGAAAAATAATATTCGAGGTGCGCTCTATGTACACAACTGCCAAGCATTTATCTGTTATCAGCATTATCATGGTAGCCTTTAACATTTTCGCCCTGCTGATGTTCATCTTGTACTTCCCCACCTCCGGGTTAAGCTTCACCATGATCTTCAAGGTCGCCCTGTATCTGGTTACATCCACCGGCGTGTCTGTACTTATGTCCATCGGCGTATACAATTTGACCCAGGATCTGGAGCTGGAATACGAATCCAACGCTAAAAGATTCAAAGAACTGTCCAAAAAGCTGGAAGCATTGGAAAATTCCATGAAATAATTTCATTTCTCGAAAAAAACTCTTGACTTTTATAGATTATACTGGTAATATATACGAGTTGCCAAAGACAGCAGGTTGGCTTGCCATAAATCCTGCCGAGGTGCGCTGATAATGTTTTTCTGCGTGTCTTTCTGTCTTCTGGCAGGAAGACACTTTTTATTTTCGGAGGTGAAACACATGCCCAACGCAAAGGTTCTTGAGAGCAAGAAGGCTGTTGTTGAAACCCTGTCCGGCAAGATCAAGGAGGCTACCTCCGTTGTTTTTGTTGACTACAAGGGTATCAATGTCGCTCAGGACACCGACCTGCGTAAGCAGTTCCGCGACGCTGGTGTTGAGTACACCGTTGTTAAGAACACTCTGACCCGTTTCGCAGCCAAGGAAAACGGCTACGACTTCGACGAGGTTCTCAACGGCACTACCGCAATGGCCAGCACCACCGGCGATCCCATCGCTCCCGCTCGTATCGTTTGCGAGTTCGCCAAGAAGAACAAGATCGCCCTGAGCATCAAGGGTGGCATCGTTGAAGGCAGCGTTCTGTCCGCAGAGCAGCTGAGCGGCTTCGGCGAACTGCCCGGTAAGGACGCTCTGGTTGCCCAGGTTCTGGGTACCTTCCTGGCTCCTATCTCCAGCCTGGCTTTCGTTCTGGATCAGATCCGTATTCAGAAGGAAGAGGGTGGCGAGACCCCCGCTGCTGCAGAAGCTGCTGATGCTCCCGCCGCAGAAGCTGAAGCACCCGCTGCTGAAGCTACCGAGGCTACTGAAACCACAGAAGCTTAATTCATTCACAAATCAACACACTATTACAAACATTTATATTTAGGAGGATTTTACAATGGCTAGTGAAAAAGTCACTGCTCTCGTTGAGGAAGTAAAGGGCCTGACCGTTCTGGAGCTGTCCGAGCTGGTTCACACCCTGGAGGAAGTTTTCGGCGTTTC
>JAZSDS010000028.1:0-3067 GCA_045531275.1 Faecousia sp.
CTTTCCCAGTTGCCCTCACAGGCGCATAGAGAAAGCATTATAATAAAAGCCAATAATAGACTCAGTATTTTCTTCATCATTATTCTCCAATCACCAGTCTGCCGTTTTTGACCTTCAAGGTGTCCGTAGTCATAGCAAGACTTTGGGTTTCGTCGGATGCGGCAAATACTGCATCCTCTACTATCAAATCAAGGACATCTCCCGGTCTTGCGCTTCCCCGGAGACGGAATTTCAGCCGCAGTACTACATTGTAATCGTCAGCCAAAAGCTCTTTGGTAAATGCGTTTTTACCACCGGTCATATCCAAATACATAATGTTGATTGAACCGGTATCGTTACTGTTTTGCACGTTGCAGCTCCAATCAGGAAGCTTTTGCCCGGAGCTGTTTTCGTCACTCAAAATAAAAATGTTGCCTTCCTCCACACCCAGAAATTCCAGTCTGGAAGAATCAAAAGCAATACTCATACTCATTGCGGGGTAACGGGCATCTCCCAGTTGGGAAATGGTTACATCCAATGTGAATTCCTCTGTCTGGGATACAGAAAGCTTTTGGGGCGTTTCCACAATCAAAGTAGGCTCGCCGGGAATTGGGAGTTCACTCCTTTTGTTACACTGTGTCAAAAGTACGATAACTGCTGCTATCAGGACACAGATACCCACGATCCAAGGCCATCTCTTTTTAAGAAACTTTTTCATAGAAACACTCCTTAAAGTGGGCGGGGATAAACCCCGCCCATCAGTTTTTTAGGGATTGGTGGTCAATGTAGCAGCTTTGGTAACAACAAGGTATTCGCTCTTGTTCACGAAGGCTTCTACAATACCCAGAGCATCAAAGGTATTGATGCGGCTATCACCATTGACGTTCATTGTAAGGATCTGATCGTCGGTAGGTGCATCACCCTTGCGCAGCCAGGCATCCACAGCGTTCAGTGCGTCCTGTGCGTTGATCACACCGTCACTGTTGGTATCACCAAAGGTGATTTGGGCAGCAGCATCTTCTGCCAAGGTGAAGTTCGCTTTGGTTGCAAACTGCGCCATATCGATGGACGCATCCACCAATGCTACATAGATGGCAACACCGGTTTTTGCAAAGATCTCTTCGCTGTACTTAAAGGTGTACTGATTGGTGCCATCGTTGTATGTCAGCTTGGTTGCATTTGCAATGCCAACCACAGACACGGCAACAGCTTTCTTGGTGGACGGAATCAGGTCAATATCATCACCGGTATACAGGCAAATGGCACTATAAGAAATACCCTTTACAACTTCAATATTACCTGCGGCGGTAGCGGTATTTACGACTACCATAGCGCTTTCGTCATTAGAATCGGAGGTAAGCTTGACAGACATACCACCGATACTGATCGCTTTCTGTTCGCCCACAGCGGCAGCATCAACTTGGAAGGTAATGGTGAAGAACTGTGCGGGGAATGCGTTGCCTTCTGCGTTACCAACAACAGTAATGTTGCTATGATTGTTGGCATCAAAGTACACAACGCGCAGCTTGCCGTCTTCATCCAAATGATAACTGACCTCGCCACCGCTTAACCGGCTGCCGGCAGTTACTCCGGTAACGCTCAGTCCTTCCGGAACATTCACAATAAAGTCAATCAGCTTATAGCCTGCGGTATTGTCCCACTGATCCAGCGTGATGACTGCATTAAAGGTTTTGCCTACATCGTCGGTGATCTGTGCAGGCAGACCCAAAGTAGCGGTAGGTTTGCCGGCAACAACGGTTTCTTCGAAGTTTACATCAGAATAGTCAAACAGAGCCTTTTCATTGTTCACAAAACGGTCATAGGCAACCAGTGCATAGCAGGACTGGTCGGTGGCCATAGCGTTGCTACCTGCGCCTACGATGTGCTGGAATGTAGCGGAATCTTCCAGATAGTGAGTCAGCAGAGCGTCTACAACAGAATTACCGTTCTTGATGAAACGGCTGTCGGTATCGGGATTGATGCCCCAAGTGGTAGTAGAAACGATCACCCAGGAGCAGCTTTCGGAGCATTCACTGCCGCCGGAAGCAAAGGCACCGTTATCGTGCTGCATAGCGGACAGGCAAGCAAAGGCTTCCTCCGCAGCGGCAGCAACCTCCGGCTGATTGCGATAGGGATACAGTGCGGTCAGTGCCATGCCGGTCACATCGGGGTCGGAGGCATAGGTCAGATTGGCTTGCAGTGCCCAGCCGCCGTCATCATGCTGTTTTGCCAAAATTTCATCTACACACTGCTGACGGATTGTGGTGTCGGTGGTTGTATAATTGTTGGAATCCAGAGCGATCAGCGCCCAGATGGTGCCGTTGAGACCCTGCTTCTTGATCCAGCTAAAGCCGTTGGCACTGTATGCCTCCACCAGATCCCAGTTGCCCACAGAGGTGGCATCCTTGCCGATGGCAGACAGGGCAACGATCAGACGGGAGTTTTCGGTGGACTTGTTCTTGTGCAGAGCGCCGCTCATATTGACAGAGGTTGCGGTGGTGTTGACAGTCTCCACAATGCGGTCATAGTAATCGGTGAAGTAGGCATTGTTCTTGGCGTAGTAGTTGCCGCGAGCCAGGCTCAGCACCGTCCACTCACCGGCAGTGGTGCCGAAAACAGGCTCGGTGACGGTGGTAGCAAGCTGTGCCATGGTAGCATTCAGCACAGCGGAAACATCCTGAGGCTGACGGGGCGTTTCGTATTCCTCTCCACTGGTAACAGTCACTTTTGCATAGCCGGGAGCGGAAACAATAGCATCGGGATATTCCGCACCATAGCCACCGTCGCACCAGACATACCATGTGCCGGCAGAGGGGAGTGTAATGGATGCACAGCCTTCGCTGTCAGTAGTTACAGAACCGGCAGCATTGCCATAGGCGGTGCCGTAGAACACCTCGAAGTCCGGTGCGTCAAAGAACACAGAATTATATTCATAGTCCTTTGTGCCACGGATCAGCTTCACATCCAGAGCAGAGCCTTCCTCAACGGTATAACTATGGGTAATATCACCGTTGCCGTCGGCAAAGAAGTGGAAGCCGTAGGCAGAGTCCATATAGAAGTCCCAGCTGGAGAAGGATGCCATATCGAT
>JAZSDS010000092.1:0-9978 GCA_045531275.1 Faecousia sp.
CGCTGCTGCTGAGGCGGTGTGGAACGATATCGAGGTCGGCAAGATCTACAAGGGCGTTGTAAAGTCCATGACCTCTTACGGCGCATTCGTGGACATCGGCGGTGTGGACGGCATGGTCCATGTTTCCGAGCTGAGCTGGAATCGCATCAAGACTCCTGCTGATGTTGTTAAGGTCGGCGACGAGATCGATGTTTATGTTATTTCCTTCGACGCTGAGAAGCGCAAGATCTCTCTGGGCTACAAGACTGCAGAGATGAATCCCTGGAATCAGTTCATGACTGGCTACAATGTAGGCGATGTTGTGGCTGCTAAGATCGTCAAGCTGATGACCTTCGGCGCTTTTGCTGAGATCATCCCCGGTGTTGACGGCCTGATCCACATTTCTCAGATCGCTAACCGCCGCATCGGCAAGCCCGAGGACGTGCTGAGCGAGGGTCAGGAAGTTCAGGTTATGATTACTGATGTTGACGCAGAGAACAAGCGCATCTCCCTGTCCATCCGTGCTCTGCTGGAGGATGAGGAAGAGACTGAGACTGAGGAGACCACCGAGGTCGAGGCCGAGACTGAGGCTGAATAATTTTCCGCTACATACCGGAATCGGCACTGCCGATTCCGGTATTTGCTTATAATTAATAAGGAGGATCACTGTGGTAAAGCATATTGTTTTATATAACTTTAAAGAGAACGTTGACAAGACGGCTGCTGTAAAGATCATTGCTTCTGTTCTGGAGCCATTGGTAGGTAAGATTCCCGGCCTTCTGCATCTGGAGATCCGCCAGGCCTTTGAGGGGATGGACTATGCTCTGTATTCTGAGTTTGAGAGCAAGCAGGCATTGCTGAACTATGCGGTCCATCCTCTTCATGTGGAAGCAAAGAGCCATTTCACCCACTTCCTGGAGACCCGTGTTGCTGCGGATTACGAATTATAAGAAAGAAACCTATAAGAATGACCGGGTACTGCAAGTACCCGGTCTGTTTTTATTTAAGGGGACAGATCCACACTTCTGCGCAGGATCGTATAGGCAGGAACCTGCCGGGGAAGCTGCAAGGTAAAACGCATTTGGGGCGTTCTGGGTTCGGTGAGAGCGTTGCCCTCCATATCCTCCATAGATTCCACGGTAAAAGCAAAGGGCTTTGTGTCGGGACCCACCGCTTCCAGAGCATCACCCTGGGCAAATTTGTTCCGCAGGCTGCACAGCGCTAACCCGTTTTCGTCACAGCTTTCTACAATGGCGCAAACCTGCCACTGCCGGATGTAGCGGGAGTTCTTTGTATATTGGCCGGGGTGGCCAAAGTAGAAGCCTGTAGAGTATATCCGATGGGAAACATGGTCCACTTCATCCCGCCATACGGGATCAACAGCCCTTCCTGCGGCCAGATCGTCAATGGCATGCCGATAAGCGCCCGTGACAATGGCCGCATAATAAGCGGATTTTGCTCTGCCCTCAATTTTAATGCAGTCTACACCGGCATCCTGCAGTTCCTGCAAGTGGTCGATCATGCACATATCCTTGGAATTCAATATGTATGTGCCCTTCTCGTCTTCATAAACAGGGAAGTATTCGCCGGGGCGTTTTTCTTCCATCAGGGCGTATTGATAGCGGCAAGGCTGGGCGCAGGAACCGCGGTTGGAGTCCCGGCCGGTCATATAGTTACTGAGGAGGCATCTGCCGGAATAGCTGACGCACATGGCACCGTGACCAAAGGTTTCGATTTCCAGTTCCTTTGGTGTCTTTTCCCGGATGGTGCGAATTTCCTCCAGGCTCAGTTCTCTTGCCAGAACCACCCGCTGTGCGCCCAGGTCGTACCAGGCCTTGGCGCATTCGTAATTTGCAATGGACTGCTGGGTGGAGATATGCCGGGCGCAGCCGGGGGCATATTTTCCTGCCAGTGTAAATGCGCCCATATCCGCCAGGATCAGCGCGTCCACCTTTGCGGCCTGAAGCCGCTCTAAATAGGCAGGCAGTTCTGCAATCTCGTTGTTCCGGGGCATGGTGTTAACGGTCACATGGACCTTAACGCCGTGGTTGTGGGCAAATTCCACTGCTTTTGGCAGCTCCTCCGGGGTGAAGTTTCCGGCGAAGGAGCGCATACCAAAGTCTGTGCCTGCCAGGTAAACGGCGTCTGCGCCGTATAATACAGCCATTTTTAGCCGTTCCATATCCCCGGCAGGGCTGAGAAGCTCGATCTTACCCATCAATAACCCAACTCCAATAGATTTCTTTGGTGTTCATCATAGGTTTTGGCGAACACATGACGGTTTGTTTCTCTGTTAAGAACGAAGTAATAGTAACTGGTATCCTCAGGCTCCAGAGCAGCGTCCAGACTGGACAGACCGGGGTTAGCAATGGGTGAGGGAGGCAGACCCCTTTGTGTGTAGGTGTTAAAGGGGCTTGCGTTGATCTGGGCATCGGTGACCAGCTCGCCGGCGTTATAATAGTCGGTGGCGTACAGAATCGTTGCATCAGAGTTCAGGAAAGGATAAGAACTTGCGTGGGTCAGACGGTTGTAGAAAACGGAGGAAATGGTATAGCCTTCCGCATCAGCCGCCTTTTCCTTCTCGATAATGGAGGCCATGATAATGACTTCCCGCAGGGAAAGACCCAGACCGGTCTTTTCATTGAGAGCCTTCAGTTTGTCGGACATACGCTCGGTGAAGCGGTAATCAAAATCGTCCAGGAATTTCTCCAGTACCCGTCTGGGCTCGTCCTCTAAATAGAATTCGTAGGTATCCGGGAAGAGGAAACCCTCCAGGCAGTATTTGTGACCACGCTTTACATCCTTCAGGAACCAGTATTCATCCAGCTCGCCGTCAGCGGCATAGGCTTCCAGATCCGAAACGGTGCAAACACCCTTTTCATCCAGCAAAGCGAAGATCTGGGCGCAGGAGTAACCCTCCGGGATCATAACCTCCACGGTGACATTGGAACCGCCTTTATAAGACATGGCGTTTATCAGTGCATTATAGTCGTAGACCGTCTCTCCACTGAAGGTAATGGAGCCGGAGAGAATGTTGCCGCCTTTTCCAGTAAGGTCGGCAAAGGCCTTAAAGAGGGAGGGGTAGCGAATCATGCCAGCCTTTTCCAGTTTCTCGGCAATGTCGGAGATGTTGTCGGATATGTCAATGGTGATGGTAACTTCCTGACCTTCTTTTCCCAGAGCCAGAAGATCTGCAGCGCAAAGCCATGCGGTCCGTCCCAGAGAGATGCCAATGGCAACGATGAGCACAAGCCAGATGACTGTGGATAGGATGTGGGGAATACCCAACAGTCCGTAACCCTTTTTGGCTTTGGGACGCAGCTTCTGGATAAAAGCGGTCTTTGGTTTTTCCTCAACCGGCTCCGGTTGGGTCTCCTGCTGGGGAGAAAAGAATTGGGTGGAAGAAGGATCGTCAGAAGGATTCTGCTCTGTAACGGGATCTTCGCCCCATGTCTGGGCAATGGCTTCCTGTATGATCCGCTCAAATTCCAAATCGTCCGGGTGGGTCAGACCGGCAGAAGCCACGGCAGTCTCATCAGGACCGATGTTCTCCACAGTCTGCTGCTTTCCCAAGATGTCGTCCAGCCAGTTATCCTGCGCCGGATCGTTATGTTGCTTGTCCATAATAGTACCTCCTGTCAGCGGATCACAAATTGATCTGCTACCGTCTTTGCGGCCTCTTTGCCTTTTAGGGATTCAATGAGTGCCAGACCAAAGGGAACAGCGCAGCCGGCGGATGTGCCGGTGATCACCCGGTCATCACGGACACTGGCCGCCCCGGCAACCATTTTTGCACTGCCCATATTCTCTTCGCAGCCGGGATAGCATGTGGCGGCCAGCCCGTCGGTTATTTTAAGATCGGCAAGAACGGTAGGACCGGCGCAAATAGCGGCCACAAACTTGCCGTTTTCCCATGCGAAGGCCAGTGCGTCCATGGCAGCCTGGCTGCCGCGGATTGAAGCTACGCCGCCCAGACCGCCGGGTAGCACCAGCATATCCATTTCTGTCAGATCCATTTCGCCCAATGTAATGTCTGCCTGGATGCCAATGCCGTGGCTTCCGGTGACGGTCTTTCCTTGAATGCCTACAGTCAGTGCAGGGATATCCGCTCTGCGGAGCAGATCCAAGGGGGTTATGGCTTCTGTTTCTTCAAAGCCGTTGCCCAACAGTATATATACCATAGCTTAATCCTCCAGACACTGCTTTACAGCGGCGTAGATTTCTTGATGAATATCTTCGATAGTGCGCATAGCGCCGTCCCGGACACAATGGATCACTTTCCAGCCGTAAAAATCCGCAGCGGAGCGGCCACATTCCCGGCAGGTGGCAAGGTACTGCATATCCTGTTCGTGAATGTCTGCCTGGGTGTTGGTATTTGCCTCACGGCTGCGCAGAAGCTTTTCTGTATAATCCGTGGGAACATCCAGATATATCACAAGGTCGGGGCGGGGGAGACCCAGTTTGTCATACTCAAAGTCATACAGCCATTGCAAGTATCTTTCCCGGTTTGCACCGGTTTCTTTGGATGCCTGGTGTACGGCGTTGGAGGTGGTATAACGGTCGGATAGAACAAGTCCACCGGATTCATACCACTGGCCCCAGTCCATTTTGTAGGATGCATAGCGGTCCACAGCGTAAAAAGAGGACGCTGCATAGGCGTTTACATCAGAGGGGGTTGTGCCGAACTGGCCGCCCAGATACATTCGGATCAGTGCGGAGCTTTCCTCGCTGTAGCGGGGAAATACCAGATGCTTAAAAGCAATTCCATCCCGTTCCAGATGCTCGGACATAAGCCGAAACTGTGTAGACTTGCCGGAACCGTCGGTTCCCTCGATCACAATTAGCTTACCCATTTTTTACAGCCCTCCTCTGTTTTTCACAGAACACAAAATATCACCATAAAATATAGCATATTTTCTCCTGTTTGTCCACTGTTTACAAATGGTTCTTTCTTAAATTTCCTATAACAGGATACCGAAACCGGATAGTTGCATAATTGGGGGAAAACTGCTACAATAGGGAAAACAAAACATAAAAGGACGATAAAGATGGAGCAGAACATTACATTTAAGGACCTGGGCTTGTCTGAAGCGATGCTGAAGGCTCTGGAGAAAAAGGGCTACGGCTACCCCACCACCATCCAGCAGCAGGCGATCCCGGAATTTTTGCAGTGGAAAGATGTGATAGCAAAAGCGCCCACAGGCACCGGTAAGACCTTTGCTTTCGGAATTCCCATGATCGAGCATGTGGATCCGGAATGTCAGGAGATCCAGGGCCTGATTTTGGCGCCTACCCGTGAGCTTGCTATCCAGATCGGAGATGAGCTGCGGGGATTGCTTACCTATTACCAGGGCATCCGTGTGGCGGTACTGTACGGCGGCGCGGGAATTGTGGGGCAGGCGAAGCAACTGGAGAAAAAGCCCCAGATCGTGGTGGCCACACCCGGCCGTCTTATGGACCATTACAACCGTAAGAATATCCGCTTTGATAAGATCCAGACAGTGGTTCTGGACGAGGCGGACAGAATGCTGGATATGGGCTTTTTTAAGGATGTTACCCGCATCATCGAGAAAGTGAAGAATCGCCGCAATTTGGGTCTGTTCTCTGCTACTATTTCCCAGGAGGTTATGACGGTTTCCTGGATGTATCAGCGTGACGAGGTGGAGATAACGGTGGAGCCCAAGCAGGAGGATCGCCCGGACATCGACCAGTTTAGTATCACCGTAACTCCCTTGGAGAAAACAGAGGCCACGCTGCGGCTGATCCGCACCCAGGGTTTTGAGCGGGTGATGATCTTCTGCAATACTAAGCACATGTGCCAGCGGCTCAGCGATGATTTTCGCCGCGCCGGTCTGGACTGTGACTGCATACATGGCGACATCCGTCAGGGCCAGCGGGAGAAGACCATGCAGCGTTACAGAGACGGCAAGCTGGCTGTGCTGATTGCTACGGATGTGGCCTCCCGAGGTATTGATGTTGACGATGTAGACTGCGTCATTAACTTTGATGTACCAGCGGAAAATGAATATTATGTCCACCGCATTGGCAGAACCGGCAGAGCTAAGCGTAAAGGTGTGGCCTATTCCGTTGTGGGAAACTTCCCGGAAAAAGCAAAGCTGGATGAAATTGCAAAGTTCTCCAACTACCACATAAGGCCTATGGTTCTGGGTGAGGATGGCAGCCTGACCGAGGAGCAGACGAAAACGCCTGCGCCTGTAAAGAGGAGATTCCGTTGACTGCCCGGGAAAAGGGATTCCTGCTGCTGACTTCTCATCTGGGGGATCCTCAGCGAAAGGTGCTTACAGTGCCACAGCTTCGGCTTCTTGCCCAGTGCGTTGCCGCATCCCAGCTTACGCAAAGAGAAGGGCAAGTGACGGTGGAAGATCTGATGGACTTGGGTTACAACCGCCCCTCGGCCCAGCGTGTTTTTGACCTGCTTAATCAGGAGGATCAGCTTGCGTGGTACTTGGAAAAAGCAGCAAGAAAGGATTGTGTGCCTATCACCCGTGTTACTGACGGGTATCCGGTGCGTTTGCGCCGGTGCCTGGGCCTCGATGCCCCCGGCGTCCTTTGGATCAAGGGGGATGCCGGACTTTTGGACATGCCTGCGGTGGCCCTTGTGGGTTCCCGGGAACTGGACGGAGAAAATCTGGAATTTGCCAGAGAAGTGGGTAGGCAGGCAGCACTGCAGGGCTTTGTGCTGGTGTCAGGAAATGCCCGGGGCGCAGACCGTGCAGCCCAAGAGAGCTGCCTGGGCAGTGGCGGTAAGGTCATAAGTGTGGTTGCAGATCCTTTGGAGCGGTATCCGGGCCGGGAGAATTTGCTTTATGTTTCTGAGGATGGTTTTGATGTAGCGTTTTCAGCCCAGCGGGCGTTGCAGCGAAATCGAATTATTCACAGCCTGGGGCAGAAGACCTTTGTCGCAAAGTGCGGCTTTGGTAAAGGCGGCACATGGGACGGAACAAAAAGAAATCTCAGTCAGGGCTGGAGCGATGTTTATTGCTATAACGACTGCAGCGAAGCCAGTCTGGAACTGGAAAGAATGGGCGCACGGTTGATCGGAATGGAGCAGCTACGCAGTATGGATGCGCTAAATGACGAGCAAATACACTTTTCTGTCTGAGGACTGATGACAACAGGCAAATAATCTGGGGCTGCTCCACCTCTGGAGCAGCCCCATTCTTATTGCGCAGTTTGCAGAAGGATCGGCTGGATCTGCTTTTCCTCCAAAGCGAAGTTAAGCGCCGGCAGGATTTTAGAAAAATCTGCCACAACGCTGGTGGGCTTTCTTTGAGGATCATCCTGGCCGAAGGGTACGAAATAATAATTCTTCCGGCCTAAAAGTTTACCGATATTTTCGGCAGCGCCTGCCAATGCGTCGTTGGTGGAAATGGCCAGCAGGATCGGTCTGCCATTGCGCAAATGGCTTTTGGCTGCCATGGTTACTGGCCCATCTGCGATGCTGTGAGCAAGCTTTGCAAGGGTATTGCCGGTGCAGGGAGCAATAATCAGTGCATCCAGCAGTTTTTTTGGGCCGATGGGTTCCACTTCTTCTATGGTACATAAAGGCACTTTTCCGCAAATCTCGGTAACGGTACGAATGTGCCCGGAAGCTGTACCGAAACGACTGTCAATGGTGCTGGAGGATTGCGAAAAAATAGGGATCACACTGTGCTCTTTTGCAACTGCTTCCATTGCTGGAAAAACGGCTTCGAATGTACAAAGGGAGCCACACATGGCAAACCCGATATTCATAATAATGCTCCTTTCCTATGATGTGCCGCGGCACAGACGCAGAACTGTGCGCGCGATCAGCTTGCCGGAGGATTCCGGGGTGTATTTGCCGGGGAGTCCTCTGGCCCATTTAACATCCGTCCCCTCCATTCCCGGGGCAGATGCAAGGTCAATTTTCAAGCAATCGGCATGGCAGTATTGGAGGGAATCCTGGGGCAAAACCATGACGGGAACAGTGTTAAATATGATTCTGTAACGCACCAAACTGTAACCCAGCGCATGGATGTCCTCCGTATCGAAGTCCAGGGCCTGCAGCATGGCCCGGTCAGATTCCTTTCTGGCAGCCACTGTTACAATAGCGCCCAGTTGCTTTAGGAGGGTGGACAGGCACTTACCGATCCTTCCCCAGCCAACCACCAATACGTGACAGCCTCTTAATGTAATGGGAAGCTCCATCATTGCAATGCGCAGGGCGCAATGAGCAGTAATATCTGCATTAGCCGCCAGGTAAATAGGGTCTTGTAAAAGGTCGATGGTTTTTCTTTCTGACAGAGCCGGATGATTCAGATTGCCGCCCAGGACGGTAACATCCTGTGGAAGCTGCCGCAGAATACCTTCTATAGACCCCCCACCTTTCAGGTTCCCGTCCGCGTCAAAGCTGGGAACCCCCAGCAGTAAATGGGTCACTGACGAACCCGGGGCTTCGGAAAATTCACAGCCCTTTGAAAGAAGCGTTTCTTTTGCGTATTTCAGGGCATCGGTATGCCCGGTTGAATAAAAGATATGACCGTTCATAATCATCACCCTTTCGTGACAGAATATGTGACAAAGAAACGGTATGTGCTTGATTTTTCGCAATATTTCAGTATAATAAAGAAAAGAGGTGAAAGCGATGCAGCGACATGGTTTTATCCATGATATGATGGATGTTAAGGTTTTGATATTATTCGTGGCGGCCAGGACCAGCTATGCTATGACTGCCCAGGAGATATATGAGCTGTGTTACCAGGATGAGTGCCTGAGTTATTTTGATGTTTGTACCGCTATCCCGGAATTGGTAAGCTCCGGGCATCTGGAGCAGGTGGAGGGCGAGCGGTACCAGATCACCGAGAAAGGCCGGCAGGACGGTGCTATTACGGAGGATTCTGTTGCTTTCACAGTTCGGCAGCGGGCAGAAAATGCAGTGGATCGGTTTAACCGCCAGCTGCGACGCAACAGCTGCGTAAAGACCCAGGTGATCCCCCGGGATAACGGAGAATGCTCTGTTGTCATGTCTTTGGACGATGAGGTGGGCAATTTGATGACTCTGGAACTGGTGGCACCGGATCAGCGTCAGGCAGTCCGCCTGAGCAAGCGCTTTGAAGTCAAAGCTGAACTTATCTACAATTTAACAATGACCGAGCTTCTGGATGAGGAAACGGAAGGATAACCCTTGTCGCACAGGAGCATTTGTGCTATAATATAAGTACACCGATGCAATCGGTGATACGAAAGGAGTTGCCGCGTATGAAGTTTCAGTTTAGTGAGAAAAAGGTCAGGCTGCCCCAGAATGTCCATGCTTATGCCGAGAAGAAGGTAATGAAGTTGGCACGGTACTTTGAGGAGGGCGCGGAAGCACTTGTCGTATTTTCTGTAGAAAAGAACCGGAACAATGTGGAGCTCACCGTCCGTGGTGCAGGCACCTGGTTCCGGGCCCACGAGAGCACTTCGGATATGTTTGCATCCATCGACGCAGCGGTAGGAACCATTGAGGGTCAGATCCGCAAGAATAAGACCCGTCTTGCCCGCAGATTGCGCCAGGATGCCTTTGTGCGCAGCGTGGAGGAAACCTCCTTCGTGGAAGAGCCGGAGGAACAGCTGGACATTGTTCGTGTCAAGAGCTTCCGTTTCTCGCCGATGACCCGGGAAGAGGCAGTGCTGCAGATGAATCTTTTGGAGCATAACTTTTTTGCCTTCCGGGATGAAGACAACGGCGGATCCTTTGCTGTGGTCTACCGCAGAAATGACGGTGGCTACGGACTTATCGACGATGCTGAGTAATACAATTAAAATACAAAGGAGGTCTCGGAAGAGACCTCCAAAAATTTTTTAAAATCTGACGATTTCCGCTTGACAAAAGAAAGCGTGTTTGTTATTATAAGCGAGCGCTTCCGGCAGGGGGCGCAAAAGCATGCCACGGACCGAAAGAAAAATGTAGAGAAAAGTAAAAAAGTTCTTGACAAGCCTAAGGTTGTGTGGTAGACTGAACAAGCTACCCGCTCAGCG